>JAFATF010000471.1 GCA_019244045.1 Acidobacteriota bacterium
CAGCCCGCATGGGCACGTGAATCTCAAAGCCTCAGAGAACGCCTTTTTTCGCATCGAGCCCTGCGCAGGCGGTCTCCATGGTGGACAACAACATAATTCCCGCTGGCAATGGGCTCTCCGCGGGTAATGTCAAACGGTCTGTTACGCCTGGCCGGGGTGCTAAGAGCCGGTAAGCAGGAGGAAGATTGCGGGATGCTGACCTAACGCGGCCGTGAGCGGGGCCTTGCGCAAAGCCAATCAGGCGGCCCACAGGCCGCCTGATTTCGAGCCTTTCATCCTTACTAAAAACGATACATCAGGCCGGTGTTCACCCGCAGATTGTTCTTGTCGGTGAAACCGTTAAAGCGAAGAGCCATCCAGTCAACCTGGAACGCACGCAGGGCGAACTTCTGCCTGCCCAGATCGACGCCGCCGCCGAACATCATCGCCATTCCGCTGTCGCCCCATCCCGGGCCGCCGACATGTGCGCCACCAAATAGGGCGTGACCGAAGGGCGAAACGTTGTGCTTGTGGGTCGAGACGGTTGGTCCAAAGGTGTAGGTGTAGAGGCTTGAGCTTGAGCCATAAACCCCGCTGAAGTCCCCAGTAGCACCCAACCATTTCAGAATGTACAGGTTTGCACCCGTGTTCCAGCCGTTACCATGCCAACCACCATCGGTGCTGGTAAATTGATAGCCCGCATACACTTCCGGCTTGGGCGTCTCCTGAGCCAGGCTCAGCATAGAAAACAGGCAAAGCAAACTGGCAAATCCGACTAGCTTTCGCATCATTTCTCTCCTTTGTATGAATCGCACGAATCGCACCTTTCGTCCCGTACCGGCGTAGTCGCAATGCCGGGTCCACTGCGCAGCCGGGGCTGTCGAGCGAATTCGGAGGACTCGGATCTTTCGAGGTGCCAAGAGAGATTCTTAATGAGCCCTTAAAAGCGGACAAGTCACAGAAGAAAAAGGGTGATTTTGGACTTTAGTAACCGCATTGATGGGCAACGGCTGGTGACACTTGGATGTGCGATGGGAGTAACAGGACCGACAAAGCCGGCAACCGAAAAAGCATATTCTGGACAGCGCAAAAGGAGGATGGATGCGATTTCACACCGAATACCTCGTTTTCCACACTCGTAAACACCGGGCCTATATCCATATCACTCCCCAGATCGAGGCCATTGTCACAAAAAGTGGAATCAAAGACGGGATGGTGCTGGTTTCGGCCATGCACATTACGGCGGGCGTTTATGTCAATGACGACGAATCAGGTCTGATCGAGGATATTGACCAATGGCTCGAAAAACTAGCTCCCTTTCGGGAAAACTATCATCATCATGATACCGGCGAAAACAATGGCGATTCTCATTTAAAGGCGCTGCTCATCCATCACCAGGTCCTCGTTCCGATTACGGCTGGAAAACTCGATTTTGGGCCCTGGCAACGAATCTTCTATGCCGAGTTCGACGGGCAGAGAGATAAGAGAGTCATCGTGAAAGTCATGGGAGAGTAAAGGTTATTGTGACCTTCGCCCTGCGCGGGGCTCCGATTCCTGTTTCGCCCAAGGGGGAGAATAAGCTTTGCAGATCTGCCCTAGGAACAGCTAGTTTGGTTTGCGTATTTTCCCGTCCGTCAAATACTGCAGCATGGCAGCACCGGCAGCAGACTTGATTTTTTCCACCAGCGTGGAGTCACGGGATTGCACGGCGTCAGCGGAAGGACCCTGCCGTACCGCTCTTCGCAACTTCTCTCCCACCTCCGACTCGCTACCCAGCATTTCCTTATAGAACCACAAGAAATGCCGCATCTGATCAAGCGCTGAGCGCAGCACCTCGAGCGACTCCCTTTGGGAAAATCCGTTGAGCGATTCCATCAGTTCAGGATCGGCAGACGCTTGCAAGACAGCACAATTCAGTTCGCGTTGGATAGCTCTAAGGTCCTCGGTAACACGCAGAATTCGGAGATCGAGATCGTCGATGGAGTCGTCTGGAGTCATCGTGCCGCACCGAACTTTGTGGCACGCTCAAGATCTCATCTAAGATGGTTGGCGAGTAGATGTCCGCTGTGCATGCGCTTTGGTAATTCTTGATTACCGGCAGACGAAATCGCGGGAGAAGTCGTGGCTTTTAAGCGCGAGCGGCATCGATGAATTCACCGAATTCGCCCGCCTGGCGGATTTCCGCAACCCCCCATACAGGCATACCGACAGCTCGGTTCTCAACCGCCCGCAGCAGTGCCGATGTCATCTCGGCGAGGCTTACCAACCCCAGCCGAAGTGCCCCTTGGCGGGTCGCCGGCACGCGCTCGAGCAGCCAATAAAGAGGCATCAGAAGGTAGGGCCAGCGGTGATGGGGGCCGAGCACATACCAGGGGCGCAGGATTGGTTGCATTCAGTCCGCTCTCGCGTAGCAAACTTTCACACTCGCTCCTCACCGCCACGTACGCCTTCATGACGGGGGCGGGCTGGGCGACGCTGACGTAGATAAAATGATCAACTCCAACGAATTTCCCCGCCTCGATGCCCTCTCGCGCGGCAACCAGGTCGATGCTGCGAAACTGTGCCGCCTTGGCGGGACTCGGATGGGCCACGCCCACTAAGTGAACGAAAGTGTCCGCAGGAGAAATTTTTTCCCGGTAGGAAGTTGCGTCGAGCGCGTTGCCCACGATCGCTGTGCAACCGGCAGGAAGCTTGTGTTGCGATTGAGGCCGTATCAGGGCACGCACAGTATGGCCTCGAGCCAGGAGGGCAGGAATCAGCTGCCTGCCCATGTAACCAGTGGAACCGGAGATGAATACGCGCTGCGCCTTTGCCATAGCTGCGGATAATTATAGTCGGTGATCTGGATGACTCTCTGCCACGGCCGCTCAATGGCCCCGAGGAAAGCGGAAAACTATGATACAAAGTCCCCGAGCGTCGATGGCTTCTCAACCCACCCTGGTACGAGCCATAGGGCGATGGACCTTGGTCGCGCTGGTTATCAACTCGATCATCGGCAGCGGCATTTTCGGCCTGCCATCGCAATTGGCCGGAAGCCTGGGGCGGCGCAGCCCCTGGGCTGTTCTGATGGCGGGAGTATTCGTGGGCATCATTATGGCCTGTTTCGCCGAAGTGGCTTCGCATTTCACCGCAGCCGGCGGTCCCTACCTCTATGCGCGCGTCGCCTTTGGGCGGCTCATTGGAATTGAGGTGGGATGGATGTTGTGGCTTTCGCAGCTGAGCGCCCCCGCCGCCAATGCCAATCTTTTTATCATTTACCTGGGCGAATTGTGGCCGGGAGCGACTGGGGTCTGGCCACGATTTCTGATATTGACCTCACTGGTCGGCATCCTCGCGCTGATAAATTATCGGGGAGTTAGGGCTGGCGCTGAGGTAAGCAATCTGTTCACCTTGGCCAAGTTGCTGCCGCTGGGCGTGATCATTGTGGCTGGCAGCGCCTGGATCTTCCATGGACATCGCGCGTCAGCGGTTGCCGTCACGGCTCCGCGCTCAGCCTGGCTTCAGTCAATTCTGGTTATGATTTTTGCTTATGGCGGATTCGAAAGCGCGTTGACACCGATGAGCGAGGCTCGAGATCCCCGCCGCGACGCAGCCTTCAGCCTCTTCATCGCCCTGGCCTGCTGCGCCTTTCTGTATACCGTTATCCAGTGGATCACGGTTACGGTTCTAGCCAACGCCAGCGGCAGCGATCGCCCGCTCGCCGAAATCGGCCGGCTCACCCTGGGCAAACCGGGCGCTATCTTGGTCACTGTCGGTGCCTTGATCTCTTTTTACGGGTATTTGAGTGCAAAGATTCTTGGAGTTCCGCGCATTACCTATGCGCTTGCCGAAGGCGGCGATTTCCCCAGCGCCTTTGCCGCCATCGATGGGAAGTTCCGTACTCCCTACATCTCCATCTTTGTCTTTGCCGCCCTGACCTGGGCACTCGCCCTGCTTGGCAGCTTTCGATGGAATTTGACTCTATCGGCCGTAGCACGACTCGTTTATTACGCTGTGGGCTGCGCCGCCCTGCCCGTACTGCGCCGAAAGCAGCCCGCTTCCATGCTGTTCCGCTTGCCCGCCGGCCCTCTGGTTGCGCCGGCTGGAGTTCTCCTTTGCGCACTGTTACTAACCCAAGTGGATCTCAGCAAATCTTTGATCCTAATTGCAACCGTCATTGCTGCATGGTTGAACTGGCTCTCGGTTCGGAATAGAGTTTCCGCGCGACCCGGCAAAAGCTAGGACGCCGCGCTCTGAGTGCATCTACCACTTAGCAGAACGCTTTTTTTTTTGCACTGATTCCAGCGATTCGGAATCCGTGCTGCCAAGCCGTTCACTTGTTGATATCTTCTTTCGCCTCGAGGCGCTTGACCAGCCCCCCAACTTGCTCCTTTGCCTGTTCCGGAGCGCGGTCCTGGGCAAGCTTCATCTCTTTGATGGCATTGTCAAAATTTGCCTGGCTACAATAGATCCGGGCCATGCCGGCGTGCGACAACCAATCATTCGGATATCGCTTATAGCTGGTGCGATAGATAGCGAAAGCTTCTTCCCCTTTGTTGTCTCGCTGCAGCTGGCGGGCATATCCGTACAGCTGCTGGGAGTTCCCTAATTGGAGTGCCTCCTGGCGCAGCAAAGCGGCGTCCTTGGTTCTGCCCAATCCGTCCAAGGCTCGCGATTTGGTCATCAGATTATCAAAGCGCCGTTCCTGACCGATGGACTCGTCTGCATACTTTAGTGCGGTGTCGTAGTTTGTCTTTTCGCCGATCCAGTAATTGGCGGCATCATCCCAGCCTTCCCAGGTATATTGGGCAAGGCCCCGGAGTTGCCGGTCGAGGCTGCGAGCAACCACCTCGTGCACGTCGACGGCGACCTTGAAAGGAACTGCAACCTTCTCCCATGACATGGTGACAATCGTCGAATTATTACTGGGCTGGTCGAAATCGTAGGTCAGGGCTTCGCGAAACTCACTCTTCTGCGCTTTCACCTTAACCCGCAGCGCGTCTTCCTTTTCGTTATAAGTGAAACTACCCCAAGCTGCCGCCATTTTAGAGAAAATAATGCTCCACTCGGTCTGTCCGGGAATCATATGCAGTCCGTAAGTGCCGGCAGCGAGCGCCTGGCCTTCGATGGTTACCGGGTCGCTAAAAGCAATGGTTGTGTTCTCATTGGCTCCTGCGCGCCAAACCTGATGGTAAGGCACAATTCCGCCAAAGATTGTTCGTCCCTTCGCTAGAGGACGATGGTAATTGATGGTGATATCGGTGACTCCTATGCGTTGTGTAAGCAAGGCGTGCTGACTGTCGCGCGGGAGGTCGAGCACGGCCGACTGCGCGTGAATCAAGGTAACCACTCCAAGCGTGCTCATGAAAAGAACAGCACAACACCTCATTCGCATACAATCTCCTTGTCGGATTTACTGGTTTCGGAAGACGAACGCCCAATCCCTGATGAGCGGCAGCGAGCTTAGACGGCCCACCTCCCTGAGGGTTAGCAACTCTCAATCTCGTTGCTCGTGCCCGCAGGCAACGAGCAAGCGTCCAGGGCCGGATAGCAGCAGCAAGCTTTTCCCGATGCTATCCGGCAACCCTGATAGCGCTCAGGCTTGCCGGGCAGATCGCCCGGGGGAAAGCCTTGGCTCCAGGTTAGGCGGCACAGGGGGAAAGCGCGAGCTGGCTGCTAACTACTTGCCGCACTTCTGGTCTAATTGCGACAGGGCGCAATTCGAGGAACCTTCTTCGATCTCGCAACGTACATAACTATGGGGCGGCGTTGAAGTGTGCTGACCTGCTGACCCCTCTGGCCCGGGAATATTCTGCCGGACGAGCAAGCAGCCTCGCCACATGCGAACTTTTCTCGATATCGTGAAACAGTCGCTCTCGACTCTCTGGGCGCATAAAATGCGTTCTTTTTTGACTATGTTTGGCATTGCCTGGGGCGTTGGCTCGCTACTCTTGCTGGTGGGGTTAGGTGAGGGCTTTCGCAGTGGGCAGAATAAGAATCTTGCTCAGCTCGGCCAGGACATCATGTTCACCTTTCCCGGACGTATACCTGCCGTCGCGGGTAGTTTCCAATCGGGCCAGCCGTATAAATTTACGTACGACGATTACATCGCAATCCGCGAACGCGCCAAGTTTATCCGTGCCCTTTCTCCGGTAATCGAGCGTGACGACATCCGCGCGGTGAGCGACTACGGCAGTACAAACGGCCAGCTTTTCGGGGTCGCGCCAGACTACAACCGGATCCGCAACGTGCCCGTCTATCCTGGTCGCTGGTTCAACGCGGACGATAATAACGAGCATCGCCGAGTGGCCATCGTCGGATGGGAGTTGCTCAAGAATATGTTTCCCGGGCGCGCTGCCGTGGGAAGCATTATTTTGCTGAACGGTATCGATTTTGAAGTCATCGGCGTCGTCGACAAAATCGGAAAGGAGGGCAACAACGGTACTAACATTCGCATCTTCGTTCCACTCGAGACCATGCGCATGCTCTTCCCTTTGAAGGGTGAAAATTCCGAGAATGCCATCTCCTTCATCAATTATCGGCCTCTGAGTAAAGAGCAGCATGTTGAAGCCAAAACCGAGGTACACAAATGGATTGCCCAGCGTCACCGCTTCGACCCCAAGCTCGAGGACGCCTTCACGGACTGGGACACAATCGATGAATCCATGAAGGTAAGCAAGATCTTTGACGCCATGGATTGGTTTTTGGGTGTCGTAGGCCTGGTCACACTGGCTTTAGGCGCCATCGGAATCATCAATATCATGCTGGTCTCAGTGGCAGAACGCACCAAAGAGATCGGATTGCGCAAAGCTCTGGGTGCAACGCATCGCAATATCCTGGCACAATTCTTCATCGAGGGCGCATTTTTAACCGTCTTTAGCGGAGCCATTGGCTTGACCATCTGCTTGGCAGTTGTAACTTTACTGGCCCGGCTGCCGGCGCCGGAAGGCTTCGACACTCCCCGTATCGTCGCTTCCTCCGCGCTCACTGCCATTACTTCGCTTGCGGTTGCGGGCGTTGTTGCCGGCCTTTACCCCGCGCGCAAAGCCGCCCTGCTTGCTCCGGTAGAAGCTCTGAGGCAGGAATAGACCATGTTGCAGGATTTAGGAAGCCAAGCCTACAGGGCACTGCGCCACAATCGGCGTCGTTCTCTGCTCACCATGCTGGGTATGGCTTGGGGAATTGCCACCGTCGTTCTGCTGCTCGCGTACGGCTCTGGTTTTCAGAATGCTCTCATGATTGCATTTCGTACCTTCGGCGGAAATCTGATCGCGCTGTTCCCCGGACGCACCTCGCTGCAGGCAGGCGGAAGCAAGGCCGGCGTCGAGATCCGACTTACGCGCGACGATCTTGATTATTTGCGTGCCGAGGTGCCGATGATCAAACGCCTCTCGCCGCAGGTAGACAAACAGAGCCTCGTGGTCTATGGCACTCGCAGCGGCAGTTTCACCGTCCGTGGCACTTCTCAGAGCTTCCAGCAAATTCGGCGGCTTGAGGTCGTCGAAGGCAACTTCTATGGTGAGGAGGAAGACCGGACTCATACTCGCGTCGCGGTCCTCGGCGCGGGGGTCAAGAAGAGACTTTTTTCGGGCCAGAACGCAGTTGGCCAGAGCGTGCGCATCGAGGGCATTTCATATCACATCATTGGCGTTCTTAAGCATGTTTTGTCGGGGAGCGATGAAAACGTGAATGACCTGGTGTTCGTTCCTTACACGGCAATTCGAGATCTGAAGAATAGCTACTACCTCGACGGCATCTGGTTCGACTACGAGGGAGAGCACGGCAAAGTTACGAAAGCGGTGCGAGAAGCGCTCGCGTTTCATCACAATTTCAATCCCAAAGACGATCGGGCGGTGTTTGTCTTCGATGCCGTCAAAGATCTTGCCGACCTGGATGTGATCACCGTGGGCATCAAGATTCTGCTCGGCTTCATCGGTCTGCTTACGCTTGGCATCGGGGGAGTGGGTCTGATGAACATTATGCTGGTCAGCGTCACCCAACGTACGCGTGAGATCGGCGTCGAAAAGGCTCTGGGAGCGCGTAAGTGGCACATCCTGTTCCAGTTCCTCCTGGAGGCGCTGGTCATTACGTTCCTGGGCGGCTTGGCGGGAATCGCTCTGGCTTACCTGGTTTCCTGGACGGTCGGCTCCTTGCCACTGTGGAGCGTTTTCATCGATGATGCCAAGGAAGGTGATATTCATCTCGTCATCAACACCAGCACGCTTGTGGCCTCGACGGCCATTCTTACCTTGGTCGGCATCGTCAGCGGCATGCTGCCTGCGATCAAGGCGGCGACCATGGACCCGATAGAAGCCTTGCGGTACGAATGAGCCCAGCCGCAAGCAAAGAACAGTCGTTTCTCGCCTTGGGATGCCCGACCAGGTCAGGTTGAGTATTCTAGAAACATATGCCTACTCCCTCGCCCCGTCTTCAGCTCGTTCTCGACCAGCTTGAGCTCTACGAACATCCCCTGCTAGTTTTCAGCGCTGCGGCTAAAGGCGAAGGAGTCGAAATCAGGATTGACTTCAGGAACCCTCCCGTTCCGGTGCATACTTACTGCTTCGAACTACATCCCCGCGATCTCGAGCACCCGCAATTCACGTGGTCGTTCCAGCGTCAGCTCTATGATTGTCTGCACGATTATCTCATCGAGATGTTCACGCGCACTCCACAAAGCCGCAGCGACCAGAAGGGCGATGGTCACTCAGACGCGCTATAGCGGACACTCGTCGGATCACTGGCAGTCTCCAGCATCTCCCGTTGAGAGGAACGCTTCGGCGCTGTTCACGTTTGCTGAGAATGAACGAGAGGAACTTCAGCATTACAATGGATCGAGGTCTCTTTCTGCCTGGCAAGTACCTGATCGACCTATACATGGCCAACTTACTTTTCGAGAAGATTCAAGAGGAAATTGCCGAAAGCGGTCCTCTTCCTTTTTCTCGCTACATGGAGCTCTGTCTCTATCATCCAGAGCTCGGCTACTACAACCGGGGGAACGCGCAATTCGGCAAAGCGGGAGATTTCTATACTTCGAGCGATGTCGAGGGCATTTTGGGACGACTTCTGGCCCGCCAATTCGACGAGATCTGGCGCCTGGGAGGTTCGCCTAACGAGATTCAAGTGCTCGAACTCGGTCCGGGACGCGGCTTCCTGGCCAAAGACGTGCTGGACTGGTGCGAGAAGAAATTTCCTGCTTTCTTTGCCGCCCTCGATTACCGCCTGGTTGAGCGCTCACCCGAGTTAGGCAAGCAACTGCGGCGAAATCTGGCACGGCATTTCGAATCTGGCCGATGCAGCTTTCTAAAGAGCTCCCTCGTAGATCCCGATCGACAGCGTCCCGGCAGGCTCTCAGCTGGCGCGCCCGGCAAGCGGCAGTTCTCGGGCCGCACTCTGCAAATCATACTGGCCAATGAGTTCTTCGACTCGCTTCCCTTTGAGGTCCTCGGCCAAAACGGTCAGCTACGCATCGGCTTGGAAAATGGGCAGCTCGTGGAGATATGGGACAGTCCAACTGCCGAAGCACTCGACTATATCGATCGCTACAGCGTCCGCCCCGAAGCGGGCGAGCGCATTGAAGCGCCTCTTGTTGCCCAGAACTACGCCTCAGCCTGCGCGCAACTGATTGAATGCGGATTCTTCATCGCGATCGATTATGGCTACACCCGGGATGAGGTATTCGCGGGCCGTTACCGCGGGACACTAATGACCTACCGCCAGCATGCGACCAGTGCCGACCCCTACCAAGCGCCCGGCGAGCAAGATATAACTGCCCATGTCAACTTCACCGCCATTGCGGCGGCACTCCAGCGAAGCGGCATGCATCCTCAGAAGCTCGTGACACAATCCGAATTCCTGATGGGTATTGGCGAGTCCACCGAATTCCGCGATGCTTTCCAGGATTGCCGCCTGCCGGAGGACCACAGAAAAGCCTCCCTCAGACTGAAGCTTCTCGTGACGTCCGCTGGACTGGGTGAAACCTTTCAGGTGCAGGTAGCCACGAAGCGAGTTAGTTTAGACGCGGTTTCGCGTCTCAGCGGCCTCAAATTCAGATAGCAGTGTCAGCGAAACCCCAGAAGGCGGCAGGTTGGTCAATGGGCTGTCGTCGGTGCGGCACAAAGGTCATCGTTTTTTACCTAGTCGGTGTTCGCGATCCAGGATGGGCAAACCGCGGACGCAAGCGCGTACAGATCGCCATAACCTTGCACACTATTTGTACATGAGAACAGCATTTAGAGTAGATGGTTACTGCGGAGCCCTGAATTGGGCAGCGAGCACAGCTCATCCAATCTCCAAACGTGATCTGCAGTGCCTGCTTCCATAGCCGGCGTTCCTTTACGCCGATTGGCTGTTGGCTGAGCCATTCGGTGGAGTGGCGTACAACCGGTCTTGACACCTCTTATCCTCGAAGCAGTCGGAGAAAGCGTGGCTTGCTGAAAATTGTGGGTATTGCCTTGCTCGCACTCATGGGCGCATACCTCGCTGTGCTCTCAATCGTTTCTTCATACGTGTCGGTCGCGGCAAGACAACCGGCTAGGACCAGCTCTCGCTTTTGCCCATAACTTGGAAACGATGGTCAGGCCGCTATTTTCTCCTGCAGGGCTTGCTCAAGTTCGACCACCTCGGAATGGGACAAGCGGAACTCGGCGGCACCGATGATCCCCCCGACCTGCTCTCGGCAGCGAACTCCGACAATGGCTGCGGTAATGGCCGGATGCCGAAGTGTCCATGCAATCGCGACTTCGCCCGCACTCCTGCCATGCCGCTTTCCAATGCTGCGCAAGCGTTCGACCAGATGCAAGTTGCACGATAGATTTGGCTCCTCGAATTCTCGATCGTGTCGGCGCCAGTCGTCAGACGAGAAATTTTCAACCCGCTCGCGGGTCATCGCTCCACTCAGCAGGCCGGAGTACATGGGGGAATACACAATCACCCCGACGTTCGCCTGCTGGCAATAGGGCAACAGTTCGCGCTCGATGTCACGGGCCAGAATAGAGTAGGGCGGCTGCAGGGAAGTAACCGGGGCAATCGCCTGCGCACGCCGCAGTTGCGTTAGATTGAAATTGGACACCCCGATCCAGCGTACCTTGCCTTCCTGCTGCAGGCGCGCCATTTCCGTCCAGCCTTCTTCGATGTCCTGCTCCGGCTCAGGCCAGTGAATCTGGTAGAGGTCGATGACGTCCACCTCGAGCCGGCGCAAGCTGGCCTCGCATTCGCGGCGGATCGATTCAGCTTGCAAAGCTCCGCTGATCTCGCCGTGTTCGTTCCAGACGCGCTCACACTTGGTGAAGATATAGCAGCGTTGGCGGCCTTTCAGAGCGCGGGCAACCACCTCCTCGGAATGACCGAGCCCGTAGACGGCAGCTGTATCGATCCAGTTCAGGCCACAGTCCAGGGCAGCGTGAATGGCGGAAACCGAATCATCATCGCTCTGCGGTCCCCAGCTCCAGGCCCATCCTCCTCCGCCCATCGCCCAGGCGCCAATGCCGATCGGGGTTATTTCCATATCGCTGCTGCCGAGTAAACGACGTTTCATGACCTCTCTCCCCGAAGACCGGAAAACAGATTTTGATTCGCTTGGCGCCGTCCGAGTTCCTCCAAAGTTGCCGGGCCAGAAAATAAGCTAAACCTTTGAATCCTATCGGCCTAGAGGGGCTTCTAATACAAAAGCACCTGGTCAGGGATCGGACCAGGGAGTGGTCATGGCGAATCGGGCGCGCTTTGATCTGTTGCCATCTCATTACCGCATATGTGGATAGTTCGCCTTGCGCTGAGGCGCCCTTACACATTCGTCGTAGTTGCGCTCCTGCTGCTGATTCTGGGGCCTATCGTCATTCTGCGGACGCCCACCGATATTTTCCCCAACATCAACATCCCTGTGGTCAGCGTCTTGTGGAACTATGCCGGTCTGAACCCGCAGGAGATGAGCGACCGGATCGTATCGCAAACCGAACGGGCGCTCACCACGACCGTAGACAACATTCAGCACAGTGAGTCCCAGTCGCTTAACGGGATTGCCGTGGTCAAGGTATTCCTCCAGCCTGGCGCCAACATCGAGCGCGCCCTGGCACAGATCACGGCTATTTCCCAGACGCAGCTGCGCCAGTTGCCGCCGGGAACCACTCCTCCCTTGGTGATCACATACAACGCCTCGAGCGTACCGATTCTCCAGCTCGCCTTATCGGGAAACCGGCTTTCCGAGCAGCAGCTGTTCGACTACGGGGTGAACTTCATCCGCACGCGGTTGATCACGGTGCCCGGGGTGGCTATTCCATGGCCCTATGGCGGCAAACAGCGTCAGGTCGAAGTCGATCTGAATACGCAAGCCTTGCAATCGAAGGGACTGTCCCCGATGGACGTGGTAAACGCCATCAGCGCGCAGAACCTGATCTTGCCATCGGGAACATCGAAGATTGGCGAATTCGAGTACGACGTCGACATAAACGGCAGCCCAAAGCAGGTTGCTGAACTCAATGACTTACCGGTTAAAACCGTGGGCAGCACCACCATTTACATTCGCGACGTGGCTTATGTCCGTGACGGCTTCCCGCCGCAGACCAACATCGTACGAGTGAACGGAAAGCGGGCGAGCTTGCTCACCGTGCTCAAGACAGGACGGAACTCGACTTTGCAGATTATCGGGGGGATTAAGTCGCTATTGCCGTCAATTACGGCAAGCTTGCCGGAGGAGTTGCGAGTCGAACCGCTGGCCGACCAGTCTATTTTCGTTCGTGCCTCGATCAACGGCGTGCTCAAGGAAGCGACGATTGCCGCCTGCCTGACGGCAATCATGATCCTGATTTTCCTGGGCAGCTGGAGGAGCACGGTCATCATTGCCATTTCGATCCCACTGTCCATTCTGACTTCCGTAATTGTGCTGAGCGCGCTCGGCGAGACGATCAATATTATGACCCTGGGCGGGTTGGCGCTGGCAGTCGGCATCTTGGTGGATGATGCTACCGTCGAAATCGAGAACATCAACCGCAACGTGGCGCAAGGCAAAGAAATTCAGCAGGCCATTCTGGATGGCGCCTCGCAGATTGCCCTGCCCGCTTTCGTCTCCACCTTGGCCATCTGCATCGTCTTCGTGCCCATGTTCTTCCTGACCGGAGTGGCCCGTTTTCTGTTCGTGCCCTTGGGTGAGGCGGTTGTCTTCGCCATGCTGGCTTCTTACCTGCTATCACGAACTCTGGTTCCCACCATGGCCAAGTATCTGCTGAAAGGACATGAGCAGGAAGTCGGACACATTCCCTCCCAGAGTCCGAATCCTTTGGTGCGGCTGCAGTTTCGTTTTGAGCAGGCATTTGAGAAATTTCGCGATTCCTATCACAACTGGCTGGAATGGTGCCTGGCTCATCGGCGGATGTTTTTGACGGCCTTTTTCGCGGCCTGCATCTTTTCGCTCGCGTTGCTGACGCCCTTCTTGGGTCAGGATTTTTTTCCCGCGGTCGACAGCGGCCAATTCAAGCTGCATATGCGCGGACGCACGGGCACCCGCATCGAGGAGACTGCCCGCCTCGCCGACCTGGTCGAACAATATATACGCCATGAGATTCCACCAGGCGAACTTCGCAGCATCATCGACAATATCGGCCTACCTTACAGCAGCATCAACTTGTCCTATAGCAATTCGGCTCCGATTGGGACTTCCGACGCTGACATTCTGGTTAGTCTTCAAGAACACCACCGCGCAACCGATGAATACGTTCACAGCCTGCGCTTAAAGCTGGCGCGCCAGTTTCCGGGGGTTACGTTCGCATTCTTGCCGGCTGATATGGTCAGCCAGATTCTGAACTTCGGACTGCCGTCCCCGATCGACATCCAAGTTGTAGGCTACAAGCTCGAGGCCGATCGCCAGTTTGCCGATCGGCTGCTCGAACATTTGCGCTACATCCCGGGAACCGCTGACCTGCGCATTCAGCAGGCTTTCGATCAGCCTTATCTGCATGTCGATGTCGATCGTACACGCGCCCAGCAGGTCGGATTCACGCAGCGGGATGTGGCCACCAATCTGCTAATCTCGCTCAGCGGAAGCTTCCAGACTTCCCCCACCTTCTGGCTCGATCCGCGCAACGGGGTGAGCTATTCGATCGCGGCGCAGACTCCGCAGTACCGTGTGGATTCGCTCGCCGCTCTCGAGAACATTCCCATTACGGGTCCGAACAGCAGCAAGGGAGAAATTCTGGCCAGCCTAGCGTCATTTAGCCGGGGAACAGGAATGGGTGTGGTATCGCACTACGACATTCAGCCGGTAATCGATATCTATGGCTCGGCCCAGGGCCGCGATCTCGGCGGAGTGGCGCGCGACATCTCTCGCCTGGTTGGGCAGCTCAAGGACCAACTGCCTCGCGGGTCGCAGGTGATCGTTCGCGGCCAGATTGAAACCATGCGTTCCTCCTATGCCGGCCTGCTAAGTGGACTGCTGTTCTCGATCGTGCTCGTGTACTTGCTCATCGTGGTGAACTTTCAATCCTGGCTCGATCCCTTCGTCATCATTTCGGCGTTGCCGGCCGCCCTGGCGGGAATTGTGTGGTTCTTGTTTGTCACTCATACGACTCTAAGCGTACCGGCTTTGACCGGATCAATCATGTGTATGGGGGTAGCTACAGCAAACAGCATTCTGGTGGTCAGCTTCGCCAAAGAGCAGATGGCGGAAGGCCGGGATTCGATCGCGGCAGCACTCGAGGCCGGCTTCACGCGCTTTCGGCCGGTCCTGATGACGGCCTTGGCCATGATTATGGGAATGGTTCCAATGGCGCTCGGATTGGGCGAAGGCGGCGAGCAGAACGCGCCGCTCGGGCGCGCTGTCGTAGGAGGACTCCTGTTCGCCACGGTGGCCACGTTGTTCTTTGTGCCGGTTTTCTTCAGCGTGCTTCACGGCATGCGCGTGCGGCGAGCCCAGAGAGGGAATCGATTGCCTCATCATGCATAATGTTCGGAGTTCGTCGATGAGAGTAGCCCGGGATCAAGAAGTAGAAACCCTGGCCGGTGTGCCCGAGATGGATCAGCAGCTCACAAATGATGGCCCCAAAGGTTCGGTGCGCTGGTGGGCGGTAGGATTGGCCATTATAACCTCGGTAGCCCTGGTCATCGGTGCCGTGCTGCCTCGCATCCAGGCGCGCACGAACCTGCGGAAAGAAACCGAGGAGATGGCCCTGCCTACGGTGGCGGTCGTGAAACCCAAGCGCTCGGTGCCTGCCCAGGAACTGGTGCTTCCGGCCAATGTCCAGGCGTTTGTGGATGCTCCCATCTATGCGCGAACCAATGGTTACCTGAGGCGCTGGTATGCGGATATCGGCACGCATGTCAAGGCTGGCCAGCTCCTGGCCGAGATCGAGACTCCGGAAGTCGATCAGCAGCTGCGGCAGGCGCGTGCGGATCTGGGCACCGCGCACGCCAATTTGCGGCTCTCCGAGATTACCGCCCAACGGTATGCCGGGCTGCTACGGACCGACTCGGTCTCCAAGCAAGAGGCAGATAACGCGGAGGGAGACTATGCGGCCAAGAAGGCCGCGTTCGAGGCAGCCCAGGCAAACGTCAGACGCCTTGAGGAGTTGCAGTCCTTCGAAAAGATTTACGCGCCGTTTAGCGGGGTCATTACTGCGCGCAACACGGACATCGGCGCGCTGATTGACTCGGGCAGCAGCGGTGGAACGCGTACGGAACTGTTTCATATCGCCCAGGCCAACAAACTTCGAGTTTACGTCAATGTGCCAGAGGCCTATTCGCAATCGGCGAAGGTCGGCCTGAAAGCGGCTTTGACCGTACCCGAGTACCCGGGGCAGAGATTCGAAGGAACTCTGGCGCGCACGGCCGACGCGATCGATCCGGCCACTCGCACGCTGCTGGTTGAACTCGATGTAAATAATCCCACCGGTACGCTCCTCTCGGGCGCCTATGCGCAAGTGCATTTCAATCTGCCAAGCGTGGCCGCATCCTTTATCCTGCCGGTAAATAGTTTGCTGTTCCGGTCCGAGGGTCTGCGCGTTGCCTCCGTCGAGAACGGGCACGCAGAGCTGAAGCCGATCTCGATCGGACACGATTTCGGATCCGAAGTGGAGGTGGTAGCCGGTCTGAGCGGCAATGAGTCAATTGTGGTAAATCCCCCCGATTCGCTGGTTTCCGGTGAAGCCGTGCGGGTCACACAGGAATCGAGCGGCAGCCGAGAGGCGCCATGAGACTCTACCAGGCGTTTGCCTTCCTTGCGGCGCTCGCACTCGCTGGTTGCGCGGTCGGGCCCCATTATTCGCCGCCCACGGTGCCCGTTCCTCCGGCCTATAAGGAAGGCCCGGAAGGGACGAAGGCGGCAGAGCCTCAGGATCAGCTTGCGCGCGGGAAGTGGTGGGAGGTGTACCGGGACCCCAAGCTCAATTCCCTGGAAGAGAAGATCACGGTTTCCAATCAGAACCTGAAGGCGGCGCTGGCTCAGTTTGAGCAAGCCCGTGCCCTGGTGCGCGTCAATCGCGCTGACCTTTATCCCACCTTAACGGCGGGAGCAGCAGGATCGAGAAATCATCTATCACGTAATCGCGCGGCCGCGACCACCCTATCGCGAACAAACTTCTCTGATCTTCAAATGCCAACCTTGGGAGTCTCCTACGAGCCGGATTTATTCGGCAGGGTTCGGCATACCATTGAATCGGCTCGAGCCAGTGGCCAGGCGAGCGCGGGTGACGTTGAAAATGTGAGTCTCAGCTTGCACGCGGAACTGGCGGCCGAGTACTTCCAACTGCGCTCGCTCGATGCCGAGGAAGAACTGCTCAAATCAAGCGTGGCAATCTTTGCCAAAGCACTCGAGCTGACCGAAAACCGCTATCACGGCGGGGTTTCCTCCGCGGTCGACGTCGCCCAGGCGGAAACCGAGCTTGAGACCACTCGCGCGCAGGCGACCGAGATCGAGGTCGCGCGAGCGCAATTCGAGGATTCGATTGCCCTGCTCGTGGGCCAACCGGCATCCTCGTTTTCTATTCCTAATTCCCCGCTGGCCGAGACGCCTCCCGTCATTCCGCCGGGGCTGCCCTCGGAACTTCTCGAACGACGTCCGGATATTGCGGCAGCTGAACGGCGGGTTGCCGCAGCCAATGAACAAGTCGGAGTCGCGCACGCCGCGTACTTTCCCTCGCTCAGTCTTTCCGGAAGTGCTGGGTTTGAGAGCGCATCGCTAACGAACTTGCTCTCCGCCCCCAGCGGCTTTTTCGCCCTAGGAGCCTCGGCGTTGGTGACGGCGCTTGACGTGGGACGCCGGCGAGGCGTTTCAGAAGAGGCGCGGGCTATCTACCAGCAAAGTGCCGCCAACTATCGCCAGACGATCCTGAACGCATTCCGCGAGGTCGAAGATAACTTGGCGGCGCTGCGGATCTTAGCTCAGGAAGCCGAGACGCAACAAGCGGCGGTGGCGGCGGCAGAACATTCGCTTCAACTATCGACGAGCCGCTACAAGGGCGGTGTGGCCAGTTACCTGGAAGTTACGACCGCGCAGGCGATCGCGTTGTCCGATGAGCGGGTAGCGGTCGAAATTCGAGGACGGCGCATGAGCGCGAGCGTCCGCTTGATTCAGTCTCTAGGTGGAGGCTGGAATCGTTCCCAGCTCCCCGCAGGCAAAATCCCCAGCCTGCCACCTTCGGCCACAGGTCAAAGGCCGGCTGTGCTCTCCCCCGGTAATGACCCGCGGGTAACTAATCTCCCTTTGGGCTTTGGCTTGTATTGTTGTGGTTGCCACCAGCAGCGGGGCACGTTTCAGAGATCATGTCCACTCGCGTCACCATCATCTCCTGATATAGCGTGTCGGCTTGCTGGCCGCTCTGAGCGGCTCGCGCCGTAGTGCCAGTCGAGTTATCGGCCGCACGGCTGCTTGCATAGGTATGGTTTGGCTCGCCGCCATTACTCAGGTTGCCTTCAAGCCTCACCCGATGCCCCACATGCTGACTGAGATCCTGCGCAGAATCGAGCTTCACGGGCTGGCCATGGTCAGGCGCAAGGAAGTAGGCGCTTTCGCGGCGCTGGAGGCAGCCTTCGAGACTCGTTCGGGACTGAGACATGCTGGTGGCCGGATTAGCCCGGGTGGAGGTAGAGTCTTGGGTGTTGCTCTGCGTACTTGGACTCGAAGTGGGGGACGTGGCCTGATTGGTCGAACTCGGGCTTGGAGTGGTATCGCTTTGCGCCCAGGCGCCCAGGAACGTTAGCACAACGAAAAGCAACATCAACGAGAGTGTTCGCTTCATAGTGTCATCTCCGGTTCGGTTCGATGGCGTGGGGGGGAGGCACGGTTTGCCCCCCGCCAGCTCGAAGGAGGACGCTTTTCGTCCGTCCAGCCTCTTCCGTAGCTGGGCAGACTAGGTTAAAATAACGTTTGAGGATGAGCTTTATGGAATGGACT
>JAFATF010000516.1 GCA_019244045.1 Acidobacteriota bacterium
ATCCAAATTCCAGAGAAAATCAGATGCCGAATTCAAGCTGTCCAATCTCGATGTCCTTGTTATGGCGCGGCCGGATTCATGGTCGGGTTCTTCCATTTCGAGCGCGTTCACGCTGTGTAGCCGACAGCATTCTGCGTGTTGCAACCAATCTGTCGAATCCCTGAAATTAGCTTTAGCTCGGCGCACACAGCAAACCCCAGATCCAGCTTTGCACCAATGCTGCCATGGCTGCGTCCCTTGGGCGCGGACGCGAGCTCGCGCTCTTGTCAGCATCGAGTGTGATAGATTTTTGGGAGCTTCTGTTTTTCCTATGCACGGCGCTGGGAGGGGGGTTGCAGGAGGGGTGCCAAGAAAGCCTGACACAGGGTTAAAGGACAAACGGACGAGATGAAGCAGTTTGCCGAGTGGGCATTGAATGTTGCCGTTTTGCGAGGCGCATCGTACGCCGACGCACGCGTTGTCGACGATCGCAGCCGTGCTTTGGCCACCAAGAATGGCAAAGTGGCCGGTGCGTCCGATGCCTCCTCCCTTGGGATCGGTGTCCGTGTCATTGCGGATGGCGCCTGGGGTTTCGCCGCCTCGGATAACCTTGTCCGCAGTGCGGTCGAGGAGACGGCTGCCCGTGCAGTTGCCATCGCGAGAGCGTCCGCTAAAGTTAAACAGCAGGCCGTACGCTTGGCTCCGGAAAAGCCGTGCACGGCAGAATGGACCACCCCCCACAAAATCGATCCGTTTGCAACCTCAATCGAGGAAAATCTACACCTGCTTGCCCGTGTTGACCAGGAACTGAGATCCGTCAAAGGCGTGACTCTGGCCGAAGCCAGTATGAATTTTCGCCGCGAGGAACAGTGGTTTGCTTCCTCGGAGGGCAGCAATATTCACCAAACTAAATTATCCACCGGGACGGGGTACACCGCTCACGCCTTCGCGGGAAATGAGATTCAGAAACGCTCGTACCCAAGTTCCTTTGGTGGGCAGTGGCAAAACAAGGGCTATGAACTGATCACTGAATTGAACCTGGTCGAAAATGCCCGGCGCATAGGTGAGGAATGTGTCGCGCTGCACCAGGCGGAGCAGTGTCCCGCGGGTACATTCACCATCATCCTGGACGGTTCCCAACTTGGTCTGCAGATTCATGAATCGATCGGACATCCTATTGAACTCGATCGCGTTCTCGGCATGGAGGCAAATTTTGCCGGTACATCGTTCCTGACCCTCGATAAGTTGCGCCATCTCCGTTATGGAAGCGAGTTGGTGAACGTGGTGGCGGATGCCCGCCAGGAGCACGGTCCCGGGCTGGGGACCTTCGCCTTTGACGATGAAGGTGTTCCTGCGCAGTGCACCTCCATTATCAGCCACGGCCTTTTCACCGGATACTTGAGTTCCCGCGATACCACCCATGCTATCGCAGCAAATCGCTCCGGGGGAACCCTGAGGGCGGAAAGCTGGAACCGTCTGCCCATCATCCGCATGACCAACGTCAGCATCCTGCCCGGCGAGCGTCCGCTCAGCTTGCAGCAACTGATCACCTCAACGGATTACGGAATTCTGATGCAGACCAACAAATCATGGTCGATTGACGACAAACGCTACAACTTCCAGTTCGGCTGCGAAATTGCCTGGGAAATCAAGAATGGCAAGCTGGGACGCATGCTGAAAAATCCTTCCTATTCAGGAATTACGACTGAGTTTTGGAATTCCCTGGATGCCATTTGTTCCAAAGATGAATGGACTTTATGGGGAACCCCGAACTGCGGCAAGGGCCAGCCACAGCAAGTGATGGGGACAGGGCATGGCGCCGCGCCGGCAAGGTTTCGGAATATCAAAGTGGGAAGCGCATACCGGGGAAGCTGAATGCGCCTGCATTAGCCCGAGCAGTTCGGCCTCGGTGGGGCGAGAAGTCGCTCCGCTTGGTATCCGTTTAGCGAATGGCCGGCTGCTTATGGCCTCAAAAGCCCATGATGACGCTAGACCAAGCTGCCGATTTGTTCTCACACCTCAAGGCGTACTCGTCTGCCGACGAGGTCGAGGCGGTCTTCTACGGCGGCCATTCGGCCCTGACTCGCTTTGCCAACAACACAATTCATCAGAACGTGTCCGAGGAACACTACGGCGTTTCGGTGCGATCCAGCTTCGAGGGCCGCACTGCTCGCGCCACCACCAATAAGTTGGACCTTGACAGCTTGAAGCAGGTGGTTCACGCATCGGAGCGCTTAGCCAAAGTGCAAGAACCCGATCCCGACCTGCTCCCCATGCCAGACACGCGCGAAACCCAGCGCCATAGTGCCACTACAATGGCGGGTATTCCTCTGCGTCATTTCGAACACACGGCTGCTACCACGCCCGACGAGCGTGCGCAGGCAATCGCCAACATGGTCAGCGTCGGCCAACGCCACCAGCTCACGGCCGCTGGTATTTTTGCCATCTCCGATACCATCGAGGGTATTTTCAATTCACGCGGAGTCGCTGATTGGCACAAGCAAACCTCGTCCGACATTTCAATTACCATGCTGGCCGCTAATTCTTCCGGTTGGCAGAAAGCAAACTCCCCGGACGTTGCCAACCTCGAGCCGCTTCTGCTGGCCGAGACCGCGGCTCGCAAGGCGATCGATTCGGCAAACCCCCGCGAGGTCTCCCCAGGCAAATACACGGTGATTCTCGAACCCGCCGCCGTTCTGGATATTATCGGCTTCATGTTTTACGATTTCGGCGGTCTCGCGATTCTCGACCAACGCTCGTTTCTGAACAACCGTATTGGCCAGAGGATCTTCGGCGAGAACATTAATATCTCCGATGACGTGGCTCACCCTTTGCAGTCGGGAGCGCCCTTCGACGGCGAGGGAGTGCGGCGGCATCGCATCCCTCTGGTCGAAAAGGGCATAGTCAAACGGCTTGTGTATGCCCGGGCTTCGGCGGCAAAGATGAGCCGGTCTCAATACAAACAGGACGTCGGGCTTATCGAAGCGACTGGCCATGGTTTCCCTTTGCCCAACGAGATGGGGGAAGCGCCGCTCAACGTTGTTTTCGGTACGCCTGCCGAATCGAAAACCGTAGATCAAATGATTTCCGCAACCGAACAGGGTGTACTGGTTACTCGGCTCTGGTATATCCGCGAGGTAGACCCCTATGAAAAGATTCTCACCGGTATGACGCGTGACGGCACTTTCTATATTCAAAACGGAAGGTTAGGCCATGGTCTTTTAAACTTTCGTTTCAATGAAAGCCTTCTGCACCTGCTCTCGAATGTGGAAGAAATGGGCCAGCCCGTGCGCGCCAGCGGAGAAGAATCATTTGACATGGTGGTTCCGGCAATGAAAGTGAAAGACTTCAATTTTACGGAAGTGACCAAGTTCTGATAGAGCACGGCCTGTTATGGCTCCGCGCCAGGAGAGGGGCCGGCGACCACTGAGGCCTGCCTTTGATGAAGGGCGAATTTTGTCCAGGCATGCGCCGCTACCAGGAAGTTAGTTCCTTATAAATCATCTTTTCTGTTCTGTTCAACTGCTCGAAATCTTCCGCCTGGTCGATGCTACTGTGGCGTCATCCCGAGTGGTCGACCATCGTGCAACCTTTTGGTATCTACCTGATCCCAAAGCTGTTTTATGAGCAGCCGCCATGACTTCGGTAACTTTCGCGCAAATTGACAGGGGTGTAAGCTGCCATCGAAATGTCCAACAATGGCCGTAGTGCGAGCAGTAGAGACTACGCGGCGGCCCGAGAAAGGTTGGTCACAACCGTGTTTCCCCACAGCCAAAGGGATAAAGAGCGTTCGGCCGTGCACCGGGAGCGGCATAGCCGGTATCCCGACATGCAAAGTGCGGCCCGTTTTCC
Source organism: Acidobacteriota bacterium (assembly GCA_019244045.1). Classification (GTDB taxonomy): domain Bacteria; phylum Acidobacteriota; class Terriglobia; order Terriglobales; family Acidobacteriaceae; genus Gp1-AA122. Next base: position 3,832 of record JAFATF010000516.1, read on the forward strand.
CATCAAGCTACCCCTTGCAGTCAAGTCCGAATGTGGCGACCACGCCAGCGAGACCCAGAACATCTCTGCAAACGGTGTGATGTTTCAGGTGGACAGCGATATGCCCGTAGGTTCGAGGATCGACTTCACCATTTCCTTTCCGGCTGAGGTGGTCGGTTCCGATAAAGACGTGCGCGTCGATTGTCGGGGTAGGGTAGTGCGTAACTTTGAAGGAGAAGGTCGGCGCGGAGTCGGTGTGGTCATCGACGAATACCATTTCGAGCGCTGAGGACGGGCAAGGCGATGGCAAGCATTCCGGTGAACGTGGAAGAAGACGGTCAAAAGCCCGGGGCTAGAGAGGGCACCTCTATCCCCATCCGCGTGATCCTGGCCGATAGCCAAGCCATCTTCCGCGCCGGATTGCGCAAGGTGTTTGCCTTGGAAGATGACATCCGCGTGATTGGACAGGCCGAGACATACTCTCAAGCTCTCTCCGCGATCCAGAAGTTCTCAAGCGACATTGTCATGTTCGAATCTGCACTGGCCGATAACCCTTCCGACGCGGTCGCAGAAATGCTTCGTCTGGCGCCGATCGCGAAACTGGTGGTGATCACCGAAGGGGCCGACGAAGAACTAACCCTGGAACTCTTCCGCCGTGGCGCTCACGGCATTGTTTCCCGCGAGGTCGAGCCTGAAATGCTGGTTGAGTGCCTTCATAAAGTCGCGCGCGGCGAGCCTTGGCTTGAGTCCCAGGCCGTCAATTGGGTACTCGAAGCTTACCGCACCCAGGCAACACGCCCGGCGGGAGCACGCGCGAAAGTTCAGCTGACCCCCAAGGAAAGCCTCATCGTCTCCTGTGTCACACAGGGTATGAAGAACAAAGAAATCGCTGCGCGCGTTGGTACCACGGAACAGGTCGTCAAGAATTACTTACGCAAGGTGTATGACAAGTTGGGCGTCGCCGATCGGCTCGAGCTGGCGCTCTATTGTTTGCAACATCGCGTTCTCGACGGCCAAGAGCAACCTCCTTCCCAGGCGGCAGCCGCCGCTGCAGGAGCGGGCCAGGGCGTCAAGTCCGAAATGTCAGCTCCGCCTCTGTCGTCTACGGAAAATATCTCCTGACCTTGCCCTCTGCTTTGAATTTGTTTCCTGCCTGCTGAGCAGTTATATTTGTCAGGCGTTTGATCCCCGTTTAGGGTGTAGGCACAGCCTAACTACAAGGGTATATGCGCGGGCACTTGACCGGAAGACTTTTCGAAATCCTCCGAGGGTGAGGTGGCGAATGCTGAGTGTTTGCTTGGTGAGGCCGCTATGAAAGGTGATGCTAAAGCTATCGCCATTCTCAATGAGGTATTAAAGGCTGAGTTAACCGCGATCAACCAATATTTCCTTCACGCCGAGATGTGTGAAAACTGGGGCTACGAGAACCTGGCCAAGCATACTCGCGAGGAATCGATCGAAGAGATGCAGCATGCCGAAAAACTGATAGAACGCATTCTGTATCTTGACGGCACTCCCAATATGAGTGACTACTTCACCATCAATATCGGCGCCAACGTGAAGGCGCAACTCGAGAATGATCTGCATGTCGAGTATGATGCCGTCAAGCGTCTGAACCGCGGCATCGCTCTCTGTGTACAACTTGCCGATAATGGCTCCCGCGAATTGCTGGAGGGCATTTTGGGGGACGAAGAGGAGCACATCGACTGGCTTGAAGGCCAGTTACATGCCATCAGCGAAATGGGTATTCAGAATTACCTGGCCCAGCATCTGCACGAAAAAGAACGCTCGGAAGGTTCATAGGGGCGAAGTTTTCAAGCCCTTGAGGGCGAACCGCTATCCTAAACCGACCGGGTTATGTTTACGACCTCCAGCTATAGCTGCCGATTCGCGCGAGCGCTCCAGCGAAAATCGTGGGCGAACCTGCCCAAGAGGTGTACAAGCGGCGGAGGCGTCGAGGGCGTAGAAGCAAGCCAGGGAGATCGCCAATCGCCAGTCCACTGCCCTTCGTACCCTAGGGCAAATCCCAGGATCGCGAGAACATAGACCCACGATCCTATCGCCTCTCTCCCCCAATCGCATGACGGATCGCTTTAGCATGCGTGGGAAAATAAGCATCACGAGCCGTTCCATGGCGTTGAGTCTGATCGCCGGGGGTGCACTGGCGGGCACGGGGATCATCCTCAATCACCATTACACGCCGCGTTCCGAGCAGGCCCGGCTGCAAACAGAGATTCTTCAGCTCTCGTCGGAAGTCGACCAGCTCCGACAGGAGCAGACGATGCCGGCGATGGTTCTGACTCGCTACCGGAATTCGATCTGTTACATTCACGGCGTCTATCACGTGGGTCTTCCGCATGAGCGCCCCGGCTTGCGGGCACACCTTTCGGGCACTGCGTTTGTGGTGGCGGATCGTCTGCTCGCCACTAATCGTCACGTCGCCGAGCCATGGTATGAAGACCCCGAATCGGATGCCTTGATACGTTTGGGCGCTGTGCCGGTTCTGGAAAAGCTGATCGCCTTTTTCCCCGGAGCTCCGACGCCGGTATCAGTTACCCCACTGGTTCTGTCTGCAAACACCGATCTTGCTATTCTCAGGGTCGAAACTCCGCTTGCCACCAAGCAGCTGGAACCGCTACCGCTCGCCGAATCTTCGACTCCCCCGGGAGAACTCGTGACGGTGATTGGCTATCCTATGGGAGTTGCCGGCATGGTGGCCAAATCTCCGGCAAGTATTTACGAGCGGCTGGCCTATCGCCATGACGATATCGGAGCCATGAACGAACTTGCTGCCCTGGCACTCATTCGCCCGTCTGCTACCGTCGGCCACCTCGGAGACGTAGTCGGTAACAAACTGGTCTATGACGCCCCTACCGCTCACGGCGGAAGCGGCGGTCCGGTCTTCAATTCGCGAGGGCAGGTGATCGGGGTGAATGCCGCATTTATCGACGGCTTCTCCGGCGGTACGCTGGGAATCGGAATCGAATCGTTGCGACCGCTGATTCAGGCCGCCCAGAAAAAGGTAAGGTCGGCTCCGTAGGGAAATTGGCTGCAGGCTGCAATTGGCGTCAGTCAGCATTAGGGGCCGCTGGTTTGCCGTCGGGACCGAGCACGGGCTGTCTCCGGAAGCGTGCAATCCACCCCGGCTCGCGCACGTATTCTTCTTCGATGCGCCGCAGCCGAGCGGCCATAACCTCTCGGCGTCCCAGATAGCCGACCAGCGCTTGCGGATCGGAACGCTCCACAACAGGGAGACGACCGATATTGTGCCGCAGCATCTTAGCTGCCGCTTGATTCAGGGTCTCATCGGGATAGCTTAATACCAGATCGCGATTCCCGGCTTCGAGCACGCTTGTCTCCCCGCTCGGATCCTGATCGAGGGAGCGCAGCACATCTCCCCGCGTTAGGACCCCTTTCAAATGACCTGCCGAATCCGCGATAAAGATGCCTTGATGTTTGCTGACCTTGGTGTCGTGCCGGGCTATCAGGTCTGCCACTTCCCGCACGCGCATCGTCTCGAGCAGTGTAGGCGGCTCCGCATCCATGGTGTCGGCTACTGCAACGTGCTCCAGAATGTCAGTCTCATAATCCTGGTGAATGAGCAGCCCGCGACGGGCAAGCTTCTCGGTCATGATCGATGATTTGGGCATCAGCAGGAGGGCTATGCCTTCGGCGATTACGGTTACCAGCATCAGGGGGAGAACTGCGTTGTAGTCACGGGTGATCTCGAAAGCGAAGATAATGAACGCGAAAGCGGCTCGCGAGGCTGCTCCAAACACTGCGCCCATCGCGACCAGAGCGAAGGCGCCTGGCGCCAAATGTGCCCCAGGGAAGATCTGATTTACCCCAATCGCGTATAACCCACCCAGGGCTGCACTCGACATGAACATAGGAGCCAGTAGGCCGCCAGAAGTGCCCGATCCCAGGGAGACGATCAGGGCAATGGCTTTGGCAAACATGACCACCAACAGCAACTTCCAGGCCAGGCTGGCGTGAAGGATGTCGCCGATTGTGTCATATCCGACTCCGAGTACGCGCGGAACGAAGTATCCGATTACTCCCAGTATCAGGGCGCCAATGGCCGGCCACCACAGTGGGTCGATGGGAAGCTTCTCGAACTGATCTTCCACCCAATACAGCGATTTGCTGAATGCGTATGCGGCTAGGCCGCAAAGCCCACCTAAAAGCAGATAAAAAGGCAATGCACGCGGAATACCGAAATCCACTGGCCCGACGGCGAACATCGGTCCCGGGCCGAGCAGCCGCATGTGAACTGCAGTTGCAAGTGTGCTGGCGATCACCAGGGGAATGAAGGAGCGCGACTTGAATTCGAACAGCAAGAGTTCGATGGCCAGGATCACGCCCGCGATGGGAGTATTGAATGTGGCCGACATTCCGGCAGCAGCGCCGCAGCCGAGGAGCACTTTCCGTTCAGCCGCAGTGGTGTGGAATATCTGCCCCACCAGTGATCCCAATGCACCACCGGTCTGAATGATCGGTCCTTCCGCGCCAAACGGTCCACCCGTCCCAATCGCGATCGCAGCGGAAATGGGCTTTAGGACCGCCACCCGCGGCTCGATGCGGCTGCGGCTGACCAGCACAGCTTCCATGGCTTCCGGTATTCCATGGCCCTTGATCTTCGGAGATCCGTACTTGGCCATGACCCCGACGATCAAGCCGCCGAGAACTGGCACTAGGATCACAAGCAGGCCCAAGTGGTTATCACGCGCGCTTTGGAAGGTGGCGGAGATGCGATGATAGAAGAACAGATTGCTGAAAAAACCAATCAAATGATAGAGAGCATATGCTACCACTCCCGCAACGAGCCCCACCGCTGCCGATAAAAACGAAATCAGCACTACCCGGAAATGCGCCTCTGAAGGGACTGGAGTAGGGGGGCTGAGCAGGGCACGACCTAAACGGGGTCGTTCGCCCTCAGTCCCGGGCACGCCGGCTCCTACCAACACGCCAATATTCGGACGGGCGGCACTATCTTGCAAACCGGTTTCTCCTTTGTTTCCGCACTCCTGGAGAGCGAGGATCAGTCGACGCCGCTGACGCCACAACGTTAGATGACGATTCTATCAATGCCATGCGCCCATTATACGTTTTTTGTATCGTGTCACGACAGTAGTTGACGGGATGCGAGCAAGCGTGCGAAAGAGGCGGGGGCCAGGATGGGGAAAGCTGCCCTACCCTCGGACGCTAACTTTGGAGAATGACAGTACGGCTCGACCCGGCATGGGGCGACCTAACGCGGTAGCCGGCCGGAAAGTTGTAAAAATCAAGAGGCGCTTGACCTGAGGAAGCAGATCTTCAGAAATTTTGCTATCGGACAGGATGCGGTAGTCCTCGATTTTCCCATCTGCTCCCACATAGGCTTCGATGATCAAAGAGTCGGAATTCACGACGCCAACGATGGTTGTTCCAAAGGCCGAGGATTGCAGCTCGGGTTCTGTGTAGAGGAGCAGAGGCACATCGTTATTGCTCATCGCCTGTACGTTGGGCAATCCAAACAGGCCCATGAGGGCAGCGAAGATGACAATGGCCGACAAGAGCCCAGCGGTTGCGGGAACCATGAACGCCTGCAACGCATTTTCCAATCGAACGCGCAGGCCTTCGAAATAGAGGCGGTGAGTGCGCGCTGCTTCCTGCGAAATGGCGACACGAAGACGCAAAGGGAGATCCGCTGGGGCTTTCTTTGGTCCTAACCGACTCAGCAGGTTTTGCGTTTGCAAGAGCAACCTGTATTCACGTGCGCAGCCATGGCAGTGGTCAATGTGCTGGCTCAGGCTGCGCATCTGCGTTCCCGATACTGCCCCGTCAACGTAGGGCGAGAACAGCGATTTTGCCTCCGCACATTTCATGATGCCACCTCGACTTCCCGGCTGCCCGCCCCCAGCTGTTCAGCGGCTGATGGTTTCTTCCCAGATTCTTCCGGCGTCCGCAGCCCGAGTTCGGAGCCGCATTCGCGAATGTAGGGAATCAGCCGCTGCTTCAGTGCTTCCCGCCCGCGAGTGAGGCGCGACTTCACCGTGCCTAGCGAGATCTGGGTAATTTCCGCAATCTCCTCGTACGACATCTCCTCCAGATCGCGCAAGATCAGCGTCGTACGATAGGGCTCGGGAACGTTGCGTAGCTCCTCCTCGACCTTTGCTCGGACTTCCTGCTGAGCAGCGCTCTCGAAGGGCGATTCGCTTCCGTCCGTGAAATGCTTCATGCCGAAACTCCCGCCGTGCTCGGCTCGCTGCTCGTTCGCTTCCATTGAAGTTTCCCGTGATTTATGGCGAAACCACCACCGCTTTCGATTGGCTGCTTCGTGCAAGGCAATCCTATAGATCCAGGTCTTCAAGCTGGACTCGCCGTGGAAGTGCTTCATTCCGCGAAACACTTTTAGGAAGACTTCTTGTGTCGTGTCGGCCGCGTCCGCCGGGTCGCTCACCACGCGATGTACCAGGCTGTAGATCGGCTGGTGAAACTCACCGATCAGCCAGGTATAAGCTTCTTCCGAACCCGCTTTCAGTTCGCCTATGATCGCGGCTTCCTGCGCTCGAACTGCTATTGCGCCTGCCAGATCACCCAAGATAATTGCTCCCGCCATCACTCTCATGGCGTCACCTTTATTATAGGTTCCCGGCGCGCAAAACACTCCTGAAAAGCGGAACCCGAGAAGGCCATTACTGCCCGCCTGCGGCGATCGAATGTTCGCCTGCTTAAATAGACTCCGCTGACCACAGGTATGTTCCCGGCCGGGAACTGCTTTGTTTTTAAGGGAGTTACAGGGCTGCTGTTGTCTCCTTGCTCCCCTCAGGGAATCGCTCATGCAGTAAACACGGCTGCTCCCGCGCCAAACTGTCGCCACAGCATCGTTTGTGTGCAGAATGCGAGGTCGAGAGTTGCCTCATTGCGGGCTTGTGGGGGGCGATGGAGATGGAGCCTTTGCGGGTGTGGTTCCAGTTGTCCCGGGCTTGCTGGTTTTCGGCTTCTTCTTCTTTACTGGCTTCTCTGGTTCGGTATCATCGATCACAGTCTTCTTCGGCGATGGCGGAGGCGCAGCTTGCGCTGCCGCCAGTGCGCTACGCAGCCGACCGAGCTCGGCTTCTTTGCTGGCGGCGAGATTTTGAATGCGAAGCGCCAGGCGACTTCTGAGGTTATCGAAGTTATTGGCCTCATTGGCCAATGGCTGATACTCATCTCGCGGGCCAAATGCTCCTACGTCCTCAGCAACCGAACCTAAAACGTCGTGTAAGGCGTCCAGATTGTGATAGAGCTTGAAGGTTACAGCCAGATCTTCAGGCGCGTTTTGCACCTCTGTGACCATGCCGGGCAGGGCTTCCTGAAGGTTGCGCGTAACCGACTCAACCATTGCCTTGGCCTGGCGCTTGTTGTTGGAATCGGTCTTCCATTTGTCAATTCGCAGCTTGCTCAAGTTGGTCAATGTCGCTTGCGAGCTTTGTTGCAATCCACCCAGCAACTCGTTCAATTGACTCATGGAGGCATATGATACTGGCGCTTGCTGGCCGCCTGGCACCTGAGTTGTCTGTGCTTTTCCCGGTAAGACCGCCAGGAGCGTGGCGATTGATGCAAGAAGACCTCGAAAGGCGATCATGGGTTTATTCACTTTCACTGCGACGTCGAACATTCCTTAGGATTACGCCGATCAGGATACTAATTTTCCAATGATTGCACAAAATCGCCAGTCCTCCCCTCGAGCCTGTTGGTCTATTCGTCTCCTGCAACAATTATCTGCTTCTTCGCATCCAGTGACTCTGGGAAAATCGCACCCTCAATGGCACAGAATAGAATGCTCTCATGGACGAAGTCATTGTGTGCCGCAGGCGTTCACCTCATGCTGCTCTGATGTGGGTCCGTAAAATTTTAGGCCCACCCGCAATTGAGCATCAGTTCCCTTTGAGGCACATTCGGTCGACCGTATTGGTGATGATGTAAAAGTGATGCTGATCTCGCGCGGGTTCACTGAACCTGTTCTGAGCGGCGACCGGCTGTTTGCACGGTCGCGCCTCGGAAACCTGCGCGAGTTTCTCGTGTCCAGTAGAGCGACGCCGGGCGGGCGCCGTACACGCCAAGGCTCAATTGGTTCAAATCTCGAAAGCACTCAAGCCAAAGACACCGCGATGTACCTGCAAGCAGATGGTCAGATGGTTTGGGGACTGGCTAATGCTTCTCAACTTTGATAGGATTTGCCGCGGGGCGCTCGTTGAAGCCGCCCTAAGTATTTGAAATCAAAGAGGGGGCCTGTGGCGCAGCTGGGAGCGCGCTTCCATGGCATGGAAGAGGTCGTCGGTTCGATCCCGACCAGGTCCACCATCAAATCAACAACTTGGCGGACACACCCCGCAGCGT
>JAFATF010000533.1 GCA_019244045.1 Acidobacteriota bacterium
CTAACCTCTGCTTGGTGAACAAGGCAAGCTAATTATTGGACGCAGCTGTCATGGGCGAATATCCGATGTGAGCGCAGTCGATCGGGTACTAAGTTCTTCGAGTGGTCGGCGCAGAAGCTGTATTAATTGCTGTTAACAAGGCACTCACACACTAGCCATATTTTGAGCACCGCCACGATTCACTATCCTCATCCTCCGCACTAGGGACAGACGGTGACGATGGTGCGGAAGTGTTCTCATCTTGGACCGCACCACGTTCAAGTCGCGCTCCTCGTTCAGCTACTAGTCCTCGAGTGGATGCTGGATGAGCACCTCTGCGGTGCGATGGAGATTGGGGAGCGTCCTGGTCTGGCAATCACGGCTCTACTATCTCTACGCGATTTGATCGATGCGCAGCCCCGCGCTTTTGAGCCTACGAGCACGGTAGCTTCAGATGCATTTTCACCAGGACGTGTATCTCGTGAGTCCACCGCGCCACGGAATCCTGCTCTGGGAACTTCCGCAACCCCAACTATTGCCAGACGGCACGCAGCAGCGTTGTCGGGAGTTGCTAGCATCAGCATGATGCTGGCGACCCTGAACACACCCTCGCTCCGCACAGAGGAGGTGCTATTTATGGAGGACCGTTAAACTAGTATCGAAAGCGCTTCCCCCCACGAAGCCGGCTTGTCGAAGGCGTCCTCGGGCGCAGCGTTCTCGACCCGCAGTGGAAGAAACTTGAGAAACAAAACTTTACTGTACTCTCTCGCTTGTATCCTCTGTTTGCTTTGTGTGCGGCTCCGCCCGGCTGCCGCCCAGACCACCTTTAACGTTATAACTATCGAGCATCGTGCAGATCAGTGGATTATGCCCTACGTTGCTGCGGGAGATTTCAGCGGAGTAGTGCTGATTGCCAAGGGCGATCAAATCCTGGTCGAGAAAGCCTACGGCAAGGCCGATTTCGAGCATGACACTGCGAACCAAGTTGGAACTCGCTTCCCGATTGCATCCTTGAGCAAGACGTTTACCGCTGCGGCTATCGAACTGCTGATCGCACAAGGCAAACTCTCGCTTAAGGATCCCTTGAGCAAATATGTGAGCGGAATTTCGAATGGCGACCGCATTACGGTCGAGCACTTGCTGCTTCATGAATCGGGCGTGGGAGAGCTCGACGATCCTGACGTGTACCGGCAGTGTTTGCCGAATGAGGAATTGCTCCGGCGGTTGCGGAGAGTGCCTCCCGTGTTTGCGCCGGGAAGCGATGATCACTACAGCAACGAAGGTTACTTTCTGCTGGCTATGATTATGGAGAAAATTTCACGAAGCTCGTTCGAGACGTTTATGCAGAAAAATATTTTCGATCCGCTAAGTCTGAAGAATACGGGCAGCACTTGCATGGACCCTCCGTCCCCAAGCGCTAGCGCATACGTCCCGGGAGACAAGGCGGCCAGCGTAGTGGCGCCACCTTTTCCTGAAGCAGCCCATGTGGGGTCAGGTTCGCTTTACTCGAATGTCGGGGATTTATATGCCTGGCTCCGTGCGGTAGATACGAACCCCACTTTCAGGGTAGATAGACTCGATTATCCCTATGGGTGGGGGAAGCGCAATTATTCCGGACGCGATCTGATTGAGCAATCAGGAATGCACGAGGGCTTTACCTCGCACATGGCGCTCTACCCCAAGGACCACATCTATGCAGTCGTCTTGAGCAATGTTCAGTCAGGATTCTTCAATCGCATTCCGAAAGATCTGGAGCTAGTCTTGTTCGGAGGGGACACGTCAAGACCACGTGAAATCAAGGCGGTGGTGGTGAGTGTCGCTACACTGCAGGAGTATCAGGGAGAGTACAAAGCGGAAAGCATCCCGACGCCGCTACGCTTTGTGGTTCGCGATGGCAAGCTCTCTACGCATTGGGGAAACTACCCGTTTCTCCGGGTTCTCACCCCGACAGGAAAAGATGAATTCTTCCTTCGTGACGAATACGCCAAGGTGAAATTCGAGCGTGACGGCAAAGGAGGCATTGCGAAGATGGTATGGCAGTGGCCCGAAGAGAAGCCCATGATCTTCACGCGCGTTAAGCCGCATTGATGTATCCGCGGATTGGAACTTAGGACTAAGTTGCTAAGAGATGAACTTGATGGTCGACAAAGTTGATTTCGTTTTCAACCTGTACTATTTTCCATGGCTCGCTTCCCGAGACGTGCACAGCCGCATGTTTACTGACTTGAGCGAGGCATAGAACTATGTCACTGCTCTGTCTTTACCACTGCTACTCGCGTAGACAGGTCGGAGCCCTTCAACAGTAACTCGAGCGCGTCGACTATGTGCGGCTCGTCGGCAATAAGAATGCAGCGGTAGGAGGCTTTGTGTTCGGGGAAGCTTTGCTCATTGTGGCGCCTTCCAAGTTCCAGTCCAAACTACCGTTTTCACTCAGCAACAACTCCTGCCCGTGAGCAGAGGAGGAGACGTTTTGGCTGCCGTTTTCGGCAGATAGCATTCGCAGGGACGATGATCGTCTACGATCTGGCTGGCTCGCGCAGCTGTGCTCAGCTAGGGGACGGCATGGGGCAGGGTCCGGCAGCTTAGTTGTTGCATTCACTTCTGTAAGCGCCTGAGTTCCGCGCTGGCGCTGCTTGCAACTATCTGTTGAAGGCGTAATGTCCGGAATTCAAACCGATGCCTTGGACTAGACCTTCCAGCAGATGGTACTGTCCGTGAATATCCCAGAACATTCCCGTGAACTTCAGCGCCATAGGAACGAGCAGGTTGGCGGCAAGCCCGGTCAGTGCGGACTGCAGCTCGGAGGTGTTGCCCTTCTCTGAGGAACTCACCTGACCAGCCAGGACGGAACGGCAAAGCAGTCCGCGCTCCCCCGGAGGGTCGTCGCCATCCCATTTCCCCGATGCGCAGGAGAGCGTCTTCTCTGTCAGAATGCCCGCCTGCAATTCCTTGGCGAGATGGGCATCATTCTTGAAATTCCATAGTTTCACGGAATCTATCGCCTTCCTAGCTTCGGAGTCTTCTTCGACCTTCTTGACCCATTCAAGGCTGGCGGCAACAGCGGTGTTCACCGCTAATTGCTGGTGTGCAAAATTCGATGCGTCGTCGCCGCGTGCGGGCACCGGTCCAGCATTGTGAAATGCCGCCTGCGAATGTACGGGCGCTCCGTTTTCTGCCTCCGCATACGTCAGACGGGAGTTGTCGTGGTTCATGTGGGTGTGCGTATTCGGCACCTTGGGAGGTGGCGGATAAATTCCCGACTGCACACGAAAAGGCCACTTGTCAGGCTCATTATGCTTGGTGCGAAACTCAAACCAGGTAGGCGCACGCACGCCGCCAGTAGGTAACCTGACGGTCTTAACATCAGTTTTATCGAAATCGTTGTGGATCCAGTCGGAGTGGCTGTAGAAATCTTGTACGCTGTGCAGCGACGCACCTAAGGTAACCAGCGTGAGAGCTCGGCGGGTGCGTTCATCAACCTTAAGATTATTGAAACCAGCAAGCAGGTGCTGCGTGCTTTGCAGCAGGTGAGTGAAGAGAAAGTCGAAATCGGAGTTGCGTTTGAAATCGTTGTTAAGATTGTCGAAATGCAGGAAAACCGCTGCCCCACGTACCTGGGGATTCCTCGCCTGGTATTGGTTTAGTAGGTCGAGCTCGCTTCCTTTTAGGCCCTTGGAGGCATAATCAGCTACGGGGCCAAAGAAATCAGGCGAGAAATTGCCCAGCTGCATCACTTTCCAGGCGTCTTCCGCGAAGCCGAACTGCTCGCC
>JAFATF010000560.1 GCA_019244045.1 Acidobacteriota bacterium
TTGGAGGTCGGTGAAATCCTGTGCCTGAAAGAACTTTTCAGCTCTTTCGGGCGAATTTCCCGAACCGCGGAAGCGTTCCCAAAGTTCCTGATACCGAGCATAGCGGCCGATCAGGTGTACGGGATTGGCCTGGAACAAGTAGAGCAAAGCGGACCGGCGCTCATCCTGGGTCAAATCGCGAGCGGGCTTGGCGGCTAGCTCGAGCAGCGGATCGCGAGCTGTGCCGGCCACATAATCTTGGCTTTGTGCAATCAGTGAAGGAACAAGGTTAAAGGTCTGGTGAATTTGGGGAAACTCATCTAAGAGTTTCACCATGCCGTAATAGTCCTTGAGACCATGCAAGCGAACCCACGGTAAGCGGTATTGGCGGCTCACCAGGTCCTTGTAAAAGGGCTGGTGCTGGTGCCACAAGACCGCCACGCGCAGCGCAGGCATAAGTGTCTCAGGGAAGAACCAACGAGAGTCTAGCATTTGAAGGCGGATTGAGTGCGCCCAAAAGGACCGCAACCCGGAAGGGCGCCGCCTTCACCTTTGAATCGCGGGCGCCGGTGCTCGCTAATTTGTTCCCTGCTTTTCCACTAAGATTGTAAGTTCGGTACGCAAGACCTATTCGGCGGACGCCAAAAGAGCGGGGCTCATGGGAGTACCTCAGGACGCTGCTTTCCCGTTCTTGGCCAGCGAAGCTTATGTGCGAAGACTTCAGGCGAAAGGAGCCAGCTGTTGCGGTTGCGCTTTTCGTATTCCGTGCATCCAACTCCGTTCAGTCCAGTTACACTACACTTGGCCGGAAAAGAGGGCTGACCAGTTCGGATGCGTACTACAAGTCCCGCTCGCCGCGATTTTAGTCTCCTTACGGAGAACGATCTTTATCTGTTCAACGAGGGCAGCCATTACCGAATTTACGACAAACTGGGAGCCCACCTGGTAGATGCCGCAGGCGAAACCGGCGCCTGCTTTGCCATCTGGGCGCCTGCGGCACATGACGTTTATGTCATGGGCGATTTCAATGGCTGGAATAAGTATTCGCATCCTCTTCATCCACGGGGCAACTCAGGAATTTGGGAGGCCTTCGTTCCGGGACTACGCAAAGGTACGTTGTACAAGTTTCATATCAACTCGCATCATCACGGGTATGAGGTCGACAAGGCGGACCCGGTAGGGGTGTTGCATGAAAAGCCGCCACGAACAGCTTCGGTGCTCTGGGATCTCGATTATCCTTGGGGCGACAGTGAATGGATGCTGCGGCGGCAGAGAATCAACTCACAGGCCGCGCCGCAGGCAATCTATGAGGTTCACATAGGCTCTTGGATGCGGGCCCCGGAGCGAAATGAACCTCTTACTTATCGTGATCTAGCCTCCCGGCTAGCCGACTATGTGAATCGCATGCAGTTTACGCATGTCGAGTTCCTGCCGGTGATGGAACATCCGTTTTACGGCTCGTGGGGATATCAAACGAGCGGCTACTTTGCGCCAACCTCGCGCTACGGCGCCCCTCAGGATTTCATGTATCTAGTGGACCACCTGCACCGGCACGGGATCGGGGTAATTCTTGATTGGGTGCCTTCGCATTTCCCCTCCGATGCCCACGGCCTCGCCTATTTTGATGGCACACACCTGTTTGAGCACGCCGACTCGCGCCAAGGCTTCCATCCTGACTGGAAGACGCACATATTCAACTATGGCCGCAACGAGGTGCGCAGTTTTCTGATGAGCAGTGCGATGTTCTGGCTCGACAAGTATCACGCGGATGGTCTACGGGTGGATGCGGTTGCCTCGATGCTTTATCTCGATTACTCGCGTCGCCACGGCGAGTGGATTCCGAACCGCTATGGCGGCCGCGAAAATATTGAAGCCATCGATTTTCTCCGCCGTTTCAATTTAGAAGCCTACAAAGAGCACCCTGACATTCAGACCTATGCCGAGGAATCGACCGCTTGGCCGATGGTCTCCAAGCCAACCTACGTCGGCGGCTTAGGCTTCGGGTTCAAATGGGACATGGGTTGGATGCACGACACCTTGCAATACTTCTCCTACGACCCTATTCACCGCATGTATCACCACAACCAGCTGACCTTTCGCATGCTTTACTCGTTTACCGAAAATTTCGTACTTCCGCTCTCCCACGACGAGGTGGTGTACGGGAAAAGATCTCTCCTGGGGAAGATGCCCGGCGATGACTGGCAGAAATTCGCCAATCTGCGCCTGCTTTTCGGCTACATGTACGCCCAACCGGGAAAGAAGCTTCTGTTCATGGGGGGCGAATTTGGTCAGTGGCGCGAATGGGCGCACGATGCCAGCCTCGATTGGAACTTGGTGGAACGTCCCCTGCACCGCGGTGTGCAAAACTGGGTAGAGATGTTGAACCGCACCTATCGCACCGAAAGCGCCTTGCACGCCCTCGATAATGATGCCGCGGGCTTTGAGTGGGTGGATTGTTGCGATGCCGCTGCCAGTGTGTTAGCCCTTCTCCGCAAAGCGCACTCCAGCCATGACGTTGTCCTCATCGTCGCGAACTTCACCCCCGTACTTCGGACTGGGTATCGCGTGGGTGTTCCTTGGGGCGGATATTGGCGAGAGCTGCTCAACAGTGACGCTCGGGAGTATGGCGGCAGCGGAATGGGTAACATGGGGGGCGTGCAGGCGGAAGCAGTCGCTCAGCATGGACGGCCCTACTCAGTGAATCTGACTTTGCCGCCCTTGGCCATTCTTTTTCTAAAAGCGGCCTAGGCAGGCCAGGCGAGCAGGGCGAGCTCCGATCTCCAGACCTCACGAAAAGTAGGCGAAGTTCGCCAATTGGCGTTCGCCGAGGAATGCCTTCACATTCATGAGCGTGGAAAGAGCCCACCCTGGCTGGCTGCGCGCCGGGCAACGCCGGAGATCGGGCGAACTCTCAACTGCAGAATCATCACTTCTGTGGCTTTGATCAGGGCAGCGGACATTTCTTCTGCTTTGACGTGCATCTCCCGTACACAAGTTGCGGGAATGATCGATCGAGATCTTCACTTTCGCCATAAGGTCGCTGATGCGAACCCAACTCGCTCTACTCACCAGCTGGTGATTCGACTTCCTCGAGTCTGCGAGAAATTGGACGGAAGCAGAATTCATCCCGACGTAGTCACGGGCATCCTTACGGTATGCAGAAGACTTGGCTGGCGCGCGCCCAGGTCGCGCCATGGCAGCCGAAACAGAGACGCCCTCGCTCCTAGGTCGGTTCCATACGCGTGTTAGACTCGCCAGGGATACAAAAGCGCCTCGCCGTATGCGCATTCTCACTCGCTATATTCTTAAAGAAGTCCTATCGCACGGCGCCATTGGGGTGGCGGTATTCACGTTTGTGCTGTTCACGCGCGACCTGGGGCGCATCCTCGACCTGGTGGCACGCAACAGCGCGCCATTTCCCAGTGTGGCGCAAATTTTTTTCTTCACCGTACCTGTGGCCTTGACCTACACGATTCCCGTTGGGGTGTTGGTCGGAGTACTGATCGGACTTAGCCGTCTGGCAGCTGACAGTGAGATCACAGCTATGCGGGCCAGCGGCATCGGCGTTTGGTCGTTTGTGAGAATTGTCTCGATCTTCGTACTCGGGGCATGGCTACTGGCGCTCGGCAATGACGTTTTGGTTGCGCCCCGCTCCCAGGCAGCCTTAGAGCGGCTTCAGGACCGGCTCAAGAGCTCGCAGGCTTCCTTCGAAGTACAATCCAACGTATTTTACGAGGGCTTCCCGAAGCTCGTGCTTTACGTTCAAGATGTGCATAGCCGACCAGAGGCGGCGGATTGGAAAGGGATCTTTCTGGCTAACTTCACCGATCCGAGCTCTCCTACCATTACTCTGGCGGAAAAAGGAATACTGGTTGGGGAAGGCCCGCAGACCCTGCATCTTCATCTGACCAACGGGACAACGCACGAAACCGTTCCCGGACAGCCCGAGCGCTATCAAATCGAGACCTTCGACGAGACCGACATTCCGATCGACCTTCCCCCGTCGGAAACACAGTCACAACCGCTTCCGGTTGGACAGATGACCACGACCGAGCTATGGCAGGGGCAGGCTCGTGCCGAGCCCAATCTGCAACGCTGGGAGCTGATCGAATTCCATCGCCGCTTCGCCCTGGCCACGGCATGCATCGTCCTCGCCCTGGTGGGCGTTCCCCTGGGGCTCTCATTCAAGAAGGGTGGGAAATCGGCGGGGTTCGTGCTGACGATTGTCCTCGTATTCGCGTACTACTCGGTCTCTTTGCTGGGGATCTCCTTGGCCCGGGAGGTAAAGGTTACGCCCGCCGAGGGGGTGTGGATCGCGAATACCATTTTCTTCCTCGCGGGTGTGTTCTTGCTCTGGCGTGTCGAACGGCGGCCCATTGATACCTCTCTCCTTCGTAATCTCTGGGCGCCGCTGCAATCAAGCTGGGAGCGCAGGCGCGAGGTTTTGGCGCTTAATGACCAATCTGGAAATGCGTTTGACCGCTTAGTGATGCGGAAGCGAGTCTCCCTTGGCGGCTTCCCCATGTTGCTCGATGATTACATCCTTCGGGACTTCGTCCTGTACTTCTCGATGATCCTAGGATCGTTCCTGATGCTGCTGCTGGTATTTACTTTGTTCGAGCTGATCGGGGACATCCTGCGCAACCAGATTTCGCCTATTGTCGTCACCGAATACCTGCTGAATGTCTCCCCCTACTTCATTTACAACGTCACCCCGCTCAGCATGCTTTTGGCCGTGCTGGTGACTTTTGGGCTGATGACCCGGTCGAATGAGATTACGGCGATCAAAGCCACCGGCATCAGCATTTACCGGATTATTGTGCCGGTATTGCTGGCTTCGGCAGTGATGGCGGCTGGATTGTTCGCCTTTGACCAGCTTTATCTGCCCAAGACCAATAAGCGTCAGGATGAATTGCGCAACATCATCAAGGGCAGACCTACTCAGACCTATCAATTGCCTGATCGCAAGTGGATCAAGGGAAAACAAAATACAATTTACTTCTACAAGTTCTTTGACGCGGACCGGAACGAGTTCGGCGACTTGACAGTATTCAAGTACGACCCAACCGACTTTAGTTTGCTGCAACGTATTCGTGCCAATCGCGTACGCTGGTCCCCGGCGCTGGAAAAGTGGGTCTGCGAGCAGGGCTGGCAAAGAGACTTTCGCGGCGCCGCCATCGAGGATTACCACCCCTACGATGTTTCTACTTTCTCGGCATTGAATGAACCGCCTGCGTATTTCAAGAAAGAGGTAAAGCAATTTACGGAGATGAATTACGAGGAACTCAAGCACTACATCCGGGACCTGCAGCAGAGTGGCTTCGACGTCGTGCGCTTGCGGGTGCAATTGGAGAAGAAATTCGCTTATCCGCTTATCACGCTGGTGATGGCCGTGCTGGCCGTGCCGTTCGCATTATCGGCAGGGCGGCGCGGAGCTGTCGCCGGCATCGCGGTCGCGGTTACTATCGCCGTCGTCTACTGGACGATTTCCGGCTTATCCGAGTCCATGGGCAATGTCAGCCAATTGCCGCCCGGCCTGGCGGCCTGGGCCCCAGATATGTTTTTCGGATTCGTGGGCGGATATTTGATCCTGAGAGTTCCGACCTGACGAAAGCCGCCCGACCCCGCCCCAACCTAAAGGGACCCCAGCTCAGCAAAGCTCATCTTCCGAAGGCAATGCCTGCCGGCTGGGCTCCGGTGGGGACTGCTCCGGAAGCGGGAATAAGATTTCCCGTTGTCGGATCAATCATGTAGGCGGAAATTGAGGAGTTGCCGCTGTTTGATACGTAGAGAAATTTGTTGGTCGGTGAAATGGCGATAAAGTCGGGTGCGGGTCCAGAATTATAAGGAGAGTTTGACAGGGCCGAGAGCGTCCCGATCACTGCTTTGATTCTGAAACCGGAGACCTGATTTGAGGAGCGGTCGGCGACATAGAGGAACTGTCCCGACGGGTCCACAGCGGCGGCAACGGGCGACAACTCCGTCGCGAACGAGCCCGGGATGGCAGTCAGATTTCCGGGGCTTGTCGAATTGTCGGCCGCAATGGTGAATCCGCTGACGGTCTCAGAATCGCGATTGGCGACGTAGAGAAGAGTTCCGGCTGAGTTCATTGCCATGCCGGAAGGCGCGCTGCCCACAGGCAAGGCCGGCAGGTTCGCATTCAAAGACAAGGCGCCGCTATTCAAATTGATTGGAAAGGTGAAAACCAGGTTTTGCAGCTGGTCGATTACATAGAGAAAGCTGGTCGAGGGAGTGACGGCCAAAGCAACCGGTGCGGGACATGGCAATAAGCCCGGTGTCGGACACGCAAGGTTCGGAAGTGGCACGGCCGGCTGTACCGTGCTGAGACCTCCATTGGGGCCGATCGAGAACACCGAAAGAGAGCCGGAGTTCTGATTTGTCACAAACAGAAATTTTCCCCCCGAGTCGATGGCCAGGGCGACAGGATTGCTACCCACAACTTGCGTTCCGTTGGGCGTCATGGAACCGTTGAGGTCGAAGGAATAGCTGGTGACCGTGCTCGAGCTGGCATTGGCGACGTACCCAAAGGTATGCGCCGGATTGATGGCAATCGCCGTGGGCGCCTGCTGGGTGGAAAAAGGGGAACCATTGATGGTCGTCAGCGAACCGATATTGAAGTCGGCGTAGTAACCCCAAACGCCGTGCGAAGCGCGGGCCGCGACATACATGGTATCCGTGCTGCTGACCGTGTTGGTTGAACTCGAACCACAACCGGTCAGCCCCATGGCGGCAATAACGGCGACCGTAAAGATCCCACGCACTGTTCTCACCAGTTATTCTCCAAACCGAGCACTCAACATTTGGCAGCCGTACGGTTCAGCCACTCGCCTACGACCGAAAAGGGCTCGCCGTGCAGGCGAGCCTCGAGAAATCTGAGCGGTCGGGGCATAACCAATTGTGTATCAGGAACACGGAGCAAAGGGCAACTTCAGGGTTGGACGAGGGCTAGATTAGAAAGGCTGCTTGCGGGTAAGTTCAACTACGCACAATGGGAGTGGCTGCGGGCTCTGGCCGATTCTCCGTGATAATCGGCGACATAGCCGGTAAGCAGATTTCAACAACCAAGCCACCGCCCGCACGATTCTCTGCTTTCACGGAGCCTCCATGCAGGCGAACGGCACGCTCGGTAATCGAGAGGCCCAGGCCTACTCCACCGGTTTGGCGATTGCGGGCGTCGTCCAGGCGATAGAAGGGCCGAAATAGTTTACTCAAAGACTGTTCCGGTACGCCCGGACCGTGGTCGCTGATGCGTACGATGGCCTGGCGGCGCTTCGCCGCTTCCCCGCTTTCCAGATCGATTTGCACCTCGGTACCTTCCTGGGTGTAGCGCATGGCGTTGCGCACCACGTTTTCGACCGCGCTGTGCAGAAGGGCCGCGTTACCGAAAACCATGGAATCCTGCCGGATGTTGCATCGCACTCGGCAATTCCGGCCTTGCGCTTCAAAAGCGGCATCCCTAGAGACGTCGCCTACCAACTCGCCCATGTGCACGGGTGCCATTTCGGTGTCCTGATCACCGCCTTCCATGCGGGCGAGCACGAGAAGACGCCCAATCAGTTCGTTGAGACGATTCGCCTCAAGCTCGATGCGGTCCAGGTTACCCACCGTCTCAGGTCCCGTGCGTTGACGAGCGAGCCCCAAAGCGACGCTAAGCCGCGCCAGGGGGGACCTGAGCTCGTGAGAAATATCGTTTAAAAGACGCGCTTGAGCATTTACTAGGTTTTCAAGGCGCTCGGCCATAGCATCGAAGTCTCGGACCAATTCAGCAATCTCATCTCGCCGCCCTGCGCCCGCCGGTCCGGCTCGCGCGCTGAGTTCTCCGTTGGCGAGCTGGTGGGTTGCCGTGCGCAAGCGAATGATAGGAGCAGTTAAGGAGCGGGCCAGGAGAAAACAGACCAAGCCCGAGGTTAGGATGGCGATCAGAATTCCCGGCCCCGGCATGTGCCCTGGGCTTACAAAGAAACGGGGAGAGATGGGTGGGTGCTCAATGACGAGGATGTAGCGCCTGCCATCGCTTCCGGTAACTGCCTGTGCCGAGCGCCTGTCCGACTGCAGACGGAGCGCGCCACTTTTAGTGATTCCGCGCGCCAGCTGTCTTGCCCACTCGGGCGCCTGCACTCCGGACAGATCGTTGCCCTGATCGTCGAGAATAAAAGCATTATGCTCATGCAGCGAGCCGCGCAGAGCGGCCACACTCTTGCGCAGGGCAGGGGCCCCTCCGTGTTCGTAGGTTTGTACTAAGTAGCTGGCCACGGCTTGGTGCAAATACTCCCCTCGCGGCGAGTCCTGCGGCGGGCGCGAGGCCAAGGTCAGCAGTATGGCCAAGACCACGAACAACGCCTGGGCCAGCCAGTAGGAGAGGAAAATTTTGAGAAACAGACTTCTCATGAGGTGGTCGTCTTTGCCGTACGCGGCAGGGTAAAGATATATCCCACGCCGCGGACCGTCTTGATGTGCTCCGGTTCTCCTTCGGTATCGCCAATTTTTCGGCGAACCTTACTTACGTGCATGTCAATGCTGCGGTCAAAAGGCGAGAACTTACGACTTAGAACCGAGGCGGCCAATCGCTCTCGCGTAACCACACGTCCGGCCTCGCGCAGCAGAGCCTCCAGCAGGCCAAATTCAACTGAAGTGAGATCCACCGGTTTGCCGCCCCGACGAACCGTGCGGGTAGCGGGATCAAGTTCAATGTCACCGACGCGCAGAATATCAGGCAGGGCATCAGCTGCGGCTGTTTTGCTCTCCCGGGTGCGCCGCAGCACTGCACGGATGCGCGCGACGAGCTCGCGGGGATTGAACGGCTTAGGCAAATAATCGTCTGCACCGATTTCGAGCCCCACGATGCGGTCGACTTCTTCTCCTCGAGCAGTGAGCAGCAGGACCGGAATACGTGAGGTGGAACGAATGCGGCGCAGCACCTCAAAGCCGTTCATCCCCGGCAGCATGACGTCGAGCACAATCAAAACGTAATTATCCTGGTTGGCGCGCTCCAAACCCCGTTCGCCATCGTATACCGAATGAACGCGGAACCCCTCCGATTCCAGGTACTCGCCTACTAGGCCGCAGAGCTCCACATCGTCGTCAATCACCAGGATCCGGTCCATGTTCTATTCCATTTGTACAATAACCACGTGCTTGATCCACGTAAAGAATTGTCAAACCAGGACTTCTGGCGCTTGACCTAACTTTACCCGGGTTGACCGACTTTTTACCCCAATTTTCCCCCAGGCGTGTTTCTATGAGGAGAAGAAGAATTCACTTGATTCGGGAGGGACTCGATGAGCGCAACACGCATAAAAGTGCTGTCTGCCACCTTGGCCATGATGGTGGTCGGCGCGATTACACTGGCCGCCGCACAGGGCGCCATGCATCATGGCGGCTTCGGCTTTGAACATCACATACTGCACTTCCTCACAGAACAGCTCGACTTGACTGAGGCACAGCAGGGGCAGGTGAAGGATATTCTAGGCAAGGAAAAGCCTGCCATGGCTCGACTGATGATGCAAAAGGGACAAATGCATCAACAGCTGATGCAAGAAGCCATTAGCGGCTTCGATGAAGCGAAGATACAGGCCTTGGCTTCTCAGCAGGGACAGCTCGAAACGGCACTGGCCGTTGAGCACGCCAGAATTGCCTCGCAAGTCTTCAATATTCTCACCCCAGAACAGAAAACGAAAGCTCAGGAACTTTTGGCCAAACACCAACAGCACATGCGAGAGCACATGGAGCACATGCAGCAAGGGCAGGCGCCTGCGCAGCAATAAGCACGATCGGCGCTCGTCAGATTCATTGGTTGCGGCGCTGGGCCCGCCCGGCGCCGCAAAG
Source organism: Acidobacteriota bacterium (assembly GCA_019244045.1). Lineage (GTDB taxonomy): Bacteria > Acidobacteriota > Terriglobia > Terriglobales > Acidobacteriaceae > Gp1-AA122. The sequence goes on from JAFATF010000560.1 coordinate 9,826, forward strand.
TTAAAGCTTAGCGGAGAGACGCCGAATGTCAGCGAATACGGAGAAAGAATTCGTCAACGCGATCGCGGCAGAAATGGCCTCGAGCGTGGCTCGCGCGGTCGAGCGCTGGATGGCAGAGTTTGATTCGGTACTGCAGGATCCTCACTTGACCACGCCGAGGCGCCTGCAAGCGGTGCAGGCAATCGTCGCCCGATATCGACACTTGCGTGGACTAGCTGAATGTCCCCGGCAGCCGATCGACCAGGTCGGGGGCCGGGACCTGTGTTGAGCGGTCGTGTCGTTGCGCGCTGCAAGGCGCTCCTTCCAACGAGCGGTCACGATGGAGCCGGGCGGGAACTGAGAAGATGAGAGCGGGGCCTAATAGGCCCAGTACAGCCGTCGCCCACAAACTGAAGCCCCTATTGATACAATCTCATCTACACACCATGGTGCCGAAGAACCTGCGCCCCCTGCTCCCCTACTTGAAGAAATATCGCGGCGCCTACGCGATAGGAGCGCTTTGTGTTCTGTTGATGAATGGTATTTGGGTGCTGTTCCCGCAAGTTATTGAGTTTACGATCGACGATCTCAGCTCGAAACCCGCTCCACATAAATTCCTTGCGCAATGGCTTGGTTGGTTTGGTGTTAAGCTGATTCCAGGTATCACCCGCCACAAACTGCTCATCTATGCCTTGCTGTTGGTGGGCATTGCTTTGGCCAAGGGCGTCTTTCAATTCCTGACACGCTGGATACTGATCGGTATTTCGCGCGATATCGAGTTCGACCTGCGCAACGATCTATTCGCGCATTTGGAAAAGCTTTCCTACGCCTTTTACCAGCGTACCCGGACCGGCGACATCATGGCCCGAGCCACCAACGACCTCAACGCGGTTCGCATGCTGCTGGGCCCGGCCATCATGTACTCGGCCAACACCATTGTATTTACCCTGGCAGCCCTAGCGTTCATGTTGCATATTAGCCCTACCCTGACCTTGTATGCCTTCCTGCCTTTGCCGATTGCCAGTATCGCCATCCAGTATTTCGGCCGACAGATTCATGAGCGCTTCGAAAAAATCCAGGCCATGTTCTCCGACATCAGCGCTCGCGCCCAGGAGAACTTTTCCGGTGCCCGCGTGGTGCGCGCCTATGTCCAGGAAAGTGCCGAGATCGCTTCCTTTGAAAATGCCAATCGCGAATATATCGCCCGCAGTCTAAGGCTTGTCCGCCTCATGGGCATGTTGTGGCCGACGCTGGAAACCATGGTAGGGCTTGCCATTCCTCTGGTCCTTTGGGTGGGCGGACGAGAAGTGCTGAGTGGCCGTATCACGGCGGGCGCATTTGTTGCATTCCTGACCTATATCGCGCAGCTGACTTGGCCGGTGATTGCGCTTGGCTGGGTCATCAACATCTTCCAACGTGGTACGGCATCGATGGGGCGCATCAACCAGGTGCTTAGCGAGCAGCCTGGGATCAGCGACAGTGAGGCGGCAAGCCGCTGGGGCGCGCCGCAGGCAATCAGCGGCGAAATTGAATTCCGAAACCTGACCTTCGCCTACGACCGGACCCAGGTGCTACATGGCATCAACCTGCGTATCCCGAAAGGCACCAGCTTGGCTATCGTAGGACCCACCGGATCCGGCAAAACGACTCTGGTAAGTCTTATTCCTCGCATATATGATGCGCCGGCGGGATCGGTTCTGATTGACGGCCGTGCGGTCACCGACTACCCGATCCATACGTTGCGGCGGACCATCGGCTTCGTACCGCAGGAAACCTTTCTATTCAGCGATTCCATTCGTGAAAACATCGCCTTCGGTACAGAAAGCAGCACCGATCAGCAGGTCCGCGAGGCCGCGGAAGGGGCGAGCATTGCCAGCGATATCGAGAGCTTTCCAGAACAGTATGCGACGCTAGTGGGGGAGCGCGGCATCACACTGTCCGGTGGACAGAAACAGCGCACCGCGATCGCGCGAGCGATGATTCGCGATCCCAAAATTCTGATTTTAGATGACGCTCTGTCCAGCGTGGATACCCATACGGAAGACAAGATCCTGAACCACCTGCGCGAAATCATGCACGGTCGCACCACGATTTTCATCTCGCATCGGGTTTCGACCGTCCGCAACGCCGATCAAATCGCGGTCCTTCACGCCGGCCGCATCGTAGAAACCGGCAGCCACGACGAACTACTATCGCGAAACGGCTACTATACCGATCTCTACAATAAACAATTACTCGAAGAAGAGCTGGCGGAAGTCTAAGTCGGGGGTCGGCTGGCAGAAAACTGTCACAGCGCCCCAGGAGACTATCCCTAAGTGCGCCTTTGCCGCCGCCCAAACAAGTTACAGTTCGGAGCTCAATTCGAACCGGCGACTGGAAACGCGGAGGCCAATGACGGCATATGGCCGACTGCTGGGACAATATCGGTGAACCAGCGCTTGGTCAGCGCGCAATGCACCACCAAGAGCAAACCGACAATCTGCCCCATCATTGCAGACATTTCCACCAGCCGCTGCAGTGCAAACTTCTGCTGCAAGGCGTTGCTGATGAAGCAGCGTCTGAAGGAGATAACCCGAGCCTGAGTCCAATCCTGTCTTTGCCACAGGCAATCGGATCGCCGGCATATCGCTGACCTTCCCGAATTGATTTCTCCATTTCTTCGCGGTTAGGATTTCCGGTAAGCTGATCACGCAGGACGCCGCCCCTTTCTAGGCCGGAATTCCCGCGCTGCTCTCCGGGTCGGCCGACAGCCATCTAGGGTATATCCTCGAAGGTCGTGAGTTTCCTAACCACTCCTTCCCATCACCGACCTTGTCGTCTCTAGCACGCACTCGTGATCAGAGAACGCCGGGTGGTCGTTGATTGGTCTTTCTCTCTCCCCAGCCGCTGACGGAAACCGAGTAGCGGACTTTCTCTGCACCAGGACGGCTTCGCCCCAATCGCCGAAGGTTGACCCTCGAGCCGCCTGCCCTGCAGCCAGTGAAAGCCATGAGACCGGGTAAAAGGCTTACGGCACCTGGTCGAAAACGGACAAACCAGACGGTCAAACACTCTCAGAGCAAAACCATGCGTCGGGGGCAAGCGGAACCAATATTTTGCCACAACGTACCAGCGATTAACGGCGTCTACTCATAAGGGAAACTGCTGACTAAGGGCATGAAGCGCATTCCCACGGCCGAATTGCTGGACACCGACGCTGGCACTGTCGATGAGATTCGGGCATCTCTGGCTGACTTATGGCTGATCAACCGCGCCTTCGGTGGCGTTTCCACCGCCGAGCGATTGATTAGGCGTATTGCACAAGAGCGCTCAATGTCGCGACTTTCGCTGTTGGAAGTGGCCTCGGGATCGGGAGAGGTTCAGAAGATGGTTCAGAAGAAGCTGCAAGCCAGCTCAATTGAGCTCGCGATCAGCCTTTTAGATCGCTCCTGGTCGCACTTGAACAGCTCCGCTCGCGCCGTGGTTGGAGATGCGCTTCGACTGCCCTTCGCCAGCGAAAGTTTCGACCTGGTGAGCAGCACACTCTTCGTTCATCATCTTATGCCCGAAGCGGTTCGCGGATTTGTGACCGAAGCGCTTCGCGTTTGCCGAACAGCGGTCGTGATCAACGATGTCATACGCAGTCCTCTGCATCTGGCTCTGGTGTATGCTGGCCTGCCGCTATTCCGAAGCCGCATTACGTGGCATGATGCCCCCGCTTCGGTCCGGCAGGCATACACCGTAGAGGAGATACGCGAACTGCTTGCGGGCACAGCCGCGGCCCGTATTGAAGTGGACCAGCTCTATCTATTCCGCATGGCGCTCATCGCCTGGAAGTCGTAAGCGAGGCGGATCGATGTACGATGTTGCAGTAATCGGTGCTGGGCCAGCAGGTACATCGGCTGCGATTACGGCGGCTGGTTATGGCGCCAGCGTGCTTCTGCTGGAAAAGGGCAAGTTTCCGCGACAGAGAGTATGTGGTGAATTTGTTTCCGCCGAATCATTGGCCTTATTGACTTCTTTGCTTTCCGCCACCTCGGGTCTGCTTGAGCGCGCGCCGCGCCTGCATTGCGCCCGAGTCTTTGTCGATGGCAGCATGCTCGAAATGCCCCTCGAAGCACCAGCAGCCAGCATTCCACGAATTGAACTTGATGCTGCGCTTTGGAATTCGGCAAAGGCCGGTGGCGTGGACGGACGGGAAGGCCACTCGGTCCTTACTGTTGAGGGCCCGGCGCCTTTTGCGATCAGAACGGCTGACCAGAATCACTTTCTGGCGCGCAGCCTTATCGATGCTTCTGGGCGCTGGTCGAACCTAAACTCCAGACCAAATGAGAACACAGCCGGCTCAGCCGGAAAGTGGATCGGAGTGAAAGCGCACTTTAGAGAATCAGCCCCCGCCAGTTCCGTCGATCTGTATTTCTTCGCTGGCGGCTATTGCGGAGTGCAGCCGGTCGCCTGCGGGGGAGAGACAAGAATCAATGTATGTGCGATGATACGTAGCGCTGTCGGTAAGTCTTTGCAGGAAACCTTCCCACAACATCCTGCACTCTACAAGCGCAGCCAAGGCTGGCACATCGCAACTGAGATGGCGGCCACATCGCCTCTCATATTTTACCAACCGGAACCTTTCACAAATGGGGTTCTGCGCGCGGGCGATGCGGCCGGTTTCGTGGATCCCTTCATCGGCGATGGAATTTCGCTGGCGCTGCGCGGCGGAGTCATGGCAGCTCAGTCGCTTCGCAGTTTTTTTCACGGTCGTAGCTCATTGCAGCAAGCCGGCGAGATGTATGAAGCAACTTACCGCCGTGACCTGATGCATGTCTTTCAGACTTCTTCTATGATTCGCCGCCTACTGGGACTTCCTGCTCCCATCCGTACGGGCATAGTTCGTCTCCTTGCCGGTTTTCCGGCATTGACCGGCTACATGGTTCGCCATACCCGCTAAGCGACAAAGGCATGCTGGTGCCCACCCGGGGTGCTACTCGGGTGTGGTCAGTTTGTAGGAGTGAGTCGCTTCGAGTCTTACAGCTTAGCGCGCCCGGCCCTGCGGCAGGCAGCCGGAACGCTGCCGGTCTAGAATACCTTTTAACAGGATCGCCGCTCACTTTCCCGAACTCGGTAACATTCTCGTTCGATCACGGTCACGTCGCAGGAGCTTGCTGGCTTCAGGGGCGCACCCAGACCGCCTCCGAGCTGCGTTCCATCGGCGGTCCTTTGAGCCAGATTTCAGCTTGATTACAAGCTTCCTCAAAGGAGGAGCCTAACGCACGACCAGCACTTCTCTTACGTTGTCGCGAGCGAGAAAGAATTTGATGGAAGAGAAATCATGAAAGAGATTCTCGATATGGCGGTTATTAAAGACGCGTTGCAAGCGAAAATGGACGTTTCCAGCGGCTGGCGCGCGGCCGCGGCTATCGCCATGGGTAACGATGGGGTGCATTTCTAGAGTTTCGTTGCCCATGATGTGGTAGCGATAGCAGGGCGCATCGGCACCGGCGTCGCGTGTATGAAAGAAGGCCAGCAGCATCCCTCCCGGTTTCAGGGAGGACCACAACCTGCCAACAACCGGTTTGACCAGGGACTCATCGATGTAGTCAGCTAAATTCCAGCAAAAC
>JAFATF010000581.1 GCA_019244045.1 Acidobacteriota bacterium
TCCTCAAAATCGAACGCCACATGGGAAGGCGCCGAACGGCCAACCCGGCCAAAGGCCCACGCCCCATCGACATCGATATCCTGCTCTTCGGCGCTCGGATCATCGCCGCCCCCAATTTGCAGGTCCCGCATCCGGCAATGCCGCAACGCCGCTTCGTCTTAGAGCCGTTGGCCGAGATCGCGGCCGACGAGCGCCATCCCGTACTTGAGCGGACCATTGGAGAGCTGAGAGACGCGCTCCCTCCTGGCCAGATCGTCAGAAGGCTTGGCTGCGAGTGGACCGCACAGCCCCGAACGAAATCCCAAAATATTGACAAAAGCAATTAAATAGTTGACAGTGGCAACTATGGCAGCCGGTTCCTGTGTCCCGCAAGCGCCCCGGCTTTCAGACGCCATTGCCGCCGTGCGACACTTCAATCGCTTCTATACGGGCAAGATCGGTGTCTTGCGGCATGGATTGCTGGACAGCCAGTTTTCTCTGACCGAAGTTCGGGTGCTCTACGAGATCGCTCATCGCCAACATGCCTTGGCCGCCGAAATTGCCAATGAGCTCGCCCTCGACCCCGGCTACCTCAGCCGTCTGCTGCGCGGGTTTGCCAGCCGCAAACTGGTGGACAAGGTCCCTCATGTTTCCGATCGCCGTCAGAATCTGCTGGCATTAACCGGCAAGGGGGCGCAGGTATTTGCCGCTCTCGATAGCCGGCAAAACCAGGAAGTCGCCTGCATGCTCGCCAGCCTCCGGCCGGGTGACCTCGAGCGCTTGCTTAAAGCGCTGCGCTCGATTGAGGGCATCTTGTCGAGCCAGCCCCGCGACCCCTATCGACAGTATCTTCTGCGTGCTCATCGTCCCGGTGATATGGGATGGGTCGTCGCACGCCATGGCCAGATTTACTTCCAGGAATATGGATACGACGAGCGTTTCGAAGCCCTGGTGGCCGACATCGTAGCCAATTTTATCCGTCATTTCGATTGCAAGCGCGAGCACTGCTGGATGGCGGAGCGCGAGGGCGAGAATGTCGGCTGCGTCTTTCTGGTCAAGAGCTCCGAACGAGTGGCCAAACTACGTCTCCTGCTCGTCGAGCCCAGCGCGCGTGGCCTCGGCATCGGCCGTCAGCTAATCGCCGACTGCATGCTTTTTGCCCGTCAGGCCGGATACAAGAAGGTGACCCTCTGGACGCAGAGCGAGCTCCATGCCGCGCGCCACTTGTATAAAGAGGCTGGTTTTGAGTTGGTGAAAAGGGCCCGGCATCAAAGCTGGGGCCGACGCGACCTGGTCGCCGAAGTCTGGGATCGGAAGTTATGAGCGCGATCTCCCACTGACAACGAGGAAAGATCCCACCGGAAGCGGCAGTCCTTTGTCGCAGCGCCGTTTGATCCAGCAAAAGTCCTCACTTTTGCTTCTCGGTATTCCACCGTTTACCTTGTTGGTTCTTGACAATCGAGGTGCTAGGGGCTTCCCTGTGCTCCCGCGGTGGGCGAGGCCTGGGGCAGGAAAACGAACCGCTCCAGGGATTAAACTATCTCTGCTATGGCTACCTTAACGCCGACTCGCACCGATCCACTCTCCTATCTTACGGATCAGCTCAATCAACTTAAGTTGAAAGGCACCCACTTCCGCCTGCGCGTGCTCGAGGACGAGCAGGCACCGGTTTCGACGTTCGATGGCAAAAAGGTCATCAATCTGGCTTCCAACAACTATCTCGGCCTGACTACCCATCCCAAGTTGCGCGAAGCGGCGCTTTCGGCCACCAAGAAATACGGGGTGGGCTCAGGCGCGGTGCGTACCATCGCGGGTACCATGAAGATTCACCTGGAGCTGGAGGAGAGAATTGCCGCTTTTAAAAATGTGGAAGCTTGCGTGGTTTTCCAATCTGGATTTGCCGCCAATGCCGGTACTGTTTCGGCCGTTCTGGGCAAAGATGATTTCATCATCTCCGACGAGCTGAATCACGCTTCCATTATTGATGGAGCGCGGCTGTCCAAGGCCAAGATCCTGGTCTTTCGACATAAAGATATGGCGCATGCCGAGGAGCACCTGGCGAGCGTAAAGGACCAGCCGGGGCGAAAACTGCTCATCAGCGATGGCGTGTTCTCGATGGACGGGGACATCGGCCCGCTACCCTCGCTTTGCGCCCTGGCCGAGAAGCATGGCGCCATCATGATGGTCGATGACGCCCATGCCTCGGGCGTACTGGGAAACAGCGGCCGGGGGACGATTGATCATTTTCACGTGCACGGGCGGGTCGATGTGCAGGTGGGTACTTTATCGAAGGCCATCGGCGCTCTCGGCGGATATGTCTGCGGATCGAAGGATTTGGTTGACTATCTTTACCACCGCGCTCGACCATTCCTGTTTTCAACATCGCATCCGCCGGCGGTGGCGGCAACCTGTATGGCTGCTTTTGACGTACTCGAACAGGAGCCGGAGCGCATGGAGCGGCTTTGGGCCAACACGACCTATTGGAAAAAAGAACTGGGAACTCTGGGATTCAATATCGGCGGCATCAACACGCCCGCCAGTGAAACCCCGATCACCCCCATCATCATCGGCGAGGGCAAGCTCACCATGGAGTTTTCGCGGGAACTATTCAAGGAAGGCGTGCTTGGCACCGGCATCGCGTTTCCCACCGTTCCGGAGGGAAAAGCGCGAGTGCGGACGATCATGACCGCTACCCACACCCGTGAACAGTTGGAGCAGGCGCTTGAGGTGCTCAAGCGGGTTGGTAAGCGGATGGGAATATTGCCTTAGAGCGTCCCCCGTGCAACCCTGTTCGCCTTTTCCAGTGGAAGAGAAAAGGAGCTTCGGCAACGGCTCGTGATCCAAGGCTCGACCGCGTAGTCGGCGGCGCCCGTGCGCCGCACGCGAATCACTTGCGGCGCATGGCCGAGCGCAGCGGCTCGGCTTTTTCACGGGCGCTTTCGACCCAATCGGCGCCCTTCTCGATCACTTCTTCGACACGATCCCGGGCCTCTTCGGCGAAGGTTTCGACTGCATCACGGGCATCCTCGTAGCCACGGCGCAAGTCCCGCCGAAGCTGTTCGCCAGCCTTCGGGGCAAAGAGCAGCGCAATCAGCGCGCCTGCCCCGAGTCCGATGAACAGAAAAGTGATGGCCGTGCCGGCTGTGCTCTTGTCCGAAGCCTCGTAATTGCCATGTCGCATAGATCCACCTCGCGGATTCGATCAATCCATCGATTGTAGCTTGCTTCCAGAAACCGAGGTTGAACGCGGATCAAAAAACTAGTTTCGATTCCCGGGATCGAAGGCGAGTTTTCCCAGGTTCGAACTCTGTGTAGAATAACTACTTTGGTTCCTGTGTGCGGCGGGAACGAGTGTCTCTTCCGCCCGCGTGCCGATGAATTGTTAAGGAGAACCTGAGCAGCATGGCTATTCCTGCGACCCAACTTCGCCCCGGTATGATCATCAAGCACAATAATGACTTGCACTCGGTCTTCAGCGTGGAGCATCGCACCCCGGGGAACCTGCGGGCCTTCATTCAGGCCAAATTGCGCAATCTGCGCACCGGTGCCATGTTCGAGCACCGTTTCCGCTCGCCTGATCCGATTGAGAAGATCACGGTCGACGAAGTGGAGATGCAATATCTCTACAATGACGGTGATGCTTACTACTTCATGGATACCAATACCTACGAGCAGACGCATTTGACCAAGGAGATTCTGGGCGAGGCCGTCGATTACCTGATTCCGAATCTCGAGATCAGAATCGAGTTCTTCGATGGAAAACCGGTGGGCGTCGAGCTGCCACAAACCGTGGAATTGACGGTCATTGAGACCGAACCGGGATTGAAGAGCGCCACCGCGTCCAGCGTGACCAAACCTGCGAAAACCGAAACCGGTCTGATCGTGCAGGTGCCGCCCTTTATCAATCAAGGCGAAAAGATCCGGGTGGATACTTCGGAAGGCGCATATCTTTCGCGGGCCTAAATTGCGCGCCGGCTGGGTTGCGACCGTGAACGGACGCAGGCGGAAGGCTTTTTCTTCCTAGGAAAGATGGTGGAGAAGACAGTCGAAGCGCGCCGATTCGTGGTGCGGGGACGCGTACAGGGCGTCGGCTTCCGCTGGTTCGTAGAGCGCGAGGCACATGTTTTGGGCATCCGAGGATGGGTCCGCAATAATGCCGACGGCAGCGTGGAAGTGCTGGGGATAGGAGCACGCGAGCAACTGGCGGAATTGCGTTCCCGGCTGTATCAGGGTCCGCGCGCGGCGCGGGTCGACCAGGTCGACGAGACGGAAGCCCGGCCGACTGCTGACCTCGCTACATTTCGCATTGAAGGAGCCTGGTAGATGGCGACCAGACCGGCAGTCGATTGCGAACCGCTGAAGAGGTTGATCCGTGAAGTGCCCGACTTTCCCAAGAAAGGGATTCTGTTTTATGACATTACTACCTTGCTCAAGGACAAACTCGGCTTTGCCACTTTGATCGATGCCCTGGCCGAGCACTATCTCGACCAAGATATCGACTTGGTTCTGGGAATGGAGGCGCGCGGATTTATTTTTGGTCCGGCCGTGGCCTATCGCCTGAACGCGGGTTTCGTTCCCGTGCGCAAGCCCGGCAAGCTGCCTGCCGCGACCGAGCGCCTGGAATACCAGCTCGAATACGGCAGCAATGTTCTCGAGATTCATCGAGACGCGATCCAGCAAGGGCAGCGGGTCATCATAGTCGACGATCTGCTGGCCACCGGAGGCACGGCGGCGGCGACGGTTGCCTTGGCCGAGACCTTGGGTGCGGATGTGCGAGGATTAGGCTTCGTGGTGGAGCTGGATTTCCTGAAAGGCCGGGAAAGGCTGAAGGATTGCGACGTATTTTCGCTGCTGCACTATCCCCAGTGACCGGTCCCGCCCGAGCGCGCCGGTCGAACTGAATCTGGCGCCCCTACGATTTTTCGAGCAGCGCGAAATTCGGTCAACCTTCCTCGATCGTGAGATGGGCATCGCCCGGCAAGTAACTTTTTCTGCGAAACCAGTCTTCCATGGCCCTGGCAAGCTCATCGAGCTCGACGCGCGTGCCCACCTCCATCCGCCCGTCTTCTACCGGCAGGGTGTCGTCGAATCGGCTGGCATTAGTAAAGCTGCGCATGCTGAAGCTGTCGAGCCACTTCAGGGGGCAGGAATGACGCTTGCCATCTGCTTCGTAACTGACCCGGATCTTGCGAGCAAACATCGCAAGCATTTAAGCACGACGAACTCCACCGGGCATAGCAGCTGACCGGCCGTTAAACGTCGGCTTCTACCCCCAATTCATCAATATGGCGCAACAGCTCGGCGGGATCAGCATAGACCCGGTAAGCACCGGCATGCGCCAGCTCCTCTTCCCCGTATCCCCCCGAAAGCAAGCCTACCCCCAAAGCATGAGCGCGGCGCGAAGCGACCAGGTCCCAAATGCTGTCGCCGACCACAATGCAATTATTGATGTTCATCTTCAGGCGCGCAGCCGCCGCCAAGAAAAGATCAGGAAATGGTTTTCCGTGGACCACGTCGCTGCGCGTGATCAGGGGGATCCGCTCACCAAGATCCAAGATCTTGATCGCCTGCCGCGCGTGCTCCTCTTTGCCGCTGGTGGCAATCGCCCAGGGCACCGAAACGCGAGTCAGCATGCTCAGCAGGTCGCGGGCGCCGGGTAAGGGACGTAGGTCGCCAAGGCGGCGCAGAAACGCTTCCCCGTGCAAACGCCGCAGGCGCTCGGCTTCTTTATCGCTCAATTTGCGTCCCGTCTCCCGTTGCAATGCGTTCAGGATGAGCCCGCCGCTCATGCCCACGCGGCGGTGAATGCGCCAGGTGGACAGGTCGATTCCGAACTCGCGCAGAGCTTCGCGCCAGGCAAGCACGTGCTCGTAGACGCTGTCAATCAATGTACCGTCAAGATCGAAGAGAAATGCCGGTTTCGATTGCCGAACCGCGGGTTTTTTGGGCATGGAAACTCCCGTCTAGCCTTCTTAGGATGCTTGCCAGGCTAGTGGAGTCTCGAGGCGTTCGATGTCGGCAAAAAGCCCTGAGACGCGAGCCTAAATCAGTGGCCGGCTCACGTGCGCATGGCTGGATTGAGCTCCTCGAGCCAGCGGTCGAACTCCTCGAGCGCCGACCGGCATTGCAGGCGATGCCGCTGCTCGCGGTCGCGAACCGGTACGCTGAGCGCAGGAAGCAGATCGAAGGTGATGTTGGCGGGTTGAAAGTTTCTGGCGTCGGCCTGAGTTACGTAATGGACCAGAGAGCCAAGCGCCGAAGCACGCGGCGGGCCCTCGCTCCGTATTCCTTCCACCCGGCAGGCGGCGTGCATACCGGCCAGCAGCCCGGTGGCGATCGATTCCACGTAGCCTTCCACCCCGCAGATCTGGCCGGCGAAGAAGATTTGCGCATTTGACTTAGTCTCAAGCGTCTGGCGTAACAGTAGCGGGCCGTTGATATAGGTATTGCGATGCATCTGGCCGTAGCGCAAGAAGCGGGCGTTTTCAAGACCGGGAATGAGCCGCAGAATGCGCTCTTGCTCGCCGAACCGCAGATGGTTCTGAAAGCCCACTAGATTGTAGGAGTCGGCGCGGAGATTCTCCTGCCGCAATTGCACTACGGCATAGGGCGGCTGCCCGGTGCGCGGGTCTTTGAGCCCCACCGGCTTCATGGGCCCGAAGCGCAGGGTGTCACGCCCGCGGCGCGCGATCTCCTCGATGGGCAGGCAGCTTTCAAAATAATTGAGCTTCTCCCAGTCTTTTTTTTCGACCGATTGTGCCGCGACCAAAGCGTCGTAGAAGCGCTCGTAGGCTTCGCGGCTCAGGGGACAGTTGATGTAATCGGCCGTGCCTCTCTGGTAACGGGCTGCCCGATATACCTTCGAGGTGTCGATCGAATCCGCTTCTACAATCGGGCTGATGGAGTCGTAGAAATACAGCTGCGCGCTGCCGGTCAGGCGGGCGATCTCCTGCGATAGGCGCTCGGAAGTCAAAGGCCCAGTCGCAATGATCGTGATCTGGTCTTCGCCGATCCTGGTGACTTCTTCGCGAATCACCGTAACGAGAGGCTCTTGCGAGAGGGTCGCGGTCACTTTGCGGGAAAAGGCGGTGCGATCGACTGCCAGAGCGTGACCGGCGGGCACGGCGCAGGCGTGCGCAATCTCGATCAGCACTGAACCGGCCCGGCGCAACTCTTCTTTCAAAAGCCAGGGCGCGGTATTCTCGCGGTCAGACTTGAGGGAGTTCGAGCACACCAGCTCGGCGAAATAATCCGTCTGATGGGCGGCGGTCGAGCGGGCGGGGCGCATTTCGCAAAGCTCAACCCTAATGCCGCGGCGGGCGCATTGCCAGGCCGCTTCCGAACCGGCGAGGCCGGCTCCAATCACCCGCACCGGAGCGTTCATCAGGCTTTACCCAGCAGCCGATCCGGCGTGGACTTCGCCATCCGGCGCGACCTGGTCCGGAGAAGCCAGCGTGAATTGAGAGAACTTGACGGCCGTCCTCCTGGCGGGTAGTGACGGAGATCCGAACGAACAATCTTCGCGGCGGGCTCGCCCGCCACAGCTTCACTCCCCACCTTCCGGCCGACGCTCACCCCCGCCGGGTTGCTCTGGGGGGCGAGCCCGGGCAGCTGGCGGGTCCTGGCACCGCCGGCATGATTGACAGAGGCAGATTGAACTGAGAGCATCGGTTGTCCGCCGACAAGATTCCCTGCGGCCTGTCGACATTATACGGTGAGGCAAGGAGCATGCTCAGATGGCGCGCGTCAGCTTGATTGAACCTGAGAAATCGAGCCCCCAAGTCAAAGAAATTTATGACCAAGTACTCCGGGGAAAGCCCGGCAACGTACATAAGGCCATCGCCCAGCGGCCCGAGGTTTTGAAGACTTTTCTGCCTTTTTATTCGAGCATCGGCAGATCGCTCGAGCGCATGCTGTATGAAGAGATTTATATACGTGTATCGTGGTTGAACGGGTGCAATTATTGACTGCAGCATCATCTCGCTTCGGCGAAGCGAGCCGGGCTCACCTCCGACGATTGCAAGGCTCTCAGTCAAGGAGCTTACTCCCGCTTTGGAGAAAAGCATCAGGTAGCGCTGCAGTATGCTGAGAAGTTAACCCGGGCACCGAAAAATGTCATCGACGCCGACATCGCGGCGCTCAAGAAGCACTTTTCCGAAGAGCAGGTCGTCGATCTCCATCTACTGGTGGGTTTGGTGAATTTGACCAATCGGCTCACCGATCCTCTCGGCCTCGCCGTCGAATTTCCGCAGGCGCAGATTTAAGCCGCTACCGGGAACCTGATGGGTGCATTCTCGATTGGGTTCAAAGAATTTCCCGCAGGTCGCCTACGCGCTCGGTCACATGTTCCCGGTCGAGGTACTCCAAAAGCGGAATCGCATATTTGCGTGAGACTCCGGTAAGTTCCTTGAATTTGCCGACATCGATCTTCGGCGACTTGCTCTTATAGGCGGCCACTTGAGCGCGCAGCCCCTCGAGCGCGGTACGATGAAAGACCAGGTCATCGGACACTTTGATCAAAATTTTCTCCCGTAGGAGCAAGGTCACAAGCTTTTGCGCCCGTACTTTATCGATTTTCAAGCCGGCCATCACTTGGGCCAAAGCGGGTACGGCCAGGCCGGCGGAGCGGAAAGCTTGCTCAATCGTCTTCTTGGATTCGGCTTCCTCATCTTTCATAACCACGCCGCGGCCGGCGAGGCGCACGATCTGACCGGCCGATTCAAGCTTCTTTAGTCTGCCCAAGGATTCGAGCATGGCAGAGAAGACCTCGTTGGGCAGGGCAAGAAGATCGTGGAGTTCCTGCCGGCCCATACCCGGCACCAGCGGATCGCGCCGGTGGAAATCCTCCAAATGTGCAAGCAGCTGTCGTTCGCTGGCGTCAAGGCTGCGGCGCTCGATTAAGCGATCGCCGATTCTGACCACTTCCCCGCCCTGCCTGAGATCAGCGCCTAGCTCCTCGAGCCGAGCCCGAGTGCAACCGGTTTCGGCGACCGCTTCCGCCAGGGTCAGACCGCTCGACCCTTGTCGGGCAATGCGCAGGAGCAGTGCGGATTTCTCGCCGCCCGAGTGCAATACGGGCAGTATTTGCTGGCTGCCAGCTGCTTTGCTTTTCCGCCGAGGGGCGGCATCGAGAACCACTCCGCCGCCGATGGTAATAACCGGAGAAAACTGGCGGATGATAAAGCGATCGCCGGGAAGCAGCAAGACTTCGTGATCGAGCCGCAGTTGCGCGTAGCCGTCCTCGCCTGGCAGGAGCGGGCGCTTGCCATACAGTCGCACCTCGGCAATGGTTTCCGAGCTGTAGACGTGCAGGTGGACACGGGCGCCATCTTTGAGCGGCTTGGCCGAGGCCAGCAGAGACAGCGAGACATCGACGCGGCGGGTGGCGCGAAAGGTGCAGGGCGGCGCCAAAGTCATGCCGCGGGCCAATTCCTCTGTAGCGACCCCGGCCAGGTTGAGCGCCGTCCGCTGCCCGGCCATGGCGGCGGGGGCCGCCCGGCCGTGCACCTCGATACCGCGCACCCGAACCCGCTCCAGGCTTGGGAAAATTTCCAATTCCTCGTCCTTGCCGATTGTTCCTGAAACCAGGGTTCCCGTGACCACCGTGCCAAAACCTTTCATGGTGAAAACACGATCGATGGGCAGCCGGGTAAGGGTAGCCGGATCGCGCGCGGAGAGCTGGCAGGCGACTTCGACCAGCGCCTTTTTCAAGTCCTCGAAACCTGCGCCGGTAAGAGAACTGACAGCCACCAGGGGAGCACCCTCGAGGAACGAGCCACGCACGAATTCTTCCGCCTCCAGCCGGACTACATCGAGCGTCTCACGATCGACGGTGTCGGACTTTGTGAGCACAGTGATGCCGCGCTGCACCGCTAAGAGGCGACAGATGTCGAAATGCTCGCGGGTCTGCGGCTTAATGGATTCGTCCGCGGCTATCACCAACAGCACCAGGTCGACGCCTCCGGCCCCCGCCAGCATGTTGCGTACGAAGCGCTCGTGTCCGGGAACATCGATGAAGCCCAAGCGCAGCACCTCCCCGCTGGGAGCAGGCAATTCCAGGTGGGCAAAACCCAAATCAATGGTGATGCCCCGGCGCTTTTCCTCCTCGAGGCGGTCGGCATCGATCCCGGTCAGGACCTTGATCAACGCGGTCTTGCCATGATCAATGTGACCGGCTGTACCCACAATGACCGACTTCATGCATAAAAGTATAGTCGCTGATTTTTCCTGCTGAATGCCTGAGGCTGGGGGAAGACGCCGTAAGGACGGGGGTCTCTCCCGCAGCCGTCGAAGGGCGAAGCAAGACAATGGCCAGCCTCGGGTCTACATGCGACAATAGGTTTTCCCCTATGACTACCGCCGCTCCCAAGGCCATTACCGAGGACCTGATTCGCGATCACGGACTGAGCGCTGAGGAGTACGAGAAGATCAAGCGGCTCCTCGGCGGGCGCGAGCCTACCTTCACCGAATTAGGGGTCTTCAGCGTCATGTGGAGCGAGCACTGCTCTTACAAATCCTCCCGGGTGCATCTGAAGCGGCTGCCGACCCGGAGCCGACGTGTGCTGCAGGGGCCGGGCGAGAATGCGGGCATTATCGATATTGGGGAGGGATGGGCGTGCGCGTTTAAGATCGAGTCCCACAATCATCCGTCTTTCATCGAGCCCTTTCAGGGTGCGGCCACAGGAGTGGGCGGCATCCTGAGGGATATTTTCACCATGGGCGCACGGCCCGTAGCTGTATTGGACTCACTACGTTTTGGACCTGTGGCTCGCCGTCGGCGGAACGGCCCGGGCGCTGACGAGCGGGTGGGCGCCAGTGTGCCTACCCGGGAGGAGATCGCACGCAATCATTCCCTCCTCGAAGGAGTGGTCGGCGGGATTGCCTCCTACGGTAACTGCTTCGGAGTGGCCAATCTGGGCGGCGAGACCAAGTTCGAGCCCTGCTATTCGAGCAATCCGCTGGTGAATGCCTTCGCCCTCGGACTGCTGCGGCGGGACCAAATTTTCTATGCTCGGGCAGCGGGCGAGGGAAACGCTGTCATTTACGTCGGTGCCAAGACTGGACGCGACGGGATTCACGGCGCAACTATGGCCAGTGAAGAGTTTAGCGAGCGCTCGGAGGGCAAGCGGCCCAACGTGCAGGTGGGTGATCCTTTCTTGGAAAAGCTGCTGCTCGAAGCCTGCCTGGAGGCCATGCAAACTGGAGCCATCGTTGGCATTCAGGACATGGGAGCGGCCGGACTGACCTGTTCGACCGCGGAAATGAGCGCGCGCGGCCAGGTGGGAATGGAAATTGAGTTAGATCGCGTGCCCCAGCGGGAAACCGGGATGACCGCGTACGAGATCATGTTGAGCGAGTCCCAGGAGCGTATGCTGCTGGTTTGCGAGAAGGGACGCGAGCAGGAGGTATTTCGCGTCTTTGAAAAATGGGGACTGGATGCCATCGAAGTCGGCCACGTCACCAGCGACCGCCAGCTGTGCGTCCTTCAGCACGGGCAGGTGGTGGCCGAGATCCCTACGCAGGCACTTACCGACGATGCGCCCGTTTACCGGCGCTCGATCGAGCGATGGGAGCCGCCGGTTGCCCGTGAGATCCCGGAAGGAATTCGTCTGGGAAAACCGGGCGACTTGACGGACGAACTGAAGCAGCTGCTCGAGGGTGACAACATCTACGGCAAAAGGTGGATATGGCAGCAGTACGACTCTATGGTTCAGACCAACACGGTGGCAGGCCCCGCAAAAGCCGATGCGGGGGTAATCCGTATTAAAGGATCGCAACGCGGGCTGGCGATGGCACTCGATGGTAATGGGCGCTGGTGTTATCTCGACCCACGCCTGGGGGCAATGCACGCGCTGGCCGAGGCTGCACGCAATGTTGCTTGCGCAGGCGCTACCCCGGTGGGGGCTACCAACTGCCTGAACTTCGGGAACCCCGAGAAGCCGAAGACTATGTGGCAGTTCTCGCAGGTGATCGACGGGCTGACCAGAGCCTGCGAAGAGCTAGACATACCGATTACCGGCGGGAATGTGAGCTTTTATAACGAAACCGTCGGCGAAGGCATTTATCCTACGCCAGTATTGGGAGTGGTCGGCGTCTTTGAGGACGTCGATCAGGCGGCGCAGATCGGCTTTGTCGAGCCGGGACGCGCACTGGTATTGCTGCGAGCTACCTCTTCCGGCGACCTTACCGACGCTGAATCTGAGTTTGGTTCCTCTGAGTATGCCAAGGTCGTAATCGGCAGTTTATGGGGCTACCCGCCGGAGTTGAATTTGGAAAAAGAAGCCGCGCTCGGCAAATGCCTGGTCGAAATGATTCAGGCGCGCATAGTCGACTCCGCCCATGACTGCTCCGATGGGGGACTGGCGGTGACCCTGGTGGAATCCACATTTCCATTCCACGTCGGCTTGCAGGTGCGCCTGAGTTCTGAGGGACTACCGCCAGAGTTCGTCTTGTTTGGCGAAGATGCAGGGCGGGTTGTTGTTTCCTGCGACCCGGGCAAACGAGGGAAAATCGAAAAGCTGGCGGCAAGTTACGGGGTGGAGGCAAAGTACCTGGGTGAGACCATTTCGCAAAAGGTAGAAATAAGGCTGGATGGCGCTTTAGTGGTATCGGCCAGGGTGGCGGACTTGTGCGACATTTACGAAAGAGCCCTCGAAAAAGCTTTGCGCAGTGAGGCTGAACCGGTCGCGGCCGATTGAGCTATGAGTATAGGAGATGTGGAGTGCCTTGCCATGGTACCCCTGCACTGCGGCTGATTGCGGAATGTTAAAGGCTGACAAATTTCGGGAAGAGTGCGGGGTGGTGGCTATTTACCGCAATCCTGAAGCGGAAAAGCTTGCCTATTTGGGCCTGCACGCCCTGCAACATCGGGGGCAGGAGTCTGCCGGCATCGTAACCTCCGATGGAATGAGCTTACATGCGCATAAGGCCATGGGGCTCGTCGCCGACATTTTTCGCCAACCCGAACTCGCGAAAATCCGCGGTACTCTCGCCATCGGACATACGCGATATTCGACGGCGGGTGATTCGGCCTTGCTCAATGCGCAGCCCATCGTGGTGCAATCCAACAAGGGACAGATCGCCGTGGCACATAACGGCAATCTGGTCAATGCCCACCAAATTCGCTGCCGGCTCGAACAACAGGGCTCGATATTTCAGACCAACAGCGACACCGAAGTGATCGTTCACCTGGTCGCACTCTCTAAGCAACAGTTTTTGCCCGAAGCGATTGCCGAGGCGCTGCGGCAAGTCGATGGAGCGTTTTCCCTGGTCATGATTTCGAGGGACCGGGTATTTGCCGCGCGCGATGCACGCGGATTTCGACCTTTGGCCATGGGCCGAATAAGAGAAAACGCCGGCACTGGGCCGGAGACCATTGTCTTTGCCTCGGAAACCTGCGCCTTTGACCTCATTGGCGCCGCCTACGAGCGCGAAGTCCAACCGGGTGAACTGGTGGTGGTGGGCCCGGAGGGAATTAGTTCGCAATTTTATGGCTGCCCTGCTTCGGTCTCCAGTTGCATCTTCGAGCACGTGTATTTCTCGCGACCCGATAGCGTTGTTTTTGGACGCCCCGTCGATCAGAGCCGAGACCAGTTGGGCCGGCAACTGGCGCGAGAAGCCCCGGCTGAGGCCGACATTGTGGTGCCGGTACCCGATTCCGGGGTCACGGCAGCCATGGGCTATGCGGCCGAGAGCGGAATTCCCTTCCGCTTTGGCCTCATCCGCAATCACTATGTGGGTCGAACCTTTATCGAGCCCTCGCAATCGGTGCGCGACTTCGGAGTCAAATTGAAACTTAATCCGGTGCGCTCGCTGCTTGAGGGCAAACGGGTCGTGCTCATCGATGACTCGATTGTGCGCGGAACTACCAGTCGCAAGATCGTGCGCATGATCCGTAGCGCGGGCGCAAGCGAGGTGCACATGCGGGTTTCCTGCCCGCCTACCACCTCGCCTTGTTTTTACGGGGTGGACACTCCCTCGAAAAAGCAGCTCATCGCGGCCAATAAATCGATCGAGGAAATTCGCGAATACATCGGAGCCGACTCATTGGCCTATCTCTCCCTCGAAGGGCTGAAGAACGCGTGTGGCGATGGCGCCAAGACCACCTATTGCACCGCCTGCTACACGGGAAACTATCCTACGCATCGCCTCGAGCTGGACGAGATCCAGCCCGCGGGCGTGAGAAGTTAGCGGACCTTCGTCAACCCTCCTCTCAACTTGCCGTGGTGGGAAGAGCTGCGACTTCATGGCCTTGAGCGGCGGGTGATTCCACGCTTGGCCGCGGCCACTCTGGGAATACGCTGCAAGTCGGGGGTTATATGGAGCTCGTCCCAGCTCGAGAGCAGACGGCGAACATCATCTACGATGGTGCCGCTGATCTCAAGTATCAGCCAGCCGCCCGGCCGCAGCTTTTCTTCGGCCTGGGGAATGAGCCGGGCGATCACCTCAGTGCCGGTGCGGCCTGCGAAGACCGCGTCGCGGGGCTCGAATTTGCGTACCTCGAGCTGGACCTGATCTGCTTCTTGTTCGCCGACATAGGGCGGATTGGAGACAATCAAGTCGAATTGTCCCGGCACAGCTTCGAGGAGGTCCGCGCGGTAGAAACTGACGCGGCGTTCCAGGCAGTGGCGGGCAGCGTTGGCCTGGGCCACTTCGAGTGCTGTCCGGGAGAGGTCGGTGGCGTAAATCTCCGCGCTCGGCAGCTCGCGAGCGAGGGCCAGGGCAATGGCGCCGGATCCGGTACCCACATCTACGATCTTTGCCTGGGCAAGGTCTCTTGCCAGCGGGAGAGCGGCCTCGATCAGGTGTTCGGTTTCCGGACGGGGGATCAATACGGCGGGAGTAACTACGAGGTCCATGCCCCAGAATTCCTGGTGCCCGGTAATGTACTGGGCGGGAACGCCACCAGCGCGCTTACAGAGCGCATCCCAGTAGCGGGCGCTTTCCTCCAAACTGAGTTCTCGTTCGGGATGGGCGTAGAGATAGGCGCGATCGCAAGTCAGGGTAAACATCAGGAGTACTTCGGCATTCATCCGGGGCGAGCCGACTCCGGCCGCGGTCAGGCGATCGATGGCAGAGCGCAAAATTGCATTGAGGCGCATGGCAATCGCCGAAAGGGAAACGGGGTGCCTGCGGGCAGAAGGGACTTTGCGCTGCCTCAAGGCCTTCCGCCCGAAGCGCTCGTCAAACCACCGCTGCCGATTCCTTTTTCAGTTTTTCCGCCTGGAAATGCGTAACTAGGGCCTCGAGCATGGGCTGTAGCTTGCCGTCCATGAAATCCTGCAGTTGATGAATGGTCAAGCCGATGCGGTGGTCGGTCACGCGGTTCTGGGGAAAGTTGTAGGTGCGGATCTTCTCGCTGCGATCCCCGCTGCCGACCATGATCTTGCGCTCTTTGGCCAGCGCCTCCTGTTGTTTCTCCATCTCCATCTCATACAGGCGGGAACGCAGCACACGCATGGCTTTTTCCCGATTCTTGATCTGCGATTTCTCGTCCTGGCAACTGACTACCGTATTGGTGGGAATGTGAGTAATGCGGACCGCGGAATACGTCGTGTTCACGGACTGGCCGCCGGGTCCGGAGGAACAAAAGGTGTCGATGCGCAGGTCTTTGGGTTCGATCCTGACGTCCACCTCCTCGGCTTCAGGAAGAACAGCAACCGTGACCGCCGAGGTGTGCACGCGCCCCTGCTGCTCGGTGGCCGGCACGCGCTGCACGCGGTGCACACCGCTTTCGTACTTCAGGCGGGAGTACACCTTGTCTCCCGAGATCATGGCGATTACTTCTTTCAGACCACCCACCCCGGATTCTGAGGTATTCAGCACTTCAATCTTCCAGCCCTGGCCTTCGGCATACCGCGTGTACATGCGGAACATCTCGGCGGCGAACAGGGTAGCCTCGTCACCGCCGGTGCCCGCGCGAATCTCTAGGATGACATCCTTTTCATCATTGGGATCCTTAGGCAGCAGCAGGAGCTTGAGCTGGTTCTCGACACTGAGGAGGCGCGGCTCGAGATTGTCCAGTTCCTCCTGGGCATAGAGGCGCATCTCGGGGTCTTTCTCATCCGCCAGTACGGCCTTACTTTCGGCGATACCACGCTTCAGATCCTTATACTCCCGGTATTTTTCGACCACCGGGGTCATGTCACTGTGCGCCTTGGCAGTCTTCTGGTATCTTGCCGAGTCGCTCATGATCTCCGGCGATGCTAGAGCCTGCGTCAGTTCTTCATAACGCGCTTCGATTTGATCAAGTCGTTCGAACATCAGTATCGCTTCTTCCTCGAACCGCACCCCTAAGCATGAGGCAGAAATTCGTCGCCAAGGGAAGCAACATTGACCGCATGGCAAGCTCGTTGCGCGGAGAACGGAGGACCGCTACCCAGGTTCGCGGGGAGCCTAGGCAATCACGAATTCTCCCCCGCGCTGCTTTTCGAGGACCATGGCTTGGTCGAGGGCCGTGATTGCACATTCCACCTGGTCATCGGACGGCGATTGGGTGGTGATCCGTTGCAGCCAAAGACCAGGAGCAGTCATGAGCGCGAACAGGGAGCCCCGGTGCTTGGCGGCGAAACGGATAACCTCATACGAGAGGCCGGCGATGAAGGGGAGCAGCAGGAGACGGGCGGCGAAGCGTCCCCAGAATGTAACGGCCGGCACCAGAGTGTAGACCACTATGGAGATGATCATGATGGTCATCAAGAAGCTGGTACCGCAACGGGGATGATAGGTGGAATATTTCTGCACTGGCCGGGTCGCAAGAGGATCGCCGGCCTCAAAGGCGAAAACCGTTTTGTGCTCGGCGCCGTGATACTGATAAACGCGGCGAATGTCCTTCAGCAGCGAGGTACCCCAGATGAACAAGAGGAATAAGGCAATTCGAACCGCCCCATCGACCAGGTTGAAGACCACTCGCTCGCCAAACACCGGGCTGATTCGTTTCAATTCGGTGGCCGCCAAGAGAGGCAAGAATTTGTACATGAAGACGAAAAAGCCAACCGACAACACAATATTTACCGCGGCAATCCAGCCGCTGATTTCTATCTTCTTTCCCGCTTTCGGTTCCGTCTCGACTTGGTCGAGAGCGACATTGGCCGAGAAGCGCAAGGCGCGAAAGCCGAGCGACATCGCGTGCCCGAGGGTGACGACCCCACGCACCACCGGCCAGCCCATCCAATTGTGCTTTTCGGAGAGCCGCTCGAGAGGCTCACTGTGGACGGCAATTTCGCCCGACGGCTTGCGCACGGCTATGCCCCAGGCATGGGGAGAGCGCATCATCACGCCTTCAAGCACCGCTTGGCCGCCGACCAGGGTCTCTTCGCCCCCTTCAAGGGCGGGCAAGAGCTGAACCGCTACCAGGAAACGCCACATGGAACGTAGAAACTGCATGGAATCTTAGATGATCCTTCCGACAGAATGGCTCCGCGCCTAGGTTATCACAGCTGGAGACGATCAACATGGCACGATGGTGACGTAAGATTAAGTAATCAGGACACTTACTTGCCGTTTTCTGGTGGGTGCCCTGACTCGGACTGGAGCGGGAGGAACAGGCAAGACGGAGGTTTGCCCTGGCCGGCTTGCATCGAAGCTACACATGGTCGAACTAGCCGAAACCGCCGAGCGGGTCGCCGCCACGACAAAGAAGCTCGAAAAGACGGCGCTCGTAGCCGATTACCTCA
>JAFATF010000590.1 GCA_019244045.1 Acidobacteriota bacterium
GTTATGCTATCCGATTCGTAGTGATTCATATCGCTCGACGCGATGATGAGCACGCGTTTGCCAAGCGGGGCCACGGTTTTCGCGATCGCATTGCCCAGGCTTTCGAGCGCTTCCAATCGGCTCGTGCCCACGGCGATAGGCACAAACGTGAAATGAGTCAGTCGCGTCTGCAAGAACGGCAGCTGCACCTCGACCGCGTGTTCGTAGCGATGGGCCCCGGCGTCTTCGCTAAGCAGCGAGCACCTTGATTTGAGTTCTCCGGCCAGATCGGGATTAAGGCCCACATTCCCCAACGGCGTCTCCCATTGACCTTCGCTCATGATGGCCAGCGGCGTGCCCATGCCCGTGTGGTTGGGGCACATAATGATGAATATTTCTGGAAGTTCGACTCGCGCGTACAGGGCCCCGGCGACATGTCCCGAATAGATATAGCCGGCGTGCGGGGCCACACAGCCAAGCGCATGAATCGCTGGTCGACCTACTGCTGTAAACGATTCTATTTCTGCGCGAAGCCGGTCAGGGTTCTGCGGGTAGAACTGTCCTGATACCGCGGGATGACGAACACTGGCCGTGCCCATAAGCGCCTCCTCTCGCAACGAGGGTTCAGCTGCCTCTCTGGCCGCTCGATAGCGCCCGAAAGAGAGCCGCGGCTTTTTCCAGGGGCAGCGCCTCCGCCCGGACGTTGGCACTGATTCCAGCTTGCTCCAGAGCGGCTCTCAGTAATGCGGCGTCGTACTCCAATTTTAGATTGTTCCACAGGGTTTTGCGTTTTTGGCCAAAAGAGAGCTTCAGGAAATGTATAAAGCGGTCTTCGGCGACGCCGAGTTTTTCAAGTTGAGGAGCCAGAGTTAGCCGTAAAACCGTCGAATGTACCTTAGGCGGGGGGGTGAAGGAGCCGGGCGCAAACGAAAACAGGCGCTCGACCTTGGCGTAGAGCTGCGCGGTTGCTGAAAGTAAGCCGTAATCGCGGCTTCCCGGCCGGGCGACAATTCGATCCGCGAGTTCGCGCTGCACCATGATGACCAGCGTATCGAAGTACCTGCGGTACGCAAAGAGCCGCAACAGGATGTCGGAAGTAATGTAGTAAGGAAGATTGCCGACCACGGTGGCCGGTTGCGGCACATATTCAAGGCCGGGGCGAGAGTTGCCGGGCTTAGGACCAAAGATGGTGTCGAAATCAATGGCCAGCACGTCGCCCTCGATGATCTCTGCATTGCGCACCAAGGCCAAACCCATGCGCAATTGTGCCGCCAGCACCTTGTCGAGCTCAATGGCAATGACCCGTCGCGCCCGGGCAATCAGCCGGCGGGTAAGTGCCCCGGTTCCCGGCCCGATCTCGAGCACAGTTTTTCCTGAAAGGTCGCCCAATGCCTCTATAATTCTCTGCGCAGCTGCTTCATCGCGCAGAAAATGCTGCCCCAGCACCGGCTTCCGACGGCGCAGCGGGAGCGCAGTGGAGCTTTTTCTCACGTTGACCCTCTTTCCAAACGCCATTTAAACTCGAACTTCACTCCAGGAGCGCGCCGGCGTGAGGCCCTGCATTCGGATGTACTTATGATAGACCGCGCCGGTGCCCGTGAGCTATTTGGGAGTTGTGAGCTGATGCATATTGCCTTCGTTGCCTCCGAGTGCGTGCCCTTCTCTAAAACCGGCGGCTTGGCCGACGTCGTGGGTGCTCTGCCGCGTGCCTTGGCCCAGCTGGGACACAAGGTGAGTGTGTATCTGCCTCGCTACAAACAGACTAAGCTGCAAGCCGCGCAAACAGTGATCGACAGCGTCACGGTGCCCTTCGATGACCGTTACCGCTTCTCGTCTGTGGTGACGGGGGGTGAGGAGCATGGCGTCAGGTATTATTTTATTGAGTATCCGCCGTACTTTGACCGCGACGCGCTCTACGGAACCCCAGCCGGAGACTATCCCGATAATGCTGAGCGCTTCGCCCTGTTCTCCCGGGCGGTGCTCGAAGCTTCCAAGATCTTGGGCGTACCTGAGGTCTTCCATTGCCATGATTGGCAAGCGGCTCTGGTTCCCGTCCTGTTGCGCACCGTCTATGGGGAAGATCCCGCGTTCCGCGATGTGGGCGCAACTTTCACCATTCACAATATGGGCTACCAGGGCCTGTTCCCCTCAGAGATTCTGCCTTTGCTCATGCTGCCCTGGGATCTGTTCACCATGAGCAAGATGGAGTTCTTTGGCCAGATCAACTTCCTTAAAGGGGCTCTGGTTTACTCCGACTTCATTACCACTGTGAGCAGGAAATACAGCCAGGAGATTCAAACCTCGGAATACGGTTTTGGCCTTGAAGGCGTGCTGCGGGCACGAGCCGCCACGGTTACGGGAATTCTGAACGGAGTTGACTACCAGGAATGGAGCCCGGAGTGCGACAAGTTCAGCGCGGCTAAATATTCGGTCCACGATCTCAGCGGAAAGGCCAAATGCAAGCACGATTTATTGGCCGCCTTCGGTATCACAGATTCCAATCCGAAGCTGCCGGTCATTGGCATTGTGTCGCGCTTTGCAGCCCAAAAGGGCTTCGATCTGATCTCCCATGTGATGGATCGCCTGGCCCGCGAAGACATGATTGTGGTTGCCCTAGGCGCCGGTGACCGAGAATACGAGGAGATGTTTTTGCGGCTCAACCGCCAATTCCCCCAGAAGATTGCGGTCAAGATTGCATATAACAACGAACTCGCGCATAAGATCGAGGCCGGAAGCGACATGTTTCTCATGCCCTCGCGCTACGAACCTTGCGGCCTGAACCAGATCTATAGCCTGAAGTACGGTACGGTGCCCATCGTGCGCGCAACAGGTGGTTTGGACGACACCATTGAACCTTGGGATGCGCGCAGCGGAAAAGGCACGGGATTCAAATTTAGCGAATATAGCGGGGAATCCTTACTGCTGACCATCCGGCAGGCGCTGCAGGCTTTTCGCGACCCGAGCTCGTGGCAGGTGCTCATGCGCAACGGCATGAATAGAGATTTTTCCTGGAACCGCTCCGCCAAAGAATATGTTCGGGTCTACGAGCGTGTACGGCAGCTACGCTCGGCGAATTCAGCCTGACTGCCTTTGGCCGGGATGGCTGCGCTGGTTCGCTTACCTTCTGATCCCTTCCGCTGCCTTCGCGGTTTATCCCGGAAGAATCTCCGCTCCTCTGTGCCCCGAATTGCCGCCAACCGGGTACGGCGATCCTCGTTCCGGGGCGTAGACGATCTCCTCCTGCCATGAGCTGACGGGCTCCTTACGCGGCCGCCGGCTCGATCTGCCGGGAGGTCCGATTGGGATTCCAGCATAGGCGCTCCTGTGGTTTGAACCTGTCATTTCTCCCCAGAGCTGTTTTCACCTCGGGGGGGCGGAGAGCGGTAGAATTTGGATCGCGAGCATCTGCTTTGGGATCGCATGAGGACCATCTTTCACATCGATATGGACGCATTCTTCGTCTCGGTTGAAGAACTGTTTGATCCGTCCCTGAAGGG
>JAFATF010000604.1 GCA_019244045.1 Acidobacteriota bacterium
TATTCTCGGAGCTCAAGGGGCAGAGTGCTTATATGTTCAGGGTTCCAAGGATGATCCCTGCCTCCGGTGCTGCTCCTGGAAATTGCCGGAAGTTCACTGCAAAGCAGAAGGCAAACGACTAACAACAAAGTTCGGGCTGTCATCTGACCCTCCCAATTAGGGATCAGTCACACCTAAGTTCTATCAGATTTCCTAAGTCCGGGCGACGCAATTGGTCCATACCGACCGCCCTTTTGATCAGGGCTGCAATATTCGCAGAAGCGCGCGCGTCATCGGGTTGACGGGCCCCGCCACGGCGCGATCGGACGCATTTGCATTATTGCCTGGCACCGGGAAAGCATATCCGAGAATGGTCTTGATGACCCAACGGTCGGAAGCGGGCGTTAGTCCATAGCCGACACCAAGATTCACATCTACCACGCCAATCTTGAAGTCCGTGACCGCGAACAGGGTATGCTCCTGTTCCGAGAACGCCTTGAAATCTCCGATCTTGCCCCAATCGGAATAATATTCGAAGCCTGCATACAGATCCTGGCCGAATTTGCGAGCCACACGCGCGGCGGGCGCGAAATGCGTCTCGCCAAACCGTCCGAAGCCGACGTCTACAATTGGATTGACGATGAATTCGTACTCGGCGCCGCGCATGCCGATGATGGGACGGATTTCCATGGCGAAGCGGGTCTGCGCAAAGGGTGGCGTCTGGTTTGAGAATTCGAAATTGACGCCGTAGAAAAAGTCGCGCTGCTCAGCATGGGGCGACACGAACAGCGTCCGCAGCTTGAACGCATTGGAATAAAACCTCTCGTTCTGGATTGCGAACGGCAGATAAAGGCCGACTTCCCACCAGTCGGCTACGCCATAGGCGAACTCCGGTGTGCCATTGATCGCGCCGTTTGAGATGAGTCCGCTAGGAAACGGCGGCTCCTTCATCCCGAGCGGCGTATAATTGAGATGCTGTTGAAAGGTGAACTGGCCGACCGCGGCAATCATGGCATTGTAGACTTGAATCTCGTCAGTGGCCCTCGCCGGCTGACCGCTCAAGCCTAAAACTGTCGTCGCGGCCAGCACCATTCCTCGTGCCGCGGTTCTTTCATACATCTCGTTTTCCGCTATGGTTCCAAGAACTCGCGTCTCTCGCCATCAGCTTGCAATGCCCATCGACCGCAAATTTGGCCACGAAGCACGATGCTGCTGGCTTGGCAATAAGTTTCGCTGGGCAGGCCCGGCACGAACGGCGCTCGTTGAGAGCCATTCTCATCGCCACGTCTCATGCGTTGCTCGCGTGCGGACTCTCGCGAATGGATGAGCCCTCTGCTTTGGCGACGGCAGCGCCCGCAGTCAAAACAGTCCAAAATTGAGAGGTGCCCGATCGCACCCGACCCGCTCGCGTTGTCCCCGCCGCGGTGGTGGCATCTGCCAGGGGATCACCTTCACCACGGTCGTTTCGAACGGCGGCGTACCGGGCGCAGTCACCAGCAGGGTCGCCTTGACGGTGTGGTGAAACAGCGGCCCTATAGGAAGCTCCTCGGAATGGAGGACCTCAACCAGACAGGAGCGCGCCTCGCGATGGCCCATTTGCACTGCAGCGGTGGGGGGCATGACGATCAGCAGGATGGTTATGGCAACGGCAGTGCGTATCATGGGGTCCACGGGGTTAGTTCCAGGGAGAGCGACCTGCTTGCCGAAGCAGCACTCCGAGCCTTCGGCGCCAGCCCTCGGTCAGTTTAGCTCAAATGATCAGCATTGTAGCGTCTCGCTTGCGTTCGAGTTGCGTGTCGCGCGCGTTGCACAGCAGCGAACCGCTACGCTGGCCCGGTGATGGCGACCCTTGCTCTGGGGGACGACCGTGGCTATGTTTTCGCCAGCGTTGATTAAGCGCAGTTTACCCGGCTGGCTCGGCTGTGACTACGGCGAAGATAAAGGCTCCTGGTGAGAGACTATCCAAGAGCGTTTGGCTCGGGGGATTGGCGGTTCGGACTGTTTTTATAGCCATTCTCATTGCTATCACCGCGCGCGTATCCAGCCCCGAGCTCGAACACATCTGGTCTCTTTGGGAGACACCGAGCGACCTCGTCCGGGTCGCGCTGGGGGCCGTCGTCTGTGGCTGGCTGTTCGTGCACTTGTTCATCCTGCCGAACGATGCTGACAGCTATCGAACCTGGCTCTACCTGGGGTTAGTCATCTTGCCGCTGTCAGTCCTTTGCGCCGTGGTGATCTGGTAAGCGATTGGAGACCAACGAGCTCCCTTCGATCTGCAACTAATCCGAGGCAACCGGCGTGGTGGCCTCGCCCATGGCGCATTCACGCCAGACCGGGCTTGTGCATGTGGTCGGCCAGCCTCCCCCGAGCGCCATAAAGAGCGCCGCCGTGTCGGCGAGCCGGTTGGCTTCGGTCTGCACCCGAATCACCGACGCCGTCAGGTAGGTCTGCTGGGCGTTGAGCACCGCCAGCTGGTTGACCTGCCCTTCATTCAATTGCTTTTCGACGATATCGAGGCTGGCTTTGGCGGTCTCCTCTGCATGC
>JAFATF010000611.1 GCA_019244045.1 Acidobacteriota bacterium
TTGTTGCTCATGCCAATCTAAACACCGGAGAAGAAACATGTATTTGTTCTTTGGCACGACTGAGGCTTTGCCGCGCTCCGCTAGATGTGGACCGGTACTGGATTGGGGTGAATATTTCTCCGATTTGGCCCCTTGCGCGCGTGGTCGCGCAAAGCCGCAACTTGTGCGTGCTTACGTTTAAGCTGCCGGATTTTGTAACCTCCCGGGCTTGCCGGTTTCTGAATAGGATTACCCGACTTCCAGAAGAAACAAGGGCAGACCTTTTATATGAGAGCATCATGACCGCTTCAGCACCCTGGGTAACGCGATCATTCTAGCGCCCCTTAGTCCTGACTCAGGCTCTCAATGGCTGGCAGGTTGGCTTTCTTGCGCTTGTTGGCCTGCAGGATTTTCTTGCGAAGACGCAATGAGCTGGGGGTGACCTCGACAAACTCGTCGTCCGCGATGAACTCAATCGCTTGTTCCAGATTGAGCTGCCGGAAGGGCACCAGCCGGATTGCCTCATCCGCAGTGGAAGCCCGCATGTTAGTGAGTTTCTTTTCGCGCACTACGTTCACGTCGAGATCATTGTCCTTGGCATTCTCACCCACGATCATACCCTCGTAGACCTCGACTCCCGGTCCGGTGAATAACTCTCCGCGCTCCTGAAGGTTATAGAGGGCATAGGAGGTCGTAACACCGGGGCGGTCCGCCACCAGCGCGCCCGTGGGCCGGTGCGGAATCTCGCCCTGCCACTCGATGTAACCGTCAAAGAGCGAGTTCATGACCAGGGTGCCCCGAGTGTCGGTAAGAAGTTGGCTACGCAGCCCGATCAGGCCGCGGCTGGGAACGCGAAATTCCATTCGCACACGCCCGTACCCGTGGTTGTGCATGTTGACGACTTCGGCTTTTCGGGTGCCCAGCTGCTCCATAATGACGCCGACGTACTCTTCGGGAATATCCACACTGAGTTTCTCAACCGGCTCCATCGCCTTGCCAGCAACGCGCTTGGTGACGATCTCGGGCTTGCCCACCATGAGTTCATAGCCTTCGCGACGCATCATTTCGATCAGGATGGAAAGCTGCAGCTCGCCCCGTCCCATCACTTTGAAAGATTCGGTGCTCCCGGTGTCATCGAGGCGAATGGAAACGTTCGTCAGCAGCTCTTTATTCAGGCGCTCGCGAAGGTGGCGGGAGGTGACGTAGGCCCCGTCGCGTCCAGCAAATGGGGAGGTGTTCACCGTAAACTGCATAGCGATCGTGGGCTCGTCAATCACAATGTGCGGTAGGGGGGCGGGGGTCTCGGCATGCGTGATGGTTTCGCCGATCGTGATGCCTTCCACGCCGGCTACGGCGACGATATCGCCCAGCTCGGTTTCGGTGATATCGGTGCGCTTAAGCCCGCTGAAGGAAAAAAGCTTCGTGATCTTGGTTTTGTGCACCGTGCCGTCCAGCTTGAAAATGCCGACTTCTTCACCGGTGCGCAATTTGCCATTGAACACACGGGCAATCGCCAGGCGTCCCAGATAGTCGCTATAGTCGAGATTCGCAACTAGGATCTGCAATAAACCCTGGAAATCGCCTTTGGGCGGCGGGATCGTATTCACGATGGCCTCGAATAAAGGTCGCAGGTCCTCCCCGGCTCCGCTCACGTCGGTCGAGGCAGTGCCGACCCTGGCGTTGGTATAAAGGACGGGGAAATTCAGCTGGTCTTCGTGAGCGTCGAGATCGATGAACAGATCGTAAATTTCATTGAGCACCTCCTGCGGCCGGGCATCGGCTCGGTCGATCTTATTAATCACGAGAATGGGCGGAAGCTCCGCTTCGAGTGCTTTGCTCAGTACGTAGCGGGTCTGAGGGAGTGGGCCTTCGCTCGCGTCGACCAGCAGCATGACTCCATCCACCATCTTAAGAGCGCGTTCGACTTCCCCGCCAAAGTCGCTGTGGCCAGGGGTGTCGACAATATTGATTTTCACCTCGCGGTAGAAGATGGAGGTGTTCTTGGCCAGGATCGTGATGCCACGCTCGCGCTCCAGCTCGTTAGAGTCCATGACGCGGTCGACGACCTGCTCATTGGCGCGAAAGGTGCCGCTCTGGCGGAGCATAGCATCAACCAGCGTGGTCTTGCCGTGGTCAACGTGCGCGATGATAGCGATGTTGCGAATGCCCGAATTCAAGGCCATCCTTCCGCAGCAGTCCTTATCAATTTACTATGAGCTCGGTGCCTGCGTGGTCAGATTCGCCAGGTTCATGTCAAAGGTAGGACTGTGACTCTAAGCGGCAGCCGCCGCACTGATCTGCGTTTTCGGCTTCCAAGAAGGCGAAGCGCAACTTCCTTAGGCCGCGCGGCGGTGACCGCGATGGCCATGGTCGGTACCGGACCTTGCGATCCGTGTTGGCCAAGATGCGATCAAACGGCTGCTGCGCCAGCTATATCTCCCCGGTAGACGCCTGGGACATGTACATCTGGTGCCCGCGCCGGTAAATTGCACGGTATGGAATGACGTTCGGGTGTGGAAACAGCCTTCCCAGCTTTGTTACAGCAAGCAGCGCCAGCAATGATCGATCGCGCGAACCCCCGCGGCGATGCTCCTGGCGGAACGATCAATTAAGTCGCACGATTTCGACTCATGCCGGTCTTTCTAGCGCCCGCGTTTCCATCAATTCGGGGGCGAGGTCCCTGGGGGCGGCTGTGCGCGTGCGGAGCCGGTACCAGAGCGTAATCGCGAGCAATGAGAAAGCAAAAATTAGGGTAGAAATCGCG
>JAFATF010000249.1 GCA_019244045.1 Acidobacteriota bacterium
AGGAAATGGAGATTGAGTGATCGTGGTGCAACTGATGAGATTGCGAAAGAGCGACAACTGTATGTTGCCCAAGCAGCCGAGACCAGGTAATTTGGTGTGAGCTGCGAGAGAAGGATCGGCCTAAAACAACTCACAGATATTTAACTAAATAAGAGTGCGTCATTTTGCCTTTTGTCTTAGTCAAGGATCTATGGTAGATGGCCAAAGGCGATGCGGCCACACGCCTTAAAGCGCGAGTACCCGACTCGGTTCGCTCCAGACTTCTTCCGACCTCTCGCCGGTTTTCTCGCTTTGAACCATGTTTGCGAAAGGCGCACCTGCCATGTTCGGCCCAGAAGCCGTCCGTGGGACTTGCCCGGAGCTCATGCCCTAGGAACGTACCGGGAACGAAACGAGATCACGGAAAAGAACCGCTCGTACTTGGGAATAAGTTACGATTCAGAGTGTAGTGGGCGGAGGCAGTACTCCGGCGCGATTCACAACTTCACCCTCTCCTATCAACGCTGTCGGCAGCTCTACACTAGGCAGCGGTTACATGGTCGCGGGCCGCTGTTTTAGTTCTCTGTCTCGCATCTACGATTGCCATTCACCACGTTGGAGTAGCGTTAAACTTCCACTTAGCACATTTACGATTGATCATCAACGGAATGCTTCAGAATCTGCACAAAGGGACTTCCAATATTCCGAAGCTTTTCCTCCAGCCGCCATGTGCAGTCGCAGGAGCCGCACGCCCACGCCTCCCTCCCCGCGAAATCGCGGCACTTGCGGCGATCATGCGCGTCCTGCACCTTCAGCAGCTGGAAAAACTCTTCCCAATAGGGTCTCTCTTCCTGCAACGGCGTCGGGCAATAACAAACCTCCACCCAGCGCACTTCTTCTCCGGCCAACAGCCGCGCTTCGTTCATGTTCCTGAGATACTCACCTTCGGCAATGGATCCATGTCCCAACGTCCCACGTTGAATGGCTTCGAGCAGTGATCTCTCGCACCTGGGCTTAACTCGCGCTCGTACAAGGTAACGCATGCTGCTGTGATGCTAGCTCTGGCCAGCGGGATTCACCGCAAACAAATATGACCGCTCCCTTCATGACCGCTCCCTTATCCTGACGTGACCACCTGCCGGATCCTTCGCGTTCACTGCAAAGTGGGCGGAAAGCTACGGTCGGCCTCAACAAGTTTAAGAGGCGCCGGACTGCATCTTGGAGCCCACCTTTCTGCAGCGCAGCCAATCTGCGCCGTTAATTGACCTCTCTCTCCGCAAACCGTAAGATTTCGCTTCGCAACGATTCAGGCCGTGCCGAGTACGGTGGCAATTTGCCTTGTGTGAGACGAAGCTAGCCTTGTCAGCGGCTGCCGCGTTTGCTGGTCGCGTAGGTATGGCCTCAGCATACATAAGATTTCTAGCTTCTTGTTGAAAAGGCTCGCGCTAATGCTCACGATTCCCGACCAATTGAACATCGCAACCCATTTCATAGATAGCAATGTAGCGCTCGGACGTGGTCAAAAAATCGCGATTGAGTGCAGTGAGCAGCGGGTCACGTACACCCAGTTGTTGGAGCGTACCAATCGAGTAGGTAATGCTCTCCATCAATTGGGCGTCCGTCCGGAAGAACGCGTCTGCCTCGTACTTCAGGACGTGCCGGAGTTTCTGTATTCATTTTTTGGAGCAATCAAAATAGGGGCCGTACCTGTCCCGATCAACCCTCGTTTACGTCCGCCGGAATATGAATATATTCTCAATGACACGCGGGCTCGTGTCCTGATTGCTTCGCAGGAGCTTGTCGGTAACGTGCAGCAGGCGAATGGAAGCCAGCAACGTTTGACTCGCATCGTGGTTGGAGCTCAGCAAGACGGCTACCTCGGCCTTTACGACTTACTGGAACAATCGTCTCCGGAGTTGGCTGCCTATCCTACCTGTAAAGATGATGCGGCGTTCTGGCTCTATTCCTCGGGCAGCACTGGACCGCCAAAGGGTTGTGTTCACTTGCAACACGATATGCTTTTTCCCACGCAGTATTATGCCAAAGACATCTTGCACATCAGCGAGACAGACCGTTGCTATAGCGTCGCGAAATTATTTTTCGCCTATGGCTTAGGAAATGCGGGGTATTTTCCGCTCTCAGCCGGGGCAACTACCATCCTATCCGCTGCTCGCGCAACACCGGAAGGCGTGTACTCCGACATCGAACGCTATCGGCCTACGCTGTTCTATTCAGTTCCCAGTAACTACGCCGCTTTGCTGGCCCACACTCGGAGGGGCCCCGAATTTGATCTTTCATGCATCCGGCATGCGATTTCGGCAGGCGAGCCGCTACCGCCAGCACTGTTCCAGCGATTTAAGGACCGCTTCGGAATTCAGATCTTGGATGCCCTAGGCTCGACCGAAATGCTGCACATGGTCATCTCGAATCGTCCCGGAGAGCTGAAAGCGGGATCAAGCGGCAAGATTATTCCGGGATACGAGGCCCGGATTGTGGACGACAGTGAACACGAAGTGGCTCCCGGCGAGATCGGTAGCCTGTTGATCAAATGCGATGCGACTTGCGCAGGCTACTGGAATCAGCACGAGAAAACGAAAGAAATGTTCCTGGGACACTGGCTTAGCACGGGAGATAAGTACTACCAAGATGAAGACGGTTTTTTCTGGTATGCCGGCCGCGCCGACGATCTCTTCAAAGTGAATGGCCGATGGTTGAGTCCAACCGAGGTGGAAGCAGCTTTAATTTCTCATTCCTCGGTGTTGGAAGCCGCGGTAGTTCCACGCCAGGATGGTGACGGCTTGCTGAAGCCAGCAGCATACGTCGTCCTCAACACAGAACATAAAATGGCACCTGAGTTCGTCTTAGAACTGCAGCGGTGGGTTGCCGAAAGGCTGAGCTGGCACAAGAGCCCGCGCTGGATCGAATTTCTTGATGAACTCCCTAAGACGGCGACCGGTAAGTTACAACGTTTCAAGTTGCGGGAACGGCAGCATCGTTCGGCCATGGGCTAAGAAACCGCTGTCAACTACGATCGTCGCAACGCTTGCTTCTATCTGACAATGGAAATCACCGTATGACCCGCGTCAGGTTGACTAGCTTTTTTTTACCAAGCTGCAGCCCGAAGGCAGAGGTTGCACGTGCCCTGCCCTGGTCATGAACTATTCTGATTCAGTTATTTGGAGCGAGTTGAGGTCAGGCGCATCGAAATGGTTCACGAATCCCAGCCCTCACCGAACGAATGTTCTGCCGCACAACCTCGGCGCCGCAGCCGAAGTGAGCCGGCATCGACCTATTCACAGGGCGCTTTGTGATCTGCTAACTCTGACGCGCTCACGGGGTTGCCCATCCGCTCCTCAGGAACTCTTTGGCTAGTTCCTGTTTCCACCTCCATGGGTTTGGCGGCAGAGCTTGCAAAATGTC
This sequence comes from Acidobacteriota bacterium, assembly GCA_019244045.1. Taxonomy (GTDB): domain Bacteria; phylum Acidobacteriota; class Terriglobia; order Terriglobales; family Acidobacteriaceae; genus Gp1-AA122. Next base: position 3,400 of record JAFATF010000249.1, read on the forward strand.
GGTGACTCATTGTTGTCCACGTGGTGCCGCACTGGTTTGAAGCTCTTGATATACGCAAATACTCCGGCCATGTCTTCCTTCGTCATGCCGCGATAGGTGTGCCAAGGCATGATCTGGTTAAGCTTGCGGGCAACAACAAACCCAGTGCGCATTGCCTGCGTGAATATAGACTGATTGTAGTAAGAAATCCCTGACGGGTCGGGTGTGATGTTGGCGCTCGCCACGCGGCCCCAGGGGCCATCGAGAATGAAACCTCCGGCAAAGTCCATGCCCCGTAGAGCCTGCCCATGCCCGTCTTGCGGCGTGTGACACTCATTGCATCCGGCGATGGTCACCAGATATTTCCCCCGTTTTTCAGGTGTCGCAAGGTCGGGCTCCCCCAGCGGCACGTAGAGTGGCTGCGGCACAGTGCGAATCAAGTATTTCACCGGAAAAATCAGCTGGGTGGCCGGCTGTTGCCTAGGGATGGGCGGCAACGACCGTAAGTATACGATGATCGAGGCCAGATCCTCGTCTGATAAGATGCGGAAATTCTGGTATGGCATAAAGGGAAACAGCGCGTGTCCATCGTGGCCGATCCCCTCGCGGATGGCGCGGGCTAATTGATCATCGCTCCAGTTACCGGCGCCCGTTTCACCATCCGGAGTGATATTGGGTGCATAAACCTTGCCGGGAAAACCCTTCAGGATATTCATATCCTGGCCTGCCCCGAGCGTGTTAGGCAGCAAGGGAGCATCATGCGCGGTCCAGTCGTGTTCTGCATGGCAGGCCATGCAATCGACTACATTGCGGACCAAGTACTCGCCGCGGGCTAGGCGTTCGGGCGTGCTCTGAATCTTCCTTGGGGTCACACGGCGTACCCTCGGACCGATAAACGGCCGCCATCCCACGGTAAAAGTGATTCCCGCGACCAAGATGAGCAGCAACGCTGCGAACAGTAAACCCAGCGTCGTTCGAAACCTGTTCATTCTGGAAAACTCCTATCGCGGGAGCGGATCGCTTCCCATGCCACCCCATGTTGTCCACCGGCTGGAACCCCGCCAATCAGAGTGAGCGGCAATTGGAGCAAGAAGTTGAATCCGGGAGCCGGCCTATGAGCGATTTCACAGTGTCGCGAATACCCCAATGCTCATGAACACCAAAACAATCCCGTTAGCACTCGCCATACAGGCTCATTGTAGCGCCACAACTGCTCCATACGCATTACGGAGCTCCTGGGCAGCTTCACAAGCCGCAAAAGCGGCCTGAAAACCAGCTAGATCCTGATGAACACAGAGCAAGGCGTGCGCTTGAAACCCGTCGCTCGGAAGACAGCGAGGCCGAAGATTCGTCAAAAGCAGCCAACCGCGGGTGCGCGTCTTTCACGGTGGTAAGAAGCGAGAAGTAGGCGCCGCATGATGGTCATGCCGTTCTGCAACTTGCGCAACCAGCGCCGACCAGAGCCCAGCCGTTTCGGAAACCTTGAACGCCGGATAGGCTAGAATCTGGTATCCACCTAACTTTCATTGACTCTCTTGGGTCCTTCATGAGAGTTTCCTATTTTCGCATTAGGAAGTTCGCGCTATCTTAAGCGTCGTCTTGTCGTTGTTATGAAACAAGACAAGAAACCCGATCCGAGGGGAC
>JAFATF010000672.1 GCA_019244045.1 Acidobacteriota bacterium
TCGAGAACTCGAGGGTAAATGAGCGGCTCTGAGAGCGTCGCCGCCCGACCCGCTCCCATAAGGCGGTCAAAGCCGAAGCCTGTGCACACATTTTCCGGTTTACGCTGCCTCGCCTGGCACGGTGAGCTGCTATTTGCCTCCCACGCCTACACGCTGCTGTGTGCCAATATGGTTGACCCGGTTCCACGCTGGCGAACTGTGGCCTCATTTCGCCCGGCCTGGTGGCGTAACCTTACTGTAGCGCGACGTCTGAGCTGTCGATTATTTCGCGACGGCTTTGACAGTTTGGTCGCACTTGGCTCCGGCCACCTCATCGCAAGCGTTCCGGGAGCGATTGTCACTTTCATGCCGGGTGAGACCGAGTTTCACATTTCCCATAATCTTCAGCCGGATACTCACCCGCCTCATATCGCTGCTACGCCCGAGGGAAAACTCTTCTGGGGGGAGTCTTTCGACAAAGCTGGCCACCGCGAAGTGCACATTTATGCATCTCGGGATTGCGGACTGACCTGGGAAGTCGCCTATAGTTTTCCGAAAGGCGCCACTGGTCGGGTCCGCAATATCGTGTATGACGACTGGGAGCACTGCCTGTGGATCCTCACCGGAGATGAAGAGGGCGGCGGCAGCCGCATTCTCCGCGGCTCGTCTGATCTCGGAAGCGTCGAGACCGTGTTTTCCGGCGCTCTGCAGGGGCGCCCCACTGCCTTTGTTCCGACCCGAGACGCGCTATACTTTGCTGCCGATACCCCGGCGGCGTCCCCCGGTATTTATCGCCTGGGCCGCAATGGCTCTCTCGTTACCGTTGCTCATGTCGATAGTTCCTCGCTTTCTGGTTGCGGGGTCGGCACCTCAATTTTCTTTTCGACCATTGCAGAACCTAGGCGGGCAAATTCCAGTCGCGCGGTCAAGCTGTATCGCAGTGATGATGGCTATTATTGGGAGGAGTTTCTCGACTGGCAGAAGGATTTCTGGTCGATCGAGCTGTTTCAATGCGGCAATGCCTCCCTTGCTCCTGGTCACAACGCAACCGATCTGCTGGCTCTCAGTACAGTTGCCGTTACCGATGCTGACCTGGAGACCTCGTTGTGGCGAATCTGATCGAGAGCAAGGTTGTAAACCCTTAGCTATCCGGAATTCCCAAGCGCCCTCGAGTCCTTGTTGTTCAATGACGCATACTCGTCCATAATCGGGTTTTCCACAGCGGGAATCTTCCCCGTCACTTCTCCTCAGCAACTCTGAAATTTATTGTTTTCCCTTCATTTTCATAATGAAGAGGGACTCTTGCATAAGGCAGGTTGGGTTGAGGCAGCCGACAGTCGTTTTGTGTCTCTACAATCGGCGGTGTTCTGCGCCGAATGCGAACTTATAAGCCAAAATAATACGCCTTGCTGTCTGGCGTGTGGGAGCCGGGCACTGCTGAGCCTCTCGCGTGTTCTGGGCGGTTCGCTCAAGAGACAGAATCGAGCGCGCCTGATCGCTGATCCCGAACTCGACCGAATGGTGCGTGAGTTGATTGCGACCGTCTCGGGCACGAGCAGCTTTGAACCGCCGGGTGATGGCCCAAGCGACTGGCGCCCCATGCCACCCTCGAGCTCTGATCCGGCGCATCGTTTCATCTTGCAGGAGCCAAACCTGGACTTGGCAGCCCTTGACCTTGATCCCACCATCAGCCTGATCGCCGAACGTGCCCAGACCATCACGGCCGCCACGGGGGCTGCCGTAGCGCTGCGCCGCGGTCGCGACATCGTATGCCGCGCTCGTGCCGGCCGCACCGCTCCAGACCTTGGCGTTCGTTTGCAAACCGACGCCGGCATTTCGGCCGAATGTCTGCGCACCGGGGAGGTGCTCTTGTGTGGGGATGCCGAAACTGACGCCCACGTTGACCGAAGCATATGCCATCGGCTGGGCGTGCGCAGCATCCTCGTAGCACCGCTGCGCTATGTTCGACGGACATTGGGGCTGTTCGAGGTACTTTCCTCGGTTCCGCATGCTTTTGACCGCCAGCACGTGGCTACGATCGAGCTCCTCGCCGGCATGACAGTGGCCGCAATCTGCCGCCGTGCCAGCCGACGAGGAGCCACTCGCCCCTTCTCCAAGGCCAGTTAATCAAGTTGCTGGTCTCCAGTTCTTCGATTTTGCAATTCACCTGGTTGCGATTCCCTTCGTCCGGGGTAATATGTACTCATTCGCCATTATGGCTAGCTCCTCGCTGCCGATTTTTCAGGACGTGCCCAAGTCAGGCGACCGTCGCCGGTCGGTCCGTCACAAAGTCCATACTCCGGCGTACGCCAGCTTTGGTGGATTGGGCGGAGGCATGGTGCTTGATCTCAGCGAGATCCGTGACATCAGCCCCGACGGCATGTGTTTGCAGGTGGGCTCTCCCCTGGAGCTCAATCGCAGCCTGAACGTTGTTCTCGACCTTTCAGAGACCAAGACCTACATCAACACCACAGGAACGGTAATTTGGGCGGATGAGTCCGGCCGCTGCGGCATACGCTTTGCTGCCATGCCGGAAGCATCCCTCCGGCAGCTCAAGTCCTGGCTGCTGTTCAACACCTTGACTGGGCTGACGAAAACAGAAGAGGAGAGAGCCGGGCGGGAACAGCGCGTTCCAGCAGCTTTGCTCGAGCCTGCCAGTCCCCAGTTTGTCGCCGACGCGCCCACCTTGAATGCGATTCGCAGTCATGTAGACTCTCTCGAGAGCAACGCCCCTGCCGCATTGGAGTTTCTCGCCGATCGTGCGCGGTTGTTGACCCGCGCCTCGGGCGCAGCCATCGCCGTGGCCGATGGCGACGAGATGGTTTGCCGGGCTTCGTCGGGAGAGGCTCCGGGAACAGGTACACGCTTCCACGTGGGCTCTGGTTTCTCCGGTGAATGTGTGCGCACCGCGAAAGTGCAGCGTTGTGACAATGCCGAAGATGACCCTCTGGTCGATCGCGAGTCTTGCCGGGCACTCGGCATTTGCTCCATGGTTGCGGTTCCGGTCTTGACCTCAGGTACGGTCGTTGGCTTACTGGAGGTCTTCTCTCCACAACCTTACGGCTTTGAAGAGAGCGAGGTTGTCGCACTCCGCCGCTTGGCAGAGATCATCGCGCAAGTTCTCTCGGTCATTTCATCCCCGGAGCCCCAAGTTCAGGGTGTGGTCGAGGCAGAGAAAAAGCGCGTCCGACACGAGACAATTCTGCTGGCGGCGGCGATCGTACTGGTGGTGCTCGCCATCGCCGCCGCCGTTACCCTCCTGCTGCGAACTCATAATCTCCCCGCGGAGCCGGCCCTGCCGGCCGAACTTCCGCAGGAGCCTCCTTTACCTCAGGCCGCCACCCTGGCCGATCTGCGCCGTTTTGCCGAGCTGGGGGACCCGGTCGCCCAATTCGCCCTGGGAGCCCGCTATGCGCAGGGCGACGAAGTGAAGCAGGATTACTCGGAGGCTGTCCGCTGGTTCGAGAAAGCCGCTAACCAGGGTCATGTAGTGGCGCAAGCTACTCTCGGCGCCTATTACTGGGCTGGCCGTGGCGTCCCGGAAGACCTCACGAAAGCCTATTTCTGGTCAGTCCTGGCTCGCACCGGAGGCGATGAGGCCAGCAAGTACCGCGTCGCCGCCCTCAGCTCACGCATGACCAAACTGCAGGTTACGCAGGCCGAGCAGCAAGCCAACCAATGGCTCCGCCAGCACCAGGGCGCCAGCGATCATCATCTCGAAGCGCACCGTGACAAAGCTGAGCAGTGAAATTGGCCTGCAGGCTCGCAGATTGGGCATGACGGGCGAGGGGGGCAGTGACGACGAGCTGCCGCTTCAGAGTTAAAATAAACGTAGTCTTATGCCCACCCTGCGCGAGATCGTCGACAATCGCGTTCGCGAAGCCGCTCCTGGGCTGGTCGAGAAGCTGGATCGCAATCGCATTCGCTGCTTCTCCTGCGGGCATTGCTGCCCTATTGCGGATGGTCAGCCCGGAGTATGCAAGGTCCGCTACAACAAAGGTGGGACGCTGTATGTCCCCTGGGGCTATGTCGGCGGAGTGCAGTGCGATCCGGTTGAGAAAAAGCCCTTTTTTCATGCTTATCCCGGTGCTCTGGCCTACAGCTTCGGTATGCTGGGATGCGATTTGCACTGCTCCTACTGCCAAAACTGGGTTACCTCGCAGGCGCTTCGCGATCCGAGTGCCGTCTCACCACCACTTGAAACCGAACCGGAAGAATTAGTCGCCGATGCGCTACGCCAAGGGGCCAAGCTGGTGGTAAGCACCTATAACGAGCCGCTCATTACCAGCGAATGGGCGGTTGCTGTGTTTAAGGAGGCCAAAGCCGCCGGTCTGGTGACCGCGTTCGTTTCCAATGGGAATGGCACGCCACAGGTGCTCGAGTATCTCCGCCCCTGGGTCGACCTGTACAAAGTCGATTTGAAGAGCTTTGACGACCGCCACTATCGCTTGCTGGGAGGCCGGCTGGCGCCTATTCTCGATACCATTCGACGCCTGCACCAGATCGGAATCTGGCTGGAGATTGTGACTCTGCTGATTCCCGGGTTCAACGATTCAGACGACGAGCTGCGCCAGCTTACCGAATTCCTGGTCAGCGTGTCGCCGGATATACCCTGGCACGTGACCGCATTCCACAAGGATTACAAGATGACCGATCCAGACGACACCCGGCCGGAGGACCTTCTGCGGGCAGCCGACATCGGCAGGCGGTCGGGTCTCAACTTTGTCTACGCCGGCAATCTGCCTGGCCGGGTTGGTGAATTGGAAGATACGCGATGCCCGAACTGCAGACGAGTTATGGTCAAGCGCTACAGCTATCTGGTCCGAGATTACCGCCTCACGCCCGAGGGCTCTTGTCCCGACTGCGGCACCCATCTGCCCGGCCGCTGGGCCCGCGCATTCGATGGCCAAATTGCTTCCGTTCCTTTTTTGCCGCACAAAAGCTCCCGCCTGTTTACAATCAGCAATCATTAATGCGGAATGCGCGCCAAAGAACCTCAGCCATTGCGCTGCTCTGTCTGGTCACCCTGGCTTGCTCGCCGCGGGATTTTCTTACGCGACGCCTGGCCTCTGACCTGATTGTGGCATCACCAAGTTTCAAAGCCCCTCAGCAATTCGACGTTCACCTCGGTGTCATCAGCAACCGGGAGTATCTCTCTCCTGAATACCTCGTCCTCGCGCGACGGGGATGGATAACCGGGGCGAACGCGGCTTGTCCTCCGCCGCTCGTTCCTCCCCCCTGCTGGGATGTAGCCCTTACCCCCGTTGGCGTTGAGACCATTCAGCCGCTGATCTCGAAACAGGCCGCTCGCTCGCAGTACTTTCCCGTTACCATAGCCCAGCGCCAGCTGATGGGGATTACCGGAATCAGCCGAGCTGGAAGTGGCGCCGATGTTGATTTCACCTGGAAGTGGATGCCGGTAAATGAGATCGGCGCCGCGCTGGTCGAAGGCAGCCTGGTGTACAAGTCGACTGTTTCCTTTAAACATTACGACGACGGCTGGCGGGTCATCGAGGGTGCCCCGCCCAAAAGCAACCAGGGCATGGATGATGCTTTGAAAGCTGCCGAACCGGCGCCCTAGACCAAGGCCAGCTCTTACCTCGCGTAGAGCTTGGTTGCAGTAGCCACTATCGCGTGTCAGATCGCCTGTTTTCTACCCGGGGGGGAGCGCTGAGAACGAGCAAAGAACAGTTACTCGAAGACCACGGTTTTGCTGCCATAAAGGAGAATCCGGTTCTGAACATGCCAGCGCACGGCCCGCGATAGTACGACCTTTTCAAGATCGCGGCCTTTTTGCAGAAGATCGTCGAGCGAATCGCGATGGGAAATGCGCACTACGTCCTGCTCAATGATGGGGCCATCGTCGAGAACCTCAGTTACGTAGTGACTGGTGGCACCGATCAGTTTAACCCCACGGGCGAAAGCCTGGTGATATGGCTTGGCTCCCACAAAGGCTGGCAAGAAGGAGTGGTGGATGTTAATGATCCTTTGCGGAAAATGCTCTACAAATTCGTTCGACAGGATTTGCATGTAACGCGCCAGCACGAGAAAGTCAGCCTGGGCATGATTCACCAGCTGCAAAATTTCCATCTCCGCTTTGTGCTTGGCATCTTTGCTGACTTCGATCGTTTCGTATTGGATTCCGTAGAATTCTGCGATGGCCAGATTATCGGGATGATTGGAGATGATGAAGGGAATATCGCAGGCCAACTCTCCGCTGCGATGGCGGTACAAAAGGTCTGCCAGGCAGTGATCATAGCGGGAGACCAGAATGACCATCTTTGGCCGGTAGCTCGATTGTGCCAGACGCCAACGCATCTGAAAACGTTCGGCTACCGCCGCAAAGTGTCTGCCGAATTCGTCGGGGGCAAGATCGAAGCCTGCCGGGTCAAACTCGACGCGCATCAGAAAAAGGTTGGAACCCTCATCGGCGTGCTCATCGGCGTGCAGGATGTTCCCGTTGTGACGGTAAACGAAGTCGGCAACGCTGGCCACAACTCCTTTTGTGTCCGGGCAGCTGACGAGCAGAATGCTGGTGTTCTTCATAACCCGGGTGCCTAGGATCGAGCCTATCGGCCGAGTCGAGCTTCCCTCGACCCTTAGTGTTCGGCACTAGCAACACGGCGACCCGCTCTCTTCAACTCCTTGGCGATGGCGCGGGCCGCGTTCCGACCCGAACCGCCGGTCAGGCCGTCTCCAGGGTGTGTGCCCGAACCACACAGGTACAAGTTCATGATCGGCGTACGATACTGGGCCCAGTCAAGGAGCGGCCGCATGGTAAAAAACTGATCGAGAGCCAATTCTCCATGGAAGACGTGTCCTCCCGTCAGCGCGTAGCGTTCGTCCAGATCCTTCGGGGTGATGATCTGCCCATCTACAACTAGATGAGGCAAATCGGGCGCATACTCGGCCAGCGTATTCACTACCGTGTCGCCCAGGGCGCTGCGCTGAGCGTCCCAATCACCATCCTTCAACTGAAAGGGCGCGTACTGCATGTAAATAGACATGACATGTTTGCCCGGGGGAGCCAGCGCGGGGTCGATAAGAGACGGAATGGTAATTTCGAGGTAGGGGTGCCGCGAAAATCGACCGTATTTTGATTCGTCAAAGGCCCGCTCCAGGTAATCGATGTCCGGGCCCAGGTGAATCCGGCTCTTGAGTGCGCCATTGCCGACGCCCTGCAAAGCCTTAAATTCGGGCAGGCCGGAAAGCGCCAGATTGATCTTGGCGACCGTGCCCGGGGTGCGGTAATTCTTTATCTTCTGCACGAAATCGGGAGGCAGATGGGTGGGATCGACCAGTTTCAAGAACGTGCGTTTGGGATCGGCGTTGGAGATCACCGCCCGACCTTCAATCTGTTCGCCACTCGAGAGGACCACTCCCTTGGCAACACCGTTGCTGATGCGGACTTCGGTTACGTCTTGCTGGGTGCGAATTTCAGCTCCCGCCTCTTTGGCGGCGGCCGCCATAGCCTGCGTGATTGCTCCCATCCCGCCCACGGCAAAAAAGGCCGAGCCTGCCGGATGATGATCGCCGGCGGCGCGAATCAGCAGCACCAGACCGCTGCCGGCGGACCATGGTCCAAGAAATGTTCCGAAAATTCCCCGTGCCGCGATGGTTGCCCTCAACAGTTCGGTCTCGAAGAATTCTCCCACCACGTCCGCCACAGCCATGGGCGCCCAGCGTAGCAGCCGGTACATATCCTTTTCGCCTAGCTTGCGAATGGCACGCCCGGTTTCGAGCATATTCCAGAGATCGCCCCGTGAAGGGGCATCGATGTTAGGGGGAATGAATGCCAGAGCATCGCCGATGACGCGGCCCACTTTGGCGAGCGACTCCTGAAATTCAGCATATCGTAGGGCGTCTTGAGCGGAGAACTTACTGATCTCGGCCGCCGATTTGCCGACATCGTTGTACAACCTGAGGGCACGGCCCTCGCGACCGAGTGCCACCGCTCCCAATTCGGGCAGGATCATCTTGAGCCCGTGTCGCTCCAGGCCCATGTCTTCGACAATCTCGGGCCGGATCGGCCCGGCGTTGTGCGCCAGAAGAGAACAGCGAAAACCGGGAGAGAATTCCTCGGTGATGGCAGCGCCGCCGGGTTGCGTCCGCCGCTCAAGGACCAGGGGCTTGAATCCTGCCTTGGCGAGATAGAAGGCCGTTACCAGTCCGTTGTGGCCGCCGCCAATGATGATCAGCTCGCGCCGCTCGGCCATCTAGGCTCTTCCTTTGACGTCTCTGAGAATTTCGAGGGCCGCCAATCGCCCGTTCGCACCCATAATGCCGCCACCTGGATGGGTGGCCGAGCCGCACATGTAGAGGCTCTTTATGGGTGTGCGGTATTGTGCCCAGCCGGGCACCGGTCGTAGAAAAAACAGTTGCTCGAGCGAAAGCTCGCCCTGAAAGATATTGCCCTCGCTCAACCCAAACTCACGCTCGAGGTCGAGGGGCGTCAGCACCTGCTTGTCGATGATAATGTTCTTCAGGTTGGGAGCGTAGTCGGAAATCGTGTTGATCACGTTATTGCCGAATGCCTCCCGCTGCTCGTCCCAGTGTAGTTCCGGACGAAGCTTGTAGGGGGCATACTGCACGAAGCACGACAGCACATGTTTACCCGGGGGAGCGACCGAAGGATCAGTGAGCGAGGGGATGACCATATCGATATAGGGCCGCCGTGAAAAGTCGCCGTACTTGGCGTCATCGTAAGCCCGCTCCATGTACTCGACCGCCGGGGAAATCGAAATGGCTCCGCGCAACTGCGGCCCCGGCTCTGGCATCGACTTGAACTCCGGCAAACCATCGAGTGCCAAATTCACCTTTCCCGATGAGCCGCGGAACTTATAGCGCCGCACCTCCTGCAAGAACTCGTCCGGCAGGTGGCCGGGGTCGATGAACTTGGTGAAGGTAAGCCGCGGGTCCACGCTCGACGAAACCACGTCGGCCAGGATTTCATCGCCATTGTCGAGAACTACCCCCTTGGCGCGACCCTGCTTAACGATGATCTTGGCGATCGGCGACTGCGTCCGAATCTCTGCGCCCGCTTCCCGGGCCGCCTCGGCAATGGCATTCGAAATCGCTCCCGTGCCTCCACGTGCAAATCCCCAGGAACGAAAGGCGCCGTCGATCTCTCCCATGTAGTGGTGCAGCAATACATATGCGGTTCCCGGAGAACGTATGCCCAGAAAAGTTCCGATGATTCCCGAGGCCGACATGGTGGCTTTGAGCACATCGGTCTCGAACCACTGGTCGAGAAAGTCGACCGCGCTCATGGTCATCAGCTGTACTTGGTTATATTTGTCCTCACTGGTCATCGCCTGAAAGCGACGCCCAATAAAGAGCAGCTTCATGAGCTCTCGGGGATGGAGCGTAGTGGGGTCGGGGGGTACCATGCTAAGGATCGGCTTGACGAAGCGGCACATCGCCTGCATAGCCTTGCCGAATTCGTCATACGCCTCGGCGTCGAGCTTGGAATGACGCGCGATCTCCCGATGCGTTCTGCCATGATCATTGACCCGCCATAGATAGTCGCCGTTCGGCATTGGTGTGAACGTGCCATCGAGCGGCAGAATCTCGAGGCCGTGGCGCGGAAGATCGAGGTCGCGGATAATCTCCGGGCGCAGCAGGGAGACAACGTACGAGCACACGGAAAACTTGAATCCTGGAAAAACCTCTTCCGTAACGGCCGCTCCCCCGAGCACGTGCCGCCGCTCGAGTACCAGCACCTTCCTGCCGGCGCGCGCCAAGTAGGCTGCATTGACCAATCCGTTGTGGCCGCCGCCGATAACCACGACGTCAAAGCGCGATGGCAATCCGTTCCTTACCGGCATGTTTTCTCAACCGCGGCCTTCAGCCAGGCGCTGGCGACCCTGACGCCATCTAGGCCGAACCTCGCCGAAAATGACTCCACATTCTATTCCCGATGTGCTGATATGTCGATACTTACCAGACATGTGTGACCTAGGGTCACAGAGAGGATAGATTGTTCTCTGCGCCTTGAACGGTTAAGATATCGGCCGAGTCCAAGCCACAGCGAGGTATTCTTTGCCGGTCGGAACCGCATTCCACGAACGTACCTTCGCACTCTGCCACAGTCTGAATTACCGTGAGTGGTCCGGATATTACACCGTCAGCGTCTACGAGGTGCACCACGAGCACGAATACAACGCCATCCGCAACGCTGCCGCGCTCATCGACATTACCCCCCTTTATAAATATCTGGTCACCGGTCGCGATGCCAGCAAGCTGGTCAACCGCATCATCACCCGCGACATCAACAAAGTCGCCGTCGGGCAGGTAATTTACTGTTGCTGGTGCGACGAACACGGCAAGGTTATCGACGACGGTACTATCACTCGCCTGGCAGAAAACAAATATCGCTGGACCGCCGACGATCCCAGCCTGCGTTGGTTTCGTCAAAATGGCCTCAACATGGACGTGCAGGTCGAAGACATCTCCGAGCGCACGGCGGCACTTGCGCTACAAGGCCCGACGTCTGCCAGGCTGCTCCAGGAGGTCGCCGAAGCCGACATTACAAACCTTAAATATTTCCGCATGACGAGTGGAACGATCGCCGGGGTTGCCGTCGACATCTCGCGAACCGGCTATACCGGCGATCTCGGCTACGAGATTTGGATCCCGTGGGTTGACGCCCTGAAGGTCTGGGATCGACTGGCGCAAAAAGGCAAAGCCTTTGATCTGCACGCCACCGGCATGTTGGCTCTCGATATCGCCCGCATCGAAGCGGGTCTGCTGCTGATCGAAGTAGACTACATCAGCAGCAAGAAAGCGCTGATTCCATCGCAGAAATATTCCCCCTACGAATTGGGGTTCGGCAAAATGGTCCATCTCGAGAAGGAAAACTTCATTGGCCGCCCGGCCCTTGAAAAAGACAGCCGCAGCCAGGTGCCCCGCCAGCTGGTAGGGCTGGAGATCCACTGGAACGACGTCGAAAAGCTCTACGATCAGTTCGGCTTGGCGCCACAGGCACCAAGCCAAGCATCCCGCGTCTCGGTGCCGGTCTACGCCGGACACCGGCAGGTGGGGAAAGCCACGTCCACCACCTGGTCACCATTGCTCAAGAAAATGATCGCCCTGGCCAGCATTGAAACCGAGCACTCTCGCGTCGGAAACAAGCTCCAGATGGAGATCACAATCGAGGGTATCCGCCTCAAGGTGGGCGTTACTGTCGTGAAGATGCCCTTCTTCAGCCCTAGCCGTAAAACCGCCGTGCCCGTTTGAGGTTCAGGGCGGCTTTCACAATGCGGAGGAACTTGACCATGGTTTGTCGTGATTCTTGAGCGAGGGCGGGTCGAGCGCTTCCCCTAAGAACCGGGGGAGTATGCCTGACCAGCCGGGCAGGATTTGGATTGCCTGGCGAAGGTGGCCACTCGCCCTCGCGCAAAACATTTGTCGAAATTCACAAGCAAGTTCCCGAATTCGATTACTCGAAACCGGAGCGAAAGCCACATTACTGCCCCCCTGCATCTTGCCACCATAAAAAACGGCTTTCCTGAACCTCATCGGCCAAGTGGACCAAGAGCACGCGGGGAACCCTGCACTTTTCCCCCGGGACAGGCGATCGTCGCCGCTCCACATTTGGGCAGAGCTGCCTGTGGCGCGATTTTTTTCCAAAGCACTGGTTTCTGGTACGCTGGCCGTCTCTATGCGTTTCCGTCTGATTGCGTTATTTGTGGCCCTCGCCGCTGGCCGCGGAGTGTCGGAAAGCCCAAAGCCGCTCGCCGATCGCATCGCGGCGCAGAATGCGCTCTTTGAGGAGTGGTACCAGAACGATCTCCGCAATTTCCCCGAGCGTGCCACCGCCTTCGGCGACTACCGTTACAACGGCAAGCTCACGGACCACTCCCTGAGGGCAATCACCCAACGACACAGCCAGGATGAAGATTTTCTTGCCCGCATCGAGGCGATTCCAACCGGTGGCTTTTCCGACCAGGACCAACTCTCGCACGAGGTCATGGAACGAGTCCTTCAGCAGCGGATCGCCGACTACAACTTGAAAGAATATGAGATGCCCATCAACCAGCAGAATGGCATCCATACCTCGCTCGCAGATCTCCCGCTCTCTGTCCCCTTTGATAGCGTCCAGCAGTATGACGACTACATCTCGCGTCTGCACCAGATTCCTCGTGCTCTCAGTCAGAGCGAAGATGTGCTGCGGGCGGGTGTGAAGGACAAGCTGATGCCCGTGAAATTCCTGCTGGAGAAGATTCCCGGGCAGTGTCAACTCATCATCACAACCGATCCCTTCCTCAGGGCGACGAAAAAGTTTCCGGCAACGATTTCGGCGCAAGATCAGAAACGCCTTACTAAAGAGATCACCGACGCCATCAATACTGATGTGATTCCTGCTTACCAGAGATTCGCCGGATTTATCCGCGATGACTATGCCCCGGCGGGACGCAGCACGCTATCCGTCATGTCGCTCGCCGATGGCAACGAGCGATATCAAAACGATATCTATGGCCGGACTACTACCCATCTGAGCGCAGATGAGATCCACCAGATCGGGTTGCGCGAGGTGGAGCGCATCGAGCAGGAGATGACGGCCATTGCCAAGAAAGAGGGTTTTGCCGACTTACCGTCTTTCCGCGCCTCATTGAAGAACAATCCCAAGTACAAGCCCACCTCGGGAGAGCAGATTCTCGACGATTTCCGGCATTACATCGCGCAGATGCAACCAAAACTGTCGCAGCTTTTCACCCTGCTGCCCAGATCGGCGGTAACGGTCGAAGCCATTCCTCCCTTCCAAGCCACCGCTGCCACGCACTACATCACAGGGACTCCAGACGGACGTCGGCCGGGGCGCGTAGTGGTCGCAACCTCTGATTTCGCCGAACGCTCGCTTATCAACGATGAAGCGACTGCCTATCACGAGGGTGTTCCCGGTCATCACTTGCAACTTTCAGTTCAGCAGCAGCTCACCGGCTTGCCGAAGTTTCGGCTGCATAGCCTTGGTTTCAATGCCTACGTTGAGGGCTGGGCGCTCTATGCCGAACAATTGGGCAAGGAAGCGGGCTTTTATCGGGATCCTGTGTCGGATTACGGGCGTTTGTCTTCCGAACTCTTCCGCGCCGTGCGTCTAGTGGTTGATACCGGAATTCACGCCAAAGGCTGGACACGCGACCAGGTCGTCGAGTACATGCGCAAATCCGGAGCCGTGGACGAGCCAACCATTCAAACCGAAACCGACCGCTACATCTCCTGGCCAGCCCAAGCCCTCAGTTACAAACTCGGCCAGTTGAAGATTGTCGAGTTGCGCCAACGTGCCGAGAAGGATCTCGGCCCCAAATTCGACATCCGCAAATTTCATGACGAACTCCTCGACGGCGGCACCTTGCCATTGGACCTGCTTGAGCAGAAGGTCGGCAAGTGGCTCACCGAGCAGAAGAAGTAAATGAGCCGCTTTGAGCTTGGAGCTGCGCGCCTGGATGGTAAAACCGGGCGGGAGACAGAGCATGGGCGTTAAAGATGTACGTCGGGACCCAGACAGGGAGCATCCTCTGGCACCGGACCTGATCGGGAGAAACGGAGCCACTTGGGCTTGGTGTGATGGAGATGTCACCGGTGGCGGCTTCTTGGCGAGGAAAGTACAAGCGTGCGGATTTACTGTCGTGCGGCGAGTAAGGCGGCGATGTATTTGCCCCAAGAGAGTGCCACGGACATGGAAGTGAAGTTGAAACCGAGGTCTGTCTTTGCGCCACGATCGGGCGGTTTAAGCGTAGGGCAACTTCACTCGTTTGCGAGCTGCATTTTAGCTAGCGTGCTGACACCCGGGTACCCGGTTCAGGGCAGCATTTTCCTCTGTGCTCGTTTCCAGTACATAAACCCGGGCACGCCCGCCACCACGATGAGGGTTCCCGCGGCCGCTTCCGAGGGGCGAGTGATGATGGTGTTCAATGTCCAGGCTCCCCCAATTAATACGTACGCGGCGGGCAGCCAAGGGTACCCTGTGCAGCGGTACGGCCGGGGCACATCGGGCCGCTTCTTGCGCAGAACAAAGAGCCCGATCACGGTCAAGGTGTAGGACAGCACCATGCCGAACATTACGTAGGTATAGAGCTGATCGTAGCGACCGCTGAGCGTCAGAATCCCCGCCCAGATCCCCTCGCCGATAAGGCTAAAGGCGGGGGTTCGCCACTTAGGGTGCACCTCCGCCATTTTTTGGAAGAACACACCATCCAAAGCCATGGCATAATAGACGCGCGCACCGGCGAGCGTGCAGGTGGCCGCCGCTCCAAAGCACGACAGGGCGATCATGGCGGAAAGCCATACCGCCGCCCGTGGCGAAAACAGGGCTACCGCCGCGGCGTGGGCGATGGTTTCGTGCTTAGCGATCTCACGCCCCGGCAAAGCGTACACATAAACCACATTCATGCACACGTAAATCAAGCCCACCACAAGTACGCCAAGCACCATAGCCAAGGGTACATTCCGCTTCGGCTCCTTGACTTCCCCGGCCACCCATGTGATGTAAACCCATCCGTCATAGGCCCAGAAAACGGCAATCAAGCCAACGCCGAAGGCCGAGATCAATTGTCCCGGGCTCATCCCCATCATGAGACCGGGCGTCGAGCCCCAGCTTCGCGCCAGGAAATGGGACCAGTCGCCTTTGCCGATGGCAATGCCGAGTATTACGAAAGCTGCCATGGCGGCGAACTTGGCCCAGGTCGCCGCGTTTTGCAGAATTGCCCCGCGCCGCAAGCCCATCACATTGATGGCCGTCATGATGGCGATCAAGATCAATCCGACCAGGTGAGCACGCGTGAAGGCCATCCCGAAGACGGAAAACATCACGTGTTTGCTCGAGACAAGCGGCACTATCTGCCCAAAGTAGGCGGCAGAGCCGACCGAGAGTGCTGCAATCGAGCCGCCGTTGGCCACGCTGAACAGCATCCAGCCGTAGAGAAAGGCCACCAGATCGCCGTATGCCTCGCGCAGGTAGACATACTGTCCACCCGAATCGGCAAACATCGATCCCAGTTCCGCGAAGGCAAAGCAGGCAAACAGCGACACTACTCCGCCGAGCACCCAAACCAACAAGAACCACGCGGGATGCGGTAGGGGCCCAGCGATGTCTTTGGCGGTAAGGAATATCGACGATCCGATGATGCCGCTGACCAGCAGCAGCACCGAGTCGAGTAGGCCGAGGCCGCGCAGAAGCGACGAGTGCGCTCCCGTGACTTGCCGCGTGCCCGGCTGAGTTGCCGCAGGAAGGCTCATGGTTATCCCATTCCGAGCTCATCCGGCTGTTCGAGCGGGGTGCCACAGCGGCGGCAGATGACGGCCGAGCAGTCGCCGCAAGTCAAGGGATCGCTGACCTCAACTGCACAGTTGGGGCAATACAGCAGCTCCCTCTTCTCGTCTGGCTTGTCGGCCTCCGGTGCGCCGCTCATCAGGGTCCCCAATGTAGCACAACTCGGTCGACTGAAGGCTGGCCGTGAAAGCGAGGTGGACCCACGTTTGCAGCCGGTTTCAACAAGACTAGACAGGGTTGGCCGCGATGGTCATGATAAAAATAAGGGGAATCGGATGAAGCCGCAGCCGAATCCTGACGAGCGCTTGCGAGAAGAATTTAATCGCTGGGCCGAAGCTGGTGAAGGCCCAAAGATGGAGCGCCACCACTTTGATATTGCGGAAAAGACCATCCGTTTGATGGAGCTTCGCCCCGGCGAGCGCATCCTCGACCTCGGCTGCGGCTCCGGTTGGGCAACTCGCCTCCTAGCCCGCTTGGTGGCGGAGGGGCCGGAAGGTTTCGGCCAAGTTGTCGGTTTGGATGTTTCTGACCAAATGATTCGGCAGGCACGGGCCGCTTCCAAGCAGTTTGACAATATTCTCTATGTAGTCGGTTCGGCGCAGCAGATTCCCTGGGAAGAAAACTTCTTTGACAAGGTGCTCTCGATCGAATCGTTCTATTACTATCCTGATCAGGACCGCGCGCTGGCCGAATTGTTCCGAGTCATGGCCCCCCGTGCTCGCCTTTTCATCTTGATCAATCTGTATAAAGACAATTCCTATTCATTACAGTGGGTGGACAAGCTGAAAGTTCCCGTCCATGTCCGCTCCCAGGCCGAATACATCAGCCTGCTCGAGAAGCACGCTTTCGAAAACGTGGAGGCGCGTCAGATCAGGGATGACACTCCGACGCCGGACGACTACCAAACGACCTCCTTTCGCAGCTTGGAAGATTTGCGCGCCTTCAAACGAACGGGAGCCCTGCTGTTGATCGCCTCAAAGCCCGATCTTCGCAATCCCGCTCCGGGTTATACGATTTACTGAAAGAATAATTTGTGGTTGTACCAACTCTCACCGCAAGGTTTGCTTATGTTTCTGCTCACTCGCCTCCCGTCGGGCTCGAACCCTCGGAGAAAAGGAGTTGAGGCATTGCGAATGGTTGGGCGTGACCCTGACCAGCTCGACAGGAGCGCCAGACGAGCGTCATCCCCGGGTTCGTCAAATTCATCCAAAACCGAGCCATCGTACCGGCGCAGTTCGAATCACAAAGACCACTGCCTTTCAAGTTCAAGCTTTTCGGGAACGCTCGCACCCGGAGTGCGTAGCACCGCTAGTGGGCCACCCCTAATTACAGGCTGGACAGTCGTTCAGCTCAGGCATGTTGGGCGACGATAAAGTGCGGACTAGTTGAGATTCATCGTATCGGAGATCTGATGGGAGGCGTTCACGGAGAAGTTCCACTGCCTTGGCCAATAGCTCGACCCCGGATTTCTGCCTCCGAAATCAGAAAGATACCGAGGAGAAAGATCAAAGGCTCCAGTGGGTGACGATAGCGGGGGTGGGGAAAGACAACGTAGTATACGTCGGGAAAAGTTAGGAAAAGCAGAAGGTAGAGGGTTGCTCCCGGTTTACGGCTTCTTAGCGCGCGTCCCAATCCCCAGAATAGCAAGACGGATGAGGCCAGCAGCAGCGAGTTGCGCGTCTGTGCAATCCACCAAACATCGGCCCGCGGCGGCCCCGCCCAGTAATAAATGAACCGTTTTGTCGACAGCCAGGCAAAACGCCTGGGATCTGCCATTATAAAAGAGAGCGCCTGCCGCCTGCGCAGCTCGATGTAAGCGGTCTCTCCATATTGGCGATACTGGCGTAAGGCAAACACGTTGCTCGAAGGATGAAGGTAGTACATCCAGGTGCCGTCCGCGCCCGGTCCATTCCCCAAGCGCAATTCCTCGCCAAAATTGTCCCGCACAAAGAACCATCGGCCGAATACTCGGTGGTTGCGCATCGTCCAGGGCAGGAGGCAAGCGAGGAAGATCACCAGTGCCAAAGCCGCTCCTCCCATCCAGGGCTTGCCTGCTCGGCGCCGGTGATGCGCCGCCCACCCCAGTGAAACAGGCAAAAACGAAACCAGCACTGGGCTGTTCAACACGGCAACTGCCCACAGCAGACCGAACCGTGCCCACCTCTCGAGCCCGTCGCTTATTTCAAAATCTAGGGTCAGCCAGAACAGTAAAGTCATGAGAAGCGCCGACAAACTGGTTTCCCATACCCAGCGTGTGGACCAGTACATAACATAAGGAAACAGAATCCAAAACCAGGCTGACCAAACTGCAACCTTCTCTCCAAACGAGCGCCGCCCGATGAGGAACAGAGGAATGGCCGTAAGTGCGGAAAATATACTGTTGATGACGAGCAACACGATGGCCGAGATGCTGCTGTAGATGCCGAACAGCCTGAAGACGAGCGCGATCAGGTAGGGACAGAGTGGAGGCTCCCAGGCGGTCGGCCCCGTCGTCCCGTCAAAGGGATCGCTGAACCCGCGGCCCGAGGCGATTGCCCGGCCCACGCGCCCCATCTCCCAGCCAAACCCAAAGTGGTCGTCCGCCGTTCGGAATTTGTAGGTATGAAGAAAAAGAATATAGGCAACCCGTAATAGAATCCCAATGGCAAACATCCAAAAAAACGACGTGCGCGCTTCGGCCCACCAGCGTCGGATCGCACCCCTTGGGTTTCGGCCCTTCTCGACGGAGCTTGCCACATCGGGTATCGAAGACAGCGGCATATAAACAGTTATTTGTAGCCTATTCGTTCCACGACCGTCCACCTCGAGCCCTGCGGTTGAACTCCGCTGGATTTTGCCGCAACTCGCTGCCCAGCCGCGCTCTCCTCCAAATTCTGGACACTTGCGGTATGCTAAAGGAACTCGAAGATCGAGGTCTCATGGGCTGGTTACAGAACAAATTCGAGAAGAATTTTCTCATCACCACGGTGGATTACGTCTTCAACTGGGCGCGTAAATCGGCGCTGTGGCCGATGACCTTCGGCCTGGCATGCTGCGCCATTGAGATGATCGCCTCCTCGACGGCGCGCTTCGATATCGCCCGCTTTGGGTCTGAGGTCTTTCGCCCGAGTCCGCGGCAAAGCGATCTGATGATTGTCGCCGGTACGGTGACGCTGAAAATGGCTCCGGTGGTCAAGCGCATCTATGAACAGATGCCTGATCCCAAGTGGGTCATCTCCATGGGGGCATGTTCGTCGGTCGGCGGTCCCTTTAATACCTATGCCGTGCTGCAGGGTGTCGACAGGATTGTTCCCACGGACGTGTACGTGATTGGCTGCCCACCCCGCCCCGAGAACCTGTTCTACGCACTGCTCAAGCTGCAGGACAAGATTGATCAGATGTCCCTGGCCAAAAGGCCCACGGAAGTGCGCCTCGACAAGAGCATGGTGGAAAGTTTCAAACGCCAAGTCATGATTGCACAGACACTCCAACCCAAGTGAGGTTGGCGGTAATTGGCGCAAATGATATTCGGCCGCAAGGGGCCGGCACGTTGCCCGAGTTCCTCTCAGCTTAAGCGATGGTCTTTCCAGCCTGAACCCGGATTGACATGTCCGACTACATCAAACTCGCCGCCGAATCGGAACTGCCTCCCCTGAACGAGGCCCGCGAATTCACCGTCGGTGATAAGGTGATTTGCGTTGCCAACGTCAACGGCACCATCACAGCGATGGATAATGTCTGCCTGCATCGCGGCGGTCCCTTGGGGCAGGGCGTGGTGGGAGGGGGAAAAATCATCTGCCCCTGGCACGGTTGGGAGTGGAATCCCGCTACGGGGGAGGCTCTGCACAACCGCAGCATTAAGGTTCCCGTCTATCCGATCAAAATTGAGAATGGCGCTGTGCTGATTAAGCTTTGACGTGGGGCGATCGAACAGTCCAAGAGCTGGACCTTGGGCGCTTACTAGTGGCGGCGCCAGCTACATAGGGCGAATGAGTAGCAGCGCCATGAGAACGGCTATCCAGAAGCATAGGACGGCGAGAGGCAGTTCTTCGCCTCTTTCAGAGGTCCTCGAGCGACGTGAGCGAGTCATAGAGATAATGTCCCGCTATCCCGGGTCGGCGGCAATTGCCCATTGGTGGTTGGCTCGAGCGTAACCGTGACTTTGGTGTACTTAGATGGGGCTGCCGGGGCCGACTCCCCTCTGTCATGGCCATGGGCGGAGCTGTCTCGACGGGGCGGCTCGCCTGCCGAATACTAAAACTCAGTTAAGTCAAGTATTTACGCTCGTTTGTGACTTTGTGCTGTACCGTTGCGGCCAGGTGGTCAATGTCGGTGGGAGCGATATTCAGTCCAGTTTGGCTTTCGAGGAATGGCGTACGATGGCTGCCTACGGCGTCACGACGAACTTGCACCAATAGCCCGTGTACGGCGTTGGGATCATATTTTTGCGGTGTCATGCGCACGATCTCGCTCAGAGTACCCCCCACCGAGAGTGGTTCGCGGTAGGGACGCACGCTTGTCATAGCGTCGAAGGTGTCCGCCAGACCTACGATGCGGACAGTCATGGGAACGTCCTCCAACAAGAGTCCATCCGGGTAGCCTGATCCATCTCCCCGCTCATGATGCCAGCGCACGACCTCCGGAATCTGCGGCCAGGGAAACTGGACCCCGGTGACAATGCGATGACCTACCACGGTGTGATCAGCCATCTCGCGAAACTCGGTAGGATCGAGTGCCCCGGGTTTGCCGAAAATCCTCTTATCCACGGCTACTTTCCCGATATCGTGCAGGTATCCCGCCGAGCGCACTCCCGCCACCTCGTTAGCATCCATCCCCATGGCTTCGCCGATGCCGGCCGCGTACCGTCCTACCCGCAGGGAATGGCCGTGAATGTTGACATGTTTCACATCAATTGCGGCGGCAAATGCCTCCAGCGTATTGTCATAGAACCTATGGAGCGAAGCCATAAGCCGCAGATTGTCGGCTACCCGTTGCGCTAGTGAGTGTGCCAGCACATGGTTGTGAACCGCCAGAGCAATATAATGAGAGAGAATGGAGACGGCTTCAAATTCGCGCTCTTCATAGTCCCGATCGCCCTCCCGTCTGCCCAGCGCGATCAGACCAACCAGCTTGCCACCCACTTTCAGCGGAATGAGACAGCGGAACAGTTCCGGCGCCACATTGCCGTTCGAGCTTAAGAACGTCTGGTACGATTCGCTGGTCAACATCACCGGACGTCGGAGTGAGCTGAGGGCATGGATGTGCTTGGGAAGGAGCGGTATGAGGGCCGGTTCCGGCAACATCGCGAATCCTTCCGAGGCAATCGAAGTGATTAGAGATGGCTTGTCGTTGAAGGCGAACAAGGCCGCTTCCCGCGCACCGGCCGCTTGTCTGATAGCGGAGATCATGGTGCGTGCCGTCTGGGAAAAGTCGCGCTCGGCCGTCACTTCCGGACCCAGGTCGGAAAGAGCTTCGACTGTCCGCAAGAGCCGACGGAAATTGTCGTTCTCGACTGCCACGCGTCGTGGCGAAACCCAGAGCAACTCGAGAGTAGCACGCCGCTTGTGGCCAGGTAAGCCGCGGATTGTTGGTTAATTTGGTGCCGAACAGGCGAAGTGGGTCGCCATTGACGGGTTCATCCACACCCAACCCCGTGCTGAACTGAGGTGCATCCAGAGCGAATCAACACTCTGGGCTGGTGTTGAGCGACTGGTCCGGCCGTCGACTTCGGCCGGGAATGAGGGCAGGGCAAGTGCGGCATGCCCTCTCAGAAATAGCGCTGCAGCTCGGAAAACCGCTCCACGACGAGCAAACGGGCTGGCGGTTGCGCATCGCGAACTTCTTCATGTTCAAGAATCCAAGTATTCCCGTGAGGCACAAACACCGCGTTGAGGCCCACGGCGAGGGCCGGATTGATGTCCGATTTCGGGCTATTTCCGATCATCCAGCTGTACTCGCAGGCAAGATCGTAGCGCGTAATCAGCTCGCGGTAGATACCGACGTTTTTCTCGGCCACGATTTCAACTGCGGAGAAATATTCCGCAAGGCCGGAACGCTCGATTTTGCTCTTCTGTTCCGTCAGATGTCCCTTGGTCAAGAGAATCAGATTGTGCCGCTCGGACAAATACTCGAGCGTTTCGCTGACCCCGGGCATGATTTCGAGGGGATGTTCCGCAATCGTATGTGCGAATCCCCGGATGGTTTCACCCAGTGCAGGAGTGAGCGGTTCCAGCGACAAGCGCTCGAACGTATCCACCAGGGCGTGGGCAAAGCTATGAAGCCCATAACCGTGCTTCAGGATGCACTCCCGTTCCACATCGTTGAGAGCCGCCCGCACCTCCTGGGGCGAATATTCGCGATGATTGAGAAAGGAAATGAAATTGGCGATCGCGCGTTCAAAGTAGATGTTGTTTTCCCAGAGCGTATCGTCCGCATCGATGAGCAAATGCTGTGGCTTATCCATGGGCCGTTACCATGACGCGATCATAACGCATTCGGGAGCTGTCAGCCGACATTGATGCAGCGCTGAGGGAAGAGCGAATCAGGCGTTGCGGACAGCTCCTGGCGGGAGCGACCTGGCCAGTCAGTTCTTCGGCGCCGGACCGGACCAGAGTCGGCCTGCAGCGGGCGCTGGGCCCGCGATGGCGATGGCGGGGCGACATCTGGTCCCTGGCAGGCGACAAGGTGATGCCTGAAAGCCGGGCTCCGTAGTGATGATCGAGGACGATGGTTTTGATCAAACCGACTCAAATCGCGCGTCTGCGCGTTCACGACGCAGCCGACACACGCGCCTTTGTTTCGCCGGGCACGAAATCAGCGGGCTCAGCTGCGATTCTGGGTTGGCGGGCTAGAAGATCACGACAGTACCGAAGACGAGAGGGCTGGTTCGCCGCCTTGCTGAAACATTGATTCGGCTGAATCGTGCGATTCTGGTCTTTCTGGGCCTCGTCCCTTCCTGCAGCAACGAACAGCGAGCATCGACGTGAGGTTCCGGCTCGGCCCTTACCTTACGGGCGCGAGCGGAAGGTTGAAGGCGCAGATACGGCCCCCACCCGTCAGGGGAAGAATTGTTGGTTACTTTCCAGCAAAACCAATCGCACCCAGGCAGCTAATCCACAAAGTCCACCTTTGCCCGAAAGGGGATAATGCCTGCCTCATGTCCCATATCCAGCAAGCGCCGCACCGCTTCTCGACCATC
>JAFATF010000688.1 GCA_019244045.1 Acidobacteriota bacterium
TACGTCATGAGTTAACCCCGCTTAGAAATCCGCCGAGGTGCGCGGTGAGCGCAACAAGGACAACTCCAACTAGCTCGACAGCAATGCGGTACCGAGCGAGTAATGATAGTTCTCTTTGGCGCGTCCGCCAGTGTATCCACCAAGAGGCAACCACTAAAAGTGCGGCGCCTAGGGCGGCAATGGCGTGCCATAGCAACAGACCTGTGAGCCTCTTGCCCTCGAGAGCGAACTGCCACGCGAGCAGGCCGGTGATGACGGCAGGAATCACTGTGGCCGCCGCCATAGACAGGTTCAAATAGGCGGCTCTGGAAAATTGTGAATCGCGTTTTCCTCGGCATACCAAATCCAGGCCGACCCCTGTCATGAATAGCGCAATTGGAAAATGGATGAGCACGACATGCTGAGCATGTTTGGCTAACAACATCGTGCGCACATCGAAAGGGTTCACCATATTCAGTTCCTTCCACCTTCTGTCCATCACTGCGCAGCATCTTCCAACTCCTTACTTTGGAAAACACTGTCATTGCTAGCAATCACCTGCGGAACATCGCCTTGTTAAGCGAGGTCTCACCCTGCTATCGACGGGCAGGACGAGTGGGGCACAGACCAAAATTGAAACTCATCGGCATGCACCTGCACGGGGAATTGGTCGTCACCTTCGCTCCCCGCACCTGTCGGATGCAGCGGCTGTCGCTAATCTGCACAAAACTGAACTCCCCCTGTTGTGTAATTCCATTTCCCATTCGCCACCCAGAGCAAAGAACTTCAGTACCCCGCCCTGATCACGCAGCAGTACCCCAGTGCCAGCCGACGTCGGGCATTTGAGAATCCTCGCCGTTTGATTTCCGTGATGGTTTGTGGTCTTGCTCGATGAAAGTGCCGGACCGTTTCTTTTCCGCCACTCGCGTTGCGTCTGTTTCAGAAGATGTCGTCGAGCGATCGGGGGTGGCAGGCGAGACAAGCCAGGCGAGTGGCTCAATTGGATTCTGGCTCGCGTCGCCTGCCGGGACGTGTTACATCTGCATAGACCAGAAGCTGTCTGCTTTTATTCCATCGAAATTACGCTTGAGTAGCCGCAAAGGCACAGGAATAAAATCGGTATTGCGGCGGTTAATACTGAGAGGGCTAGGAAGCGGGGACGTGTTGGAGCCGGAGGATAAAATTCGGTTTGAGCAACTTGTCTTGCCCCATCTTGACAGTGCCGCGAATCTGGCTCGATGGTTACTACGCAACCAGGCTGACGCCGACGATGTAGTGCAGGAAGCCGTGCTTCGCGCCTTTCGCTTCTTCAACCGCTTTCACGGGGGAGATGCACGTGCTTGGCTGCTGCAGATCGTTCGCAACACCTGCTATACATGGCTGGGGAAAAATCGCCCTGCGGAATTGATGACCGAATTCAACGAAGAAGTGCATCAACGCCCGTCAGCCAATCCGGAGACGCTTGCGGCGCAGGCAGATGAACGCCAGCGTTTGATGTTGGCCTTGGAATCGCTACCTCCGCGGTCTCGAGAGGTGCTTATACTCCGGGAACTGGAAGGATGTTCCTATAAGGAGATTGGTGAGATTACGGGCATTCCTCTCGGTACGGTAATGTCTACCCTGTCGCGAGCCCGGGAGCGCCTACAGCAAACCCTGGCGGCAGCGGCTGCCAAGGAGGCATCTTGAACTGCGAATTAGCGAAGTCCACAGTTCACGGTTATTTCGATGGCGAGCTGGACGCCGTTCGATCATCCGAATTTGAACGGCACCTGGAGGCCTGCGCCGAATGCCGACGGCAACTAGAAGACATGCAATCATTGCGCACGCAGCTTCAGGAAAGCAACTTGTACCAGTACGCCTCGCCTCATCTCCGTCAACAGGTTCGCCGACAACTCCTACAGGCCGGGAACACGAAACAGGTCAAGTTCCCGGCGATACGGGTGTGGTCTCTTCTGCCCACGTTTGGTGTGTTAACCACTTTAGCGGCTTTGCTCACAGTTACGCTTTTTGTCTTTCAAAGACATGCTGAGTCCACACGAATTGCTGCTGAACTGATCGATGCGCACGTGCGCTCATTGCAGCCCGGACACTTGACGGATGTGGAATCGACCGATCAGCACACCGTAAAACCCTGGTTCGATGGCAAGCTGGACTTCGTTCCCCCTGTCTCTGATTTTTCCCAACAGGGATTTCCCCTTGTCGGCGGACGGCTGGATATCCTTGATGGACACAGTGTCGCAGCACTCGTTTATTCGCGGCGAAAACATTTCATCAATGTTTTTGTCTGGCCTCAGCGACAGAAAGAATTGTCATTTCCGAGCTCGGGCTCGCACGAAGGCTTTAACTGGCTGAGATGGCAATCGGGTGACATGCAGTTCTGTCTGGTCTCAGACGCTGCCCCCCTGGA
>JAFATF010000032.1 GCA_019244045.1 Acidobacteriota bacterium
TGTGACCGGGGTGGCGGAATTGCCGGCGGGGACCGAGATGGTCATGCCGGGGGACAACGTGAGTTTGACGATCGAGCTGATTACGCCCGTGGCCATGGAGAAAGGGCTGCGCTTCGCCATCCGCGAAGGCGGGCACACGGTCGGTGCTGGCACTATCAGCGAGATTGCCACCTAGAGGCGCTCGGTGGAAAAACAGGCTGTTTTGGGGAGTAGGCAATGCCGCGAGAGATCATTACCTTGCAGTGCGGTGAATGCAAAGAGCGAAACTATTCGACCACCAAGAACCGGAAGACCACTCCGGATCGGCTCGAGCTCAAGAAGTTTTGCCGGCGCTGCCGGAAGCATACGCCGCATAAGGAAGTGAAGTAGCCTGAGCATTGAACGATTGGCCCGTTTTCCCGGGGTCGGCCGCTCAATCGCGATCGAGCGTGAGTTCAGGGGCGTAAGCTCAACGGTTAAACTGCCGGTCTCCAAAACCGGACTTGGGGGTTCGAATCCCTCCGCCCCTGCCAGATTGGGACGCGTAAGCATCAAGATTGGATCAGTCGATGGCAATCGAGACGAAGAAAATGGCAAGCACAATCGCAGCTGCTGGCGACAACTTCAGCGACCGGCTTAAATCCTGGCCGCTGCGCATCAAGTCGTTCTACAACGATGTGCGTACGGAAACCAAAAAGGTTACCACGCCATCCCTGAAAGAAGTTCGGGCTACCACTAGCGTGGTGATCATCACGGTCTTCATTTTTGGCCTGTACTTCTGGATGGTCGACAATGCGATCGGAAAGTCGATTGATTGGGTGTTGCGCACGTTAGTGCGCCGTTAGAGAGGCTTGGCTCAGATTATATGGCCGACGAAGAAAAGAAAACGAGCGCTTCACCGCCAGGCGGCGACAACGCCACGCTCACCGCCATGGAGCCTCCCCGCAACCCGAATATGAAGTGGTACATCATCCACTCCTATTCGGGCTTTGAACGTAAGGTGAAGGAATCTCTCGAGTCGCGTGTGCAGGCGTTCGGCTTACAAGACAAGATTGGAAGAGTCCTGATCCCCACCGAGTCTGTCACCGAGGTTCGCGGCGGCAAAAAGTACACCAGCGAACGCATGTTCTATCCCGGCTACGTCTTGGTGGAGATGGACATGGACGACCACGTCTGGCACGTGGTGAAGTCCACGCCGCGAGTCACCGGATTCGTAGGTACAGGCCAGCAGCCCACCCCCTTATCGGATGAGGAAGTTCAGCACATCGTTTACCGCGTGGGCGAGTCGAAGGATAAGCCCAAGCTCAAGGTGAAATTCGAGAAGAACGAGTCGGTACGCATCACCGAAGGACCATTTGCCAGCTTCACCGGCGTGGTCGACGAGGTCAACGAAGATCGCGAGACCCTCAAGGTGATGGTGACGATTTTCGGACGCTCGACCCCGGTGGAATTGGAATTCGGGCAGGTCGAGAAGGTCGCCTAGGCAGCCGGCCGCCGAGTTGCTGCCGACCGCGGGAAAGGGCCAGAGCTAAGAACAACATGCCGATTTTGGCGTGGCGAGAAACAGAGATATGGCGAAAAAGATCACAGGTTCGGTAAAGCTACAGATTGCGGCGGGCAAGGCCACGCCGGCCCCCCCGGTCGGTCCCGCGCTCGGCCAAGCCCAGATCAATATCATGGAGTTCTGCAAACAGTTCAATGCCCGCACCAGCCAGAAGGAGCTTGAAGGTCTCATCATTCCTGTGGTGGTCTCGGTTTACAACGACCGCTCGTTCACCTTTATTACTAAGACACCCCCGGCTTCCATTTTGCTGAAGCGGGCTGCGGGAATCGCCAAGGGATCCGGAGCACCCAACAAAGACAAAGTCGGCAAGGTCACGGCCAAGCAGGTCGAAGATATCGCCAAGCAGAAGATGCCGGATTTGAATGCCGCTTCAGTCGATGCGGCCATCAAGAGCGTCCGCGGGACGGCGCGGTCGATGGGAATTGAAGTCATCGGATAACCAGGCTTCCCCGGCAAGAGCAGGTTGAGGCCATTTGCCACGCTCACGGGAACTGATGAGGTGGGAGACAGGGAAAGGGTATGAAAAAGGCCGGAAAGAACATCACCAAAGCACGGCAATCGGTTGAGCCGCGTCCGTACCCGCTCGCCGAGGCAGTGCCGCTGTTGCAGAGAGTCAAATACGCCAAGTTTGATGAGACCGTCGAAGTGACGCTCCGCCTGGGCGTCGATCCCAAGCACGCCGACCAGATGGTGCGCGGAACCGTGGTTCTGCCCCATGGTCTCGGCAAATCGAAGAAGGTTCTGGTCATTGCTAGCGGCGAGAAGGTTCGCGAGGCGGAAGCGGCCGGAGCGGATTTTGTAGGCGGCGAAAACATGGTCGAGAAGATCACGAAGGAGAACTGGACCGATTTCGACGCCGTGGTGGCGACGCCGGACATGATGAAGTCTGTGGGGCGCCTGGGAAAGGTGCTCGGCCCTAAAGGGCTGATGCCCAACCCGAAGACGGGCACGGTTACGTTCGAGGTTGCCCGCGCCGTCCAGGAAGTAAAGGCCGGCAAAGTTGAGTTCCGCACCGACAAAACCGCCCTGGTGCATGTACCGGTGGGCAAGATTTCGTTTACGCCCGACAAGCTGATCGATAACGCCACCACCGTCATTACCAGCGTAGTCAAAGCCAAACCATCGGTGGCTAAGGGCAAGTACATCAAGGGATGCTATCTGAGCTCCAGTATGGGGCCGGGCATTCAAATTGACACCACTCAGGTCGAAGCCGCGGCCAAGGCCTAGCAGGCCGCTGCGAGCAGCGGTCCTACGCTGGTCAGCGACGTCTCAAGACGGTGAAGGGATGGAAGATGGCGGTCTCCAAAGAAAAGAAGCAGGCGCAAGTTGAGAAGTTAAGCGACGATCTCAAAGAGATTGGAAACTTGGTGGTTGCCACCTTTAGCAAGCTGACGGTCGCCCAGGATTACGAACTGCGCAAGGCCATCCGGGGCGCCGGAGCCAAGTACCAGGTGGTCAAAAATACTCTGGCCGAGCGCGCCGCGAAGGGCACACGGGTCGAGCAGGCGCTGAAAGATCTCAGCGGCGTGAACTCGATAGCCTATACGACGGGCGATCCGGTCGCTTTGGCCAAGGCGCTTGCCAAGTACGCCAAAGACAATCCGGAGTTCATTTTCAAAACCGGGGTGGTCGAGGGGCGTGCAGTCTCGGTTGACGAGATCGAGTCGCTGGCCACCATGCCATCGAAGGAAGAGCTGTACTCGAAGTTGCTCTTCCTGATCAGCGCGCCGGCTCAACGCCTGGTCACGGCCATGAATGCCGTGGGACGCGACCTGGCGGTCGTTCTCAACCAGGGGGTGGAGAAGCAGAAGTTTAAAAACGACGCCCCGGCTGACGTGTGACCGAGAGCAGGCAGCAAGAGCTTTGTTTGGGCGGCATCAGCCGTCCGACAGCTTTCGTTCTGCGGAGAAGCAGGGTTTGTGCGTTGTGCGACCTGAGTCCCATCCCGAGTCGGCGAGAAGGGGCTACGGTGGTCGCACTCGCAATCTGCTTCCTGGATCACGAATTGACTAACGATTAGACGAGAGGCGTCGGTTATGTCTCTCGAAAAGAACTGGAGAAAAAACATGGCGGATCTCGAGCAATTAGAGGCATCGATTGTAGGGCTGTCGCTTCTCGATGCGGCACAGCTGGTCAAGAGGCTGGAAGAGCGTCTCGGCGTCTCGGCCGCGGCGGCAGCCCCGGTCGTGGTCGCCGGAGCAGGGGGCGGAGCCGCAGCCGGCGCTGCCCCGGCCGAGGAGAAAACCGAGTTCAGCGTCGTGCTCAAAGAAGTGGGCGCGAACAAAATCAATGTTATCAAGGCGGTACGGGAAGTCACCAGTTTGGGACTGAAGGAAGCCAAAGACCTGGTCGACGGCGCCCCGAAGACCGTCAAAGAGGGCGTCTCCAAAGAAGAGGCGGAAAACATCAAGAAAAAGTTCACCGACGCGGGAGCTACCGTCGAGGTGAAATAGGTTCTTCGCGGGGCGTGCATCGCGGTGTTGTTGCTCGGCGGGGCGCACCGCGCCTCGATGCCTCCGGGGAAGGAAACGGCTTCGTGAATCGGGGCGCGCGGTGGTATCATCAATATCAACACACCGCTTCCCCGAGTTCACTTCATTTTCGAACCACAAGCAGGGAAGCGGAAAACTGGCCGCAGTAAGAGTTAGCCAAACTGTCCCGATAGCGGCGGGATGGGAACAGGCCTGAAGAACTGGCGCGGAAACACACATTTCAACAGAGCAAAAGTGCTGACATTGGCGCTCGCGGGAAGGCTCGTCCGCGCGGGCGAATACGCATTTTTTCTGCTTGACGATCTCCGGATTCCCCGCCTGAGCGAGGGAAAGCGGACAAGAGCACCGCGCCGCCAGATGGAATTGCCGCCCAGGAAAACGCGAGCCCAACCGCTCGCTTACCAGATTTGGGAGCCTTAATGCCGAAGAACAACAGCCACCGTCAGCGTTTCGATTTTTCCAAAATTCCAGCAACCATACAGATCCCAAACCTGATCGAGGTGCAGAAGCGCTCCTACGATCGCTTCCTGCAGATGGACAAGTTGCCCAGCGAACGCGAAGATGCGGGCCTGCAGTCGGTGTTCCAGTCAGTATTCCCCATCACCGATTTTCGCAACGTCTCGCAGCTGGAGTTTGTTGACTACGCCATTGGCAACTGGGAGTGCAAGTGCGGACACCTCAAGGGCCTGCACCACCTGCGTACTACCTGCAAGAACTGCGGTTCGACGGTGATCACCGACCCATTTCACCCCGGCGACGTGCTCTGCCAGAAATGCGGCACATACAACGCCAACACTCCCGATTTCTGTAACAAGTGCGGCGACCCGGTGGGATTGCAGCTGAAATACGATGTTAGCGAATGTGAAGAGCGCGGCATGACCTATTCGGCTCCCCTGAAGGTCACCATGCGCCTCACCATTTATGAGAAGGATGCCGAGACCGGGAACCGCTCCATCCGCGACATCAAAGAGCAGGAAGTCTTCTTTGGCGATGTGCCGCTGATGACCCAGAACGGCACCTTCATCGTCAACGGGACCGAGCGCGTCATTGTCAGCCAGTTGCACCGTTCCCCGGGGGTGTTCTTCGAGACCGCCAATAACCGCACCTATTTCCTGGGCAAAATTATTCCTTATCGCGGTTCTTGGGTGGAATTTGAATACGACCAGAAAAACGTTCTTTATGTGCGCATTGATCGCAAGCGCAAGTTCCTGGGCACCATCTTCCTGCGGGCGCTCGGCCTCCGATCAAGCGAAGACATTTTGCGCACCTTCTATACGGCCGACAAACTCACGGTTCGCGACAAGAGGTTGTTCTGGACGCTGGATCCGAATCCGGACCGGCCGACGAATCTGATCGGCATGAAGCTGGCACACAGCATCAAGAACAAGTCGGGCGAGGAGATCATCCATTCCGGCCGCAAGATCAATCACGCCAACTTTAAAGAGTTGCATAAGGCGAAGATCGCAGAGATCGAAGCCGACGTGACCGACCTCGAGGGAGCCTTTGTCGCCAGTGACGTGGTTGACACGACCAGCGGTGAAGTGCTGCTCGACGCCAACTCGGAACTGACCGCCGAGAAACTGTCGAAGATACTCGATTCCGGGGTGGTCGAAATTCACGTCTTCTTTCCCGAGCGCGATGACGTGGGAACGGTCATCAGCCAGACCTTACGGCGCGATTCGGTCAAGACCCCGCAGGAGGCGCTGATCGAGATCTACCGCAAACTGCGCCCCGGGGATCCGCCGACGCTCGACACGGCGACCGCCCTGTTTCACGGCATGTTCTTTGATCCGCGCAAGTATGACTTTTCGCGGGTAGGGCGCCTGAAGTTCAACATCAAGCTGTTCGAGAACCAGGAGGCTACCAACCTTGAACAGCGCACACTCGATCCGGAGGACTTCTACGCCACCATCCGCTACCTGCTGAAGCTTCGTAAGAATCTG
The DNA here is from genome assembly GCA_019244045.1 of Acidobacteriota bacterium. Lineage (GTDB taxonomy): Bacteria > Acidobacteriota > Terriglobia > Terriglobales > Acidobacteriaceae > Gp1-AA122. The sequence continues at coordinate 5,979 of JAFATF010000032.1, forward strand.
GGCGCGGTCGACGATATCGATCACTTGGGCAACCGCCGGGTGCGCGCGGTTGGCGAGCTGCTCGAGAACCAGTTCCGCATCGGGTTGGTTCGCATGGAGCGCGCCATTAAGGAAAAGATGAGCGTCTACCAGGAGATGTCAACCGCCATGCCGCACGACCTGGTCAACGCCAAACCGGTGATGGCTGCAATCCGCGAGTTCTTCGGCTCCTCGCAGCTCTCCCAGTTCATGGACCAGACCAATCCGCTTTCCGAGATCACCCACAAGCGGCGTTTGTCCGCGCTCGGACCAGGGGGGCTGTCGCGGGAGCGCGCCGGATTTGAAGTGCGCGACGTCCATCCCACCCATTACGGTCGCATCTGCCCCATCGAGACCCCGGAGGGACCCAACATCGGATTGATTTCGTCTCTGAGCTGCTATGCCCGGATTAACGATTATGGTTTCATCGAGTCGCCTTACCGGCGGGTGAAGAATGGCCGGGTACTCGACTACGTGACGGCGGTCAACGCCGGCGACAGTGATCATCGCGTTGGCGATCACGTCGAGAAGCACGAAATTGAAAAGCTCAATGCCGACCTGAAGGAACGGCGCAAGCGGCCGGTCGACTACGAACCCCACTCCTTCTATCTCTCCGCCTGGGAAGAAGACCGGCACGTGATCGCTCAGGCGAACGTTGAGCTCGATGATAAAGGGCGCATCGTCAATGAGCTGGTCAATGCGCGCAAGTCGGGGAATTTCGTGCTGGTCAATCGCGAGGAAGTCGATTACATCGACGTCAGCCCGAAGCAACTGGTTTCCGTCGCCGCCTCGCTGGTCCCCTTCCTCGAGCACGACGACGCGAATCGCGCCTTGATGGGTGCCAACATGCAGCGGCAATCCGTGCCTCTGCTGCGCGCCCAGGCGCCCATTGTCGGCACCGGCATGGAAGGCGTCACCGCTCGCGACTCGGGCGCCGTGGTGCTGGCGCGCCGCAACGGGATTGTGGACTCGGTCGACTCTGAGCGCATCATCGTGCGCGTCGAGGGTGAGCATCATCCCGGTCAGCTGTCCCGCGAGGTGGGCAGTGACATCTACCAGCTTACCAAGTTCAAGCGCTCGAATCAGAACACCTGCATCAACCAAAAGCCGATCGTGAAAAAAGGCGAGCGCGTGGTCAAAGGCCAGGTCATCGCCGACGGCCCCTGCACCGACTTCGGTGAGTTGGCGCTGGGCCGCAACGTGCTGGTCGCCTTCATGCCCTGGCGGGGCTACAACTTCGAAGACGCCATCCTGGTTTCCGAGAAGATGGTGAGGGAGGACTACTACACCTCGGTGCACATCGAGGAGTTTGAGATCGAGTCGCGGGACACCAAGCTCGGTCCGGAGGAGGTCACGCGTGACATTCCGAACGTCAGCGAGTCGGCTTTGCGTGACCTCGACGAGAGTGGCATCATCCGTATCGGCGCCACCGTCAAGCCCGGCGACATCCTGGTCGGCAAGGTGACGCCCAAAGGTGAAACTCAGCTGACCCCGGAAGAGAAGCTGCTGCGCGCGATTTTCGGGGAGAAGGCGGGGGATGTGCGCGATGCTTCTCTCACCTGCCCTCCCGGGATCGAAGGCACGGTCGTCGATGTCAAGATCTTCTCCCGCAAAGGGCAGGAGAAGGATGATCGCGCCAAGATGATCGAGGCGCAGCAAATCGCCAAGCTCGAGAAGAACCTTTCCGACGAGATTCGAATTCTGACCGACGAGCGTTTGAAGCGCCTGGAAAACATTCTAGGAGGCAAGGAGGTACAGGCCGATCTGCACGATGAGCGTACCAATAAGCGCCTCCTGACCAAGGGCACAGTTCTTGACCGCGACACCATCGAGCGCATTTCGACCCGCAATCTGAAGCGCATCAAATACTCGGACAAGGATCCGCGGGTCAACGAGCAGATCGACGAGATCGAAGAGATGACCTCGCGTCAGATCGACGTGCTCAAGAAGATCGTCAACGAGAAAAAGGAAAAGCTCACCAAAGGCGACGAACTGCCTCCCGGGGTGATCAAGCTGGTCAAGGTCTATATCGCCATGAAGCGCAAGCTGAGCGTGGGCGACAAGATGGCCGGCCGCCACGGAAACAAAGGGGTCATTGCCCGCATCCTGCCGGAAGAGGACATGCCTTATCTGGAGGACGGAACTCCGGTCGAAATCGTGTTGAATCCCCTCGGCGTGCCCAGCCGCATGAATGTCGGCCAGATCCTCGAGACCCATTTGGGGTGGGCTGGGTTCGAGCTGGGCGGCAAAATTGCCGAACTGCTCAGACACAACAGCAAGGCGGAAACCGCGCGCCGTGAACTGAAGGCCTTGTTCAAGGATACCGCTCTGGTCGACATCATCGCCGAGCTCGACGATGAGACGCTCGAAGCCGTTGCCGGCAGCCTGACCAAGGGCGTCTTCATGGGCTCGCCCGTCTTTGACGGCGCCAAGGAAGCCGAGATCAAAGCGCTGCTCGAGCGCTCCGGCTTACCCACCTCGGGAAAGACCACGCTGTATGACGGCATGACGGGCGACAAATTCGAGCAGCCGGTCACGGTGGGCTACATTTATATGCTGAAACTTTCGCACCTGGTCGACGACAAGATTCACGCGCGCTCGATCGGCCCCTACTCGCTGATTACCCAGCAGCCCCTGGGCGGCAAGGCGCAATTCGGCGGGCAGAGGTTCGGGGAGATGGAAGTGTGGGCGCTCGAAGCCTACGGTGCGGCATTTATTCTGCAGGAACTGCTTACCGCGAAATCTGACGACGTCTATGGCCGAACCAAGATCTATGAGGCCATCGTGAAGGGGGAAGCCGCCATGGAACCCGGCGTCCCGGAATCGTTCAACGTGCTGATTCGCGAATTGCAATCCTTGTGCCTGGATGTCGAGCTGATCAAGGCGGCCGAACGCAAGCCGGTGGCTGCGGCAGCCGCGGATTAACCCATGAGCTCTCGCCGGCTCGATGGCGAGACAGGAGGCGGGCCCGGGGGGCCGGAAGAAGGAGCGAGCAGAAACAGGTTACGAAAGCCAGTGCTGGGCTGGACATGCTCTCGGTCCGGCAAAGCTGATAAATGAATGGCAGCCGGTTTGGCAAGCGAGAACCGGGAACTAGCACGAGAGCCGCGCGCGGCCGCCGAGCGCCGCAACCTGCGGAGGAATACCTTGTATCGTTCGAGCCCTTTTGACCTGGGAAATCCCATTGCCGACTTCGATGCCATTCGTATCAGCCTCGCCTCTCCGGAAAAGATCCGGAGCTGGTCGCACGGAGAGGTCACCAAGCCGGAGACCATAAATTACCGCACCTTTAAGCCGGAGCGCGACGGACTGTTCTGCGCCCGCATTTTTGGCCCGGTCACGGATTGGGAGTGTCTCTGCGGCAAGTACAAGCGGATGAAGCATCGCGGCGTGATCTGCGACAAGTGTGGGGTCGAAGTCACCCTCTCGAAGGTGCGCCGCGAACGATTGGGCCACATCGAGCTCGCCTCGCCCTGCTCCCACGTGTGGTTCTTCAAGGGGCTGCCCAGTCGTATCGGTCACCTACTAGATATTTCCTTGCGTGACCTTGAGTCAGTGCTCTACTTCGAGGCCTACGTAGTCGTCGAACCGGGTGATGCACCGGTTCGAGAGCGGGAAGTCATCAAGGATGAGGCTAAGTTCCGCGAACTTGATCAGCAGTACCGTCCCACTGGCTTCAAGGCCATGATGGGCGCCGAAGCCATTAAGGAGCTCTTAAAGCGGGTAGACGTCGAGAGCTTAGGCATTGAACTGCGCGACAAGATGAAGACCGAGACCTCGCTGCAGAAGCGGCTAAAGTACGCCAAGCGGCTGAAGGTGGTCGAAGCTTTCCGCAAGAGCGGCAACAAGCCGCACTGGATGATTCTAGATGTCATTCCGGTGATTCCGCCGGAGTTGCGTCCTCTGGTTCCTCTCGACGGCGGCCGTTTTGCCACCTCCGATTTAAATGATCTCTACCGGCGGGTTATCAATCGCAATAACCGTTTGAAGAAACTAATGGACCTGCACGCCCCCGAGGTGATCGTACGCAACGAAAAGCGGATGCTGCAGGAAGCGGTGGATGCTTTGTTCGACAATGGACGACGGGGACGCGTGCTGCGGGGTGCCAACAACCGGCCTTTGAAGTCGCTGTCGGACACCTTGAAGGGCAAGCAGGGGCGCTTCCGGCAGAACCTGCTGGGTAAGCGGGTGGACTACTCGGGCCGTTCGGTCATCGTGGTGGGACCAGAACTCAAGCTGCATCAGTGCGGGCTGCCCAAAAAGATGGCTCTCGAGCTGTTCAAGCCGTTTATCTATCATCGGCTGGAGCAGACCGGCCACTGCACCACTATTAAACAGGCTAAGGAGATGGTGGAGCAGCAGGAATCGATCGTTTGGGACATTCTGGAAGAGGTCATTAAGGATCACCCGGTCTTGCTTAACCGCGCCCCCACCCTGCATCGGCTGGGCATTCAGGCCTTTGAGCCGGTGCTGGTAGAAGGCAAGGCGATCAAGATTCACCCCTTAGTGTGTACCGCCTTCAACGCCGATTTCGACGGTGATCAGATGGCAGTACACATTCCCTTGTCCCCGGAGGCACAGGTTGAAGCCAGTGTTCTGATGTTGTCATCGCACAACATCCTCTCGCCCGCCTCCGGCCAACCTATCACCGTTCCCACCCAGGACATGGTCCTTGGTCTCTACTATTTGACGAAAGCCAAGCCGGGTGCCAAGGGGGAAGGGCGCGCCTTCGCCAATATCGAGGAGGCGCTGCTGGCGCGAGAAGCGGGCGAAGTGGAAACACTCACCCCCATCCGTCTGCGCTACACCGGCGAGGTTATCGAACTGACCAGCGCCTATGACGATCAGGACGTGCTGCATACCGAACCCACGCACGTCGAGCGCGGCTATATCACCACCACCGTGGGACGAGCCATTTTGAACGAGCAACTGCCCGAAGGCATGCCCTTCATCAATGGCCTGCTCAAGAAGAAGGGTATCGGCCAATTGGTGAACTATTGCTACCTGCGCTTTGGTCTGGAGACCACGGTCAAGATGCTCGATCAGGTGAAAGAGCTTGGCTTCCGCTATGCCACCCGCGCGGGGCTGTCGATCGGCATCGATGACATGGTCATACCGGACAACAAGAAAACTTTGGTGAAAGACGCCGAGAAGCAGGGCGTCAACGTCCAGCAGCAGTATCTGGACGGCGCCATCACCAATGGCGAGCGCTACAACAAGGTTATTGAAATCTGGTCGGCCATCACCGAAAAGGTGGCCGACGAGATGTTCGGCGACATGCAGAAGCTCGACAAGGAAGGTGTGATCAACCCGATTTATGTCATGGCCGATTCGGGGGCACGCGGATCGAAGCAGCAGATCCGGCAGCTCTCCGGCATGAGGGGGCTTATGGCCAAACCCTCGGGGGAAATCATCGAGACGCCAATCACCGCCAATTTCCGCGAAGGGCTGACCGTCTTGGAGTACTTTATTTCCACCCACGGCGCCCGCAAGGGTCTGGCCGATACGGCGCTCAAGACCGCCGACTCTGGCTATCTGACGCGCCGCCTGGTGGACGTGGCCCAGGACGTCATCATCAGCGAATATGATTGCGGCACCGTGGACGGCATCTTCGTCTCCGGTATCGTCGAGGCGGGCGAGATCATCGAACCGCTGCGCGACCGCATTGTAGGCCGCGTCTCGCTCGAGAAAATCAAGGACTACGACGGCAACGTGATCGTCGACATCAACCAGGAGATCACCGAAGAACTCGCCGGGGCCATCCAGGCAGCCGGCATCGAGCGGGTGAAGATCCGCTCGGTGCTGACCTGCGAGTCCAAGCGGGGGGTTTGTGTCATGTGCTACGGCCGCAATCTGGCTTCGGGGCGTCTGGTTGAACTGGGGGAAGCGACCGGGGTCATTGCGGCTCAGTCGATCGGCGAGCCGGGCACGCAGCTCACCATGCGCACCTTCCATATCGGCGGTACCGCGTCGCGAGTCTCCGAGCAGTCGCGACTCGATGCTAAGGCCAACGGTACGGTTCGCTTCATCAATCTGCAGACGGTAAAGTCAAAAGCCGGCGACCTGGTGGTCATGAACCGCAATGGATCGATCGCGGTGGTCGACGAGAAAGGCCGGGAGCGCGAACGTTACTCGGTGGTTTACGGCGCCAAGGTCAAGGTCAATGACGGCGATCCGGTACAGCTCGGGCAGGTCATGGTTGAGTGGGATCCGTACACCTTCGCAATACTGACCGAGATTGGCGGAACCGTGCAGTTCAAGGATCTGCAGGAAGGGGTCACGCTGCACGAAGAAGTCGATGAAGTAACTGGCCTTTCGCGGCACGTGGTGGCCGACTCTCCCGACGAGAAGCGGCAGCCGGCCATCGTTATTAAAGGCAAGAGCAGCAAGCGATACCTGATGCCATCGCGCGCTCACCTTATGGTGCAGGATGGAGATCAGGCCTACCCGGGTGACGTGCTGGCCAAAATCCCGCGCGAAACCACCAAAACCAAAGACATCACCGGGGGGTTGCCGCGGGTGGTGGAATTGTTTGAAGCGCGCAAGCCGCGGGAGACCGCCGTGATCAGCGAAATCGATGGCACGGTGAAGTTCGGCGAAGTGTCCAAGGGGCAACGCAAAATCTACGTGGTGGCCGACAACGGCACAGAGAAAGAGTACCAGGTGCCGCGCGGCGTCCATATCAACGTACAGGAAGGGGAGCGCATCAAGGCTGGCGAGCAGCTTATGGATGGCCCCCTCAACCCCCACGACATTCTGGCCGTACTCGGCGAAAAGGAACTGCAGGCTTACCTGGTGAACGAAATCCAGGAAGTCTATCGCCTGCAGGGTGTGAACATCAGCGATAAGCATATCGAGGTGATCGTTCGTCAGATGATGCGCTGGGTAAAAGTCGAGGATGTCGGCGACACTCAGTTCCTTCTGGAGCAGCAGGTGGACAAGTTCCGCTTCCGCGAGGAGAACGAGCGGGTCATCGCGCAGGGCGGCAAACCAGCTACCGGGCGCCCGCTCTTGCTGGGCATCACTAAAGCGTCGCTGTCGACCGAGTCGTTCATCTCGGCGGCCTCTTTTCAGGAAACCACCCGAGTGCTCACCGAAGCCTCCATTCAAGGCGCGGTCGACCACCTGCGTGGCCTGAAGGAAAACGTGATTGTCGGCCGCCTGATTCCGGCCGGAACGGGCATGGAGTACTACCGCAACGTGCGACTCTCGCCCGAGATGGAAGAGGCTGCCGCCAAGGTGCAGGAGGAAGTCTCGCAGGCCTATGAAGAGGCCGAGCGGGCGCTTGAACTCATGCGCCGTGAAGGCGAGGCGGAAGAACTCACGGCCGAATAGCAAGCCCGCCTATGAGGCGCGCACCGTCCAGGCCGCGCCTCACAGGTTAAGGCAGTCACCCCAGGCCGGTCGGCAAGCGGACGGCTAGCGGTTTCTATGCATGCCAATCCACAGGATTTAGAGCCTCCCATTTTTAATTCGCAGTTGCAGGAGGAGATGCGCAGCCATACCCTAGAAGCCCATATGCTGCGTTTTCTGCGGCTCCTGCGGCTGGCGATATGGCGTGCCTTTCAGCATGACGCTTTCGCGGTTGCCAAAGCGGCGGCTTATTCCTCGATTCTTACTTTTTTCCCGGCTCTGCTCGTCGTCGGTTCCAGCCTAGCCACTTCCCGCAGGACCAGTGTTTATTTGCGTGAAATCGGTTATTTTCTCGCCAAAATCCTTCCCGCCGGAAGCGCCACCGCGCTGGCTTACCTGAAGCAAACCAGCGACCGGCCCGTGAGTTTGCTGTTCATGACGTCGCTCCTGACGGTGTGGACCGCCTCGGGGGTGATGATTTCCTGGATGGAAGGCTTTCGTAACGCTTATCAGCTGCCGAAAACCTGGGGTTTGGTGAAAGAACGCTTAATCGCATTCTCTTTGGTGATTCTGGCGGGAATTCCCATGACATTCTCCACCATCCTGGTTGCCTTCGGCAGCCGCATCGAAACCAGAGTTTTGTTTCTTTTAGACCGGGAGCTCGGCTTCTACGTATTGCTGATGTGGATGGCGCTGCGCTGGCTCATCGCCATTCTTACCAGTATTGCCGTGATCGCCCTGATTTATCACAACGCGGTTCCTCGCACCCAGCCCTGGCACAGCGTACTGCCGGGGGCTGTCCTGGCCACGGGTATGTGGTTCGGCGCCACCCTGCTGTTCGGCTGGTATTTGAACCGCTACGCCGATTACAGCATTATTTACGGCTCACTCGGCATCGGCATTGCCTTGCTGGTCTGGATGTATATGATCTCGCTGATTATCCTGGTGGGCGCCGAATTCAACGCTATGTTGTTCCCGCGCTCAACCCTGGGTCGCGAGCTGGTGGCGGTCGGCGAAGGCCGGGCGGCAGCCCGATGAAGGCCGCAGATCAGGTTCCCAACATCGAATGATAGACACCAAATTCGACCTCGTCGCCGCGGATCTTTCAACCGCCGACACCTCGATTATCGTGGATTTAGCGCTGGAAGGCGCCGTCCCTCGGCCAATCCGCCGCGCCAAAATCGTCTGCACTATCGGTCCGGCGAGTAATACGGAGGGCGCCATGCGCGATCTGATGCGCCTCGGCATGGATGTTGCCCGCCTGAATTTCTCGCATGGTACGCACGCCCAGCACGCTCGCCACATCGCCCGTTTGCGGCGGGTCGCCCGCCGGGAAGAGCGCACCATTTGCGTCCTAGGGGACCTGCAAGGCCCGAAAATCCGTACCGGCCGGCTCAAGGGGCATGCTCCCATTCGACTCACCACCGGATCCAGAATACGGCTGACTCCCCGAGAGGTGGCGGGGACCGAGGAGGTCATATCCACCAGCTTTCCCGGATTGACCGGCGAGGTCGAACCCGGGTCAAAGATTCTCCTCTCCGACGGGCTCATTGAACTGCGAGTCAGTCGGATTCAGGGCGATGATGTCGAATGTGAGGTGATTACCGGCGGCTTGCTGGGCGAGCAGCAGGGCATGAACCTGCCGGGTGCCCTCGTCAGCCTGCCCTCCCTCACCGACAAAGATCGTGCCGATTTGCAGTTCGGCATCAAGCATGGCGTTGATCTGGTCGCCCTCTCCTTCGTGCGCTCGGCCGCCGATGTACACGCGCTTAAGGATCTGATTCGCGATCTGGGGGGAGACGCACAGGTCGTTGCCAAATTGGAAAAACCCCAGGCCATCGACGATTTGGACGAAATTCTCGAAGCCGCCGATGCCGTGATGCTGGCGCGGGGCGACCTGGGTGTAGAACTGCCGCCGGAAAAAGTCCCGGTGATTCAAAAGCAGGTGATCCGCCGGGCAGGGGAGTTTCGCAAGCCGGTCATCACCGCCACCCAGATGCTCGAGTCGATGATCGAGAACGGGAGCCCCACGCGGGCCGAAGCGAGCGACGTCGCCAATGCTATTTTTGATGGCAGCGACGCGGTCATGCTCTCGGCGGAAACGGCCACCGGAAAATATTCGCGCGAGGCGGTGGCCATCATGAGCCGCATTATCGTCGAGGCGGAACGCAGTCCGGAACCGAGCGACAGCCGGCGGCGGGGCCAGCATCGCCGCCTCTCAATCGCGGAAACCATTTGTGAGTCCATCGCGCACGCGGCCGACGATCTGGACATGGCCGCCATAGCCGTGTTCACTGAAAGCGGGAACACGGCCCGCCAAATTTCCAAGTACCGCGCCAAGAGCGAAATATTTGCCTTCAGCCAGTCCCAGCCAGTCGCCAATCGCATGAACCTGCTCTGGGGCGTACAGCCGGTATTTCACGCTGCGGCGAGATCGGCCGAACACATGGTCGCCATTGCCGAACGCGAGCTGCTTGGCCGCGCTAAGATCAAAGCTGGCGATGTTGTCGGTGTGGTGGCAGGAACCCGTTTGGCTTCTGGTTCTACCAATTTCATCCGGCTGCACGTAGTCGAGGACAATCGAGCGGAGACGACGGCCCGGCGAAAAAGCAAGACCCGGTAGTCCCTCCTCTTGCACTCATCGGCTTAGCGCAATCGCCATCGAAGCGGGGCGCGAAACCATGAACCAACCCACGCTGCCTCAGGAGATCCTCTCCGTCGCGGTCTTCGAGCCCGTCGAAGGCAAGGGCGAAGATGTCCTCCGTACCCTGCGCGAGCTCGCCCGCGTGCTTTCCGAAAACGGATTTAGTCGCGATTTGCTGTATACGGAAAAAGCCACAAACCGGTACATCCTGGTGCGCTACTGGAGGTCGGCAGGCGCCCGCCGGCACGCCCAGGAGCAGCCCGACGCCCTACGCTGCTGGGCCCGTCTGGCCGACCAGATCAACATCATCAAAGTCTTCGAAACTCTTGAGGAGGTCCCGCTGTGAACTGCGACCTGGGCTCGCGCAACCAAGAACAAAGCGTCGATTCCGGTAGAGCTGCAAGGCGACACATCCAGGTGAATGGTGTAGGATGCCGGCTCATAGCCCGCCAGCCCTGGGCGGGCGCTTCTCAGGCAATTGCCCTATCAGGCGGACGAGAAGAACCGGCGCCACACCGGGCCGAAGGGCGGTACATGCTTCCGGCAATGATTCGGTGAACGCCTCGAGCTTTGAACCATTTGCGGACCTTGCCCTTGACCCGCCGCTGCGGGGGTTCCTGCATCGTCCCCGGGGTAAGGTCGATTCTTCCCTGGTACTCGCGCATGGCGCAGGATCGAACGCCCATGCACCCCTTCTGGTGGCGCTGGCGGACACCTTTGCCCAGCTCGGCATGGCGGTCCTGCGCTGTGATCTGCCATACCGGCAAATCCGTTCCTCGGGGCCGCCGCGGCCGAAAGATGCGGCCCGCGACCGGGAGGGATTGGCCAACGCCCTGCGAGCCATGACCAAGGAATTTGCCGGCGAGACTTACCTGGGCGGCCATTCTTATGGCGGACGCCAGGGCTCCATGCTGGCAGGCGATCATCCGGAACTGGTGGCTGGATTGTTGCTCTCCTCCTATCCATTGCATCCTCCTTCGCAACCCGCGCGCCTGCGTACCGAACACTTGCCCAGGATCAAGGCTCCAACTTTGTTTGTGCATGGAACGAAGGACCCATTCGGCTCGATCCACGAAATCGAGGCTGCCCGAAGACTGATTGCGGCGCGAACCGAGCTCCTCGCCGTTGCCGGTGTAGGACACGACCTTGGATTTGGCAGACGAATTACCCAAGGCGCCGGTGATTTACCAGCCAGGATCAGCAAGGCTTTCAAGCACTTGTTCGTCTAACGCGATCTCGACTAAGAGGCAGATGTCGGAACTGCGGAAATGACGGGGCCTGGACCGTGCGAGCTTCGATTCTCCACCATCAGCCGGTTTCTAAAAAGGGAAGAGATGCGGCCACCCGTGGGTCCGATGCCGGCCCCGTCGCGGGCTGACAACAAGGGCACGGGTGCGACAGGACGATTGCCGCCGGCTTGAGACGGGAGCGGGCGGAAAGCACCGTTTCCGTCGGTTGGGCGGACAAAATGCCCGATCAATTCACCCAACCCGACTTGCTCTTCCCATCCTGTTTGTCGTCGGGAGGAATGTAATTGCCGTATTCGTCGAAGCGGCCGGGCACATCGCCATGCTGCCGCATGTAGACTTCAAACTTGCGGGCGGCGCGCCGGCGTTTGCCGCGGTAATATTCGTTGCGAAGGCGAAAATAGTGTTCCGACAAGCCATAGAGCAGACCCTGGCGAGGCAGGAACTTTATATAGATGAATCCGAAAAGCAGGCCGCCAAGATGAGCGAAGTTGGCAATGCCGCCCTGCGAAGGTTCGAAGGTAGCGACAATAACAACGAAGATGATGATGGCCACCATGTACTTGGCCTTCATCATGAAGGGCAGGGGGAACATGAAAACTTCACGGTCGCCATACAACATGCCGAAGGCGATCAATAAGCCGTAGATTCCGCCCGAGGCGCCAATGGTTGCAGTCCCCGGCGTCACGCCCGGCAGCGGTGAATAAGCAACCAGAATGGTCACCAGCGCCGACCCGATCACCGAAAACAGATAGAACTCGAGAAACTGCTTCGACCCCCAATCCTGTTCCTGCTGCGAGCCAAACATCCATAGGGTGAGCATATTGACCAGCAAATGCATGAGCCCGGCATGCAGAAAAGAGTAGGAGACGAGCTGCCACAGCATGCCATGGACAACGAATACGGGGACCAAGCCGAAAAAGTGAATGAGAAACAACCTGCTCGCCGGCGCCACCGCTCCCAGCACCTCCTCGGCGAGAAAAATCAGAGCGCAGGCGATGATGATGCGCTTCACCCACGGGGTGAAGGGCGGAAAACTGAGCGACAGTGTGCGTCCCCGGTACATAAAAATGCGATTTCGATCTTAAATCGAGCTTGCTGCTGGGGGCCGAACGCGACCTCTAAGCATATCGCACTCGCCGAGATGTGTCCCCCGGAAGCTGAGCCTGGCTTATCTGGCTCGATGGCTGGGGGTGACAGATTTCTTACTGTTCAGGCGATGCGACCACCGGCAGGCTGCGGTGGCCTTGGCCGTCGACAGAGCGGACCGCAAAAATAACGTTATCTTTAGGAATTTCGAGAGTAACCTGGTTAACGTCGCCCACCTTTTCGGCCTGATCCCAATCAGAACTCGAGGTCTTGCGCCAGACGATTTCGTACCCACTCGCTCCCGCGGCCGGAGCCCAGGTTAGAGTCGAATGGTTTTCGAGGCGTCTGGTCAGCAGGCGAACATTGCCAGGCGGCGCCGGGGCGGCGGCTAGCGAGGCCAAGGTGGCAGCGTTCAACTGGGCAACGTGGGCCACATAATCAAAGTCCACAAATTTCGGCAGATCGCCATACTCCATCCCGCCTTCGGTGCGAACGTTTTGATGTTGGTGATTGAAGGCTTCGCGATATTCAGTGAACCGAACCGCAGCGAATCCCTGCTGATTGAATGAAAAATGGTCTCCGCCGCGCAAATAGCGATCGGGGCGCAGAATTAAGAGCGGGTGCAGGGCGGTGCCGTAGCTACGGCTGACTTCGCCGACGTAGCGCGCCAACTCACGAGAAGTGGAGTCGTTCTCGCCTCCTATCGTGCGGAGCATGCCAATCTCCTGGTCAGAGGCCGCGACCGGCACGCCCTCGGAAAACACCCGGACCACACTTCGATCCTGCTGCGGGTTGCGATCGCCTCCCACGATGTCATTGTTGAGCACGGCCTCAATAGTCCAGCCCTGGCGTTTCGCCATTTCGGCGAAATGCTCACTGCCGTTGAGCCCCTGTTCCTCTCCAGCCACGGCTAGAAAGATGATGGTGGCCGACAACTTCAGTTTCGACAGAACCCGAGCGCACTCGAGGCTAACGGCGGTACCGCTGGCGTCATCATTGGCTCCGGGAGCCGCACCGCTAATATCGAGCGTGTCGCTGTTGCGCGAATCATAGTGACCGCTAACCAGCACGATGCGCCTGCCAGCTTCCGCCTTAGCCCCTTTGAGCACGGCGTAGACGTTAACGATCTGGGTGGGCCGGGGAATGCGCTCGCTCGGTGCTGCGATGAAGGAGTCGATCTTCACCTCTAAGCAGCCGCCGCAGTCTCTCGAATAACGATTAAACTCCGCCCTGATCCACTCGCGCGCGGCGCCAATCCCGTGGCCCGCCGCGATGCCTTTCTGATCCTGCGCGGATAAAGTAAGCCGCGTGCCGAAGCTCACCATTTTTTGAATTGCGGCCTGAATCATCTGGGCAGAAACGCCGTTAACCGCGGCGGCGATTTGGGGATCGGCCGGCCCGGCATCGTTATTGAAAGCCTGTCCGCCCGGCGAAGAAGTGGAAAACGGCGTCACCAGCAAGAGCATCAGACTGGCTAATCTGAACATCATAGGTTCGAGGCTGACCCCATTGTGAGAAGTTCGGTCCTTCTCATCGGCGGTCGAGTGCCGGCGCGCAAG
>JAFATF010000232.1 GCA_019244045.1 Acidobacteriota bacterium
GTCCGATACCGGCGCGCAGCTGCTGAGGGACGAAGCGACAGCTCGAGACTTTGTTGCCGACGCCTTCGCGCATTGCAAATTCATCGCATATACTGCAGCGGCGACACCGCTCCTCGAGAAGGCGGGAGTTGCGGCAGCGTGCGATAGTGGCGTTGTTGAACTCAGCGAGGCTCGCCAAGCCGCTACTTTCGTTCAAACCTGCCGTCAGCTTCGATTCTGGGAACGTGAAGCGAAGGTCAAGCAGGTCTGATTATCAGGTACAACCAGGTTATCGACCTCGATCGGCTGCCCGAGCGGCTGTCGAATGCGGAAGTGGCTGGCGCGATCACGATCAATTTGGAGGAAGACAGCACTGTCGGGGACAGGTGCGCCCTGACCTATGCCCGAACTCAAGCGGCGACCTCCCAGTTCCCTTTCTCGGAGGCATGGCGAGCTGCTCCAAGGCAACATTCAAGAGAATCGTGCAAGGAGATCGCATAATAGTCGGCCCCGATGAGGGCGCGCGCAGTCGGCTCGCGGACCAGGTTGTCATCCTGGGACCAGAACCCCACGACGATCGGCGCATGCGGCAACCTGCGTCTGAGCCGCTGCACCAAGTAACGCAGGTGCGACGGCGTCCCGGAGATTTCGAGGTACGTAACGCAGACCATCGCGATCTCGGACACATCGAGTAGAGGAAGACGTTCGCGAGAAACCGCCTCCTGTGGACCAAGCCGGACTCCGAGACCGGCCTTTTCCAGCAACTGCGCGAGGATCGCTGAGGCCGACGCATCGAGCGGTCCTCTGCCGGCTACGCAAAGGATTGGCTTTTGGCTAAGCAACGCAGGGGAGGGTTCTCTATTATCCCGGGCCGCTGCGGTCTGGCTTTCCACAGCCGCACCCTCTTCGCTTTGCGAGGCGGCCGGCTGATTGGCATCATAGTCGGCGAGTTCTGATAGGAGTGCCCTCATCGTGCCTTTTACCTGGTCAAGCTGGTCCTCGCGCAACGCGCCGCGCTCGGCATCTGCAGCCGCGAGACGCAGTCCGCTCAGCACGACGTCTTCATAATACGATAATAGCGAATGGTCCTTGAGATAGGATTCGGCATTCTCTTCAACTTCATCCGCATCGGCCGCAAGCATCCGCTGGTAAAAGCGTTCCACCGGCGTCAACGCGGGTTGGTCGCCAAGCATTATGTCGAGAAACTTCAGCCGTTCCACGTGCCGACCGAAAACGACCAGGCAGAGGGTCAGCGGCATCGATAAAATGAGACCAATGGGACCCCACAACCAGCTCCAGAAAATGGCGGCTACGATCACCGAGATTGGAGAAAGGCCGGTCCCATGCCCATACAACATCGGCTCGACCGCCTGGCTGACGATGATGTCAACGGCGACGTAGAGCGCAACTGTCCAGATCGCGGTAGACCACCCCGGTTCCACCGCCGCGGCCAGCATGATCGGTAGCGCTGCCGAAAGATAAGTACCGATGTAAGGGACGAACCGCAGCAGACCGGACAGCATGCCCCAGAGCACCGGGTTCGGCACACCGATGAGATACAAGCCAATCCCAATAACGACCCCAAAGCCTGCGTTAATGGACAGTTGCGTCAGAAAATAGACGCTGAGTCGGCGAGCTGCATCGTCCAGAGCGTCAGTTGTCCGGTGCAGATCCGTCGTGCCGAACAGGCGTATAAGTCGATCGCGCAAGTCCTCGCGCTGCAGCAACACGAAAATTGTGACGACCAGCACGATCCCGATCGTCGCCAAGGGGGAAAGTGCAGGAGAGAGATAGCGGATGGTCAGTACCAGTAGAGACGGCCTGGTTGCGGGGGGCGAGACAGGCTGGGCGCCGGTATTGGGGGTGGGCGAACCCGCACCGCTGGGCCCGGGTGGAATTTGCCGCGATTCGCTCCCTTCGCGTGGGTGACCCAAACGCTCGATGAACGCATTGAAGCGGTCGAGAGTGTGAGCCCGGACGGTCTCGATCTTCTTCTCTATCGCAGTGGCATATTGCGGGATGTCGGCAGCAAGCTGGGCTACCTGGGAGCCGATGACGCCGCCCACGCTGAGAATAATCCCGAGGGCAAACAGGGCGGCCAGCATTACGGACGGTACCCGACCAATCCGTAGACGATGCAACCAGTCAGCTGCCGGGGCCAGCAGGAATGACAGGAGCATGGCGAGTGCGAACGGGATGAGGACCTCTCGCGCGAAATAAAGGGCTGCGACGATCACCACGCCGACATGGAGCGCGAGGATGTGGCTCAACACTGTGGCGGCACGCGGATTACCGGACCGGGTTGGAGGTGGTACAAGGTCAGACAAGCAGGCCCCCTTTAACGGCAGTCTTTGGCGGTCGCCATTTGCAATCAGTCGAGCCGATCTCAATGAGCGACTGGTCCGCCGAAAAACGTCGAGGGCCGATCCGGCACCTGCCGCTACCTGGTCGACGGATCGATCGGCCCGCTCCGCTCCCGGCAGCATGCTAACGGCGATGAAGCCTCTTTGGCTCAGGTAAGCACCGCGTCCTCCTGTGCCGAGGGCGGAGTCGCGGCGCGGGCCGGACCTATCATTTGCGCCTGGCATTCCGTGATGGATGCCACCACACCAACGACTAGGACGCGGAAGGAGCGTGCGGTGCGGCCCGCACCGGTACAGGAATTTCCGTCTGCTTTGGCACGTTCTGGGCGTCACGCGGCCGGACCCGCCTGGCACAGCGGGCGGAGAAAAAGAAGTACTCCGACTGTTTTTTGTTGAGCCTCTCGAACGGTGAATTGCTACTGCTGAATGTCTCGGCATTGGCGCAGGACCTATTACGTCGTTCAGGACATTGAGACGAAGAAATGAACCATCGTCGACAAAAGCCCGTCGCCACTGAATACGCTTTGACGGTCTTAACAGCCCTCTCCGTCGCTTCGGTTTTTGTAGAGTCTGCGACCGGGATCAGACTTACAACGACGCCGACGTGCCGCTTGTTTCCGGGCTAATTGGCCGGTAGCGCACCGCCAAGGGGCCGATCGCAGCGTGGCAAAGGCATTGAATGAAGCAGGCGAGCTTCTTTGCGAAGGCTCTCGACCACCGTGCCGCCGACCGGGTCCTTCTGATGCTTCGTGTGATGGCCGTAGCGGAGCTACGGGCCGCCAAAGCTCGTTGCGTTGACCCGAGTGGGCTTTGCGCGCCTCCGCTGGCGGGGAACCGCCCCCAGCGGTCCGCGTTGCTTCCGCTATGAGCCGCCTCTTGCTCGTGGAGAACTCCGATATTGTTCGCAGGCTCCTCTGTGAGGCTGCCGAAGAAGCGGGGCACACAGCCGATTCCGTAGAAACGATCCGCGCAGCGGAAGACCTGCTCTCGGCCAGCTTATACGATTTAGTCCTCTGTAACATGGTTCTGCCGGACGGTTCTGGGGTGGAACTCGCCGTCAAAGCCGC
This sequence comes from Acidobacteriota bacterium, assembly GCA_019244045.1. GTDB lineage: Bacteria > Acidobacteriota > Terriglobia > Terriglobales > Acidobacteriaceae > Gp1-AA122. The sequence goes on from JAFATF010000232.1 coordinate 3,410, forward strand.
GGAACTTGGTATGGCTACGGTGATTTTGTCGGGCCAACTGGATTCGCTAAACGCAATGACAATTGCCGGAGTGGTGCACCTGAAAAAGCCGAGCGTCGAGGAATTCCGGAAGTTCATCGACGATCAGCTTGGCGCGTAGCTTTCCAGCAATTCAAAGGACCAACATAGGTTGGGGACGGGGAGCGGCACCTATGCAAGTTTGTTCGCAGAATGGTTTTGTCGAAAGAAGATCGAGATGCCGTCTCGTTTTTGAGGATGGCGGTATCTAATTTGCGCAAAATCGCCGATCAGTCACCGGAAGTGGCGACGGAGCTTTTACGAATAGCCGATCAGCTGGAGGTCCAGGCCGCCGATATCGAGCGACGTGGGTCAGGGGCGCGTACTCATTAGGTGTTTAGTCCCGGCATTTGCTGGATCGGGTCGAGGATGAAGCGAGCTGGCTCTTTTGTCCAGGCGT
>JAFATF010000343.1 GCA_019244045.1 Acidobacteriota bacterium
AAATCGTGGCGGCTAGGATGCATTGCCGGAACTCTGGGTTGACTTTGCCAAGTCGCTTCATAAGGGCAAGCCTACGCCTTCGAACCATCTGATCGTCCTCTAGATGCTTGCATGTCTCGGCTGCCCTTACGCTAGATCCCTTTTCGATCCCGGTGGGAGGGCTCGGGCATCTTCGAGAAGGTGCTACAGCATCCCTCTCCGAGTACCACTCCAGGTGAAGCAACCCACCCGCCCAGGTACTCGGCCGTTGGCGTAATGGATCTTCCTGCCGGCTCACCTTTTGGCTTCATTACACATTACGATACAGCGCTCCTACGACCCTTCACCTTCCCACACCGGTCTGCGGGGAGAAATTTTTCATACCGAGGTCGCCAGGGATGGCATTACGGGAGACCTATTGCCGCGGACCAACGTCGGATCTCTGGGGCGAGACCGTCAAGATCGACCGGTCTCAATAGTGTGATCAAGGCCTACAACAAGACGTCTTCGCCGATACATTAACTCCGGCTGGGCAGGCGCTCGTCGGAAGCAGGCCTGTTCAGCGAAGCACAGTTGACAGCGCTCGGAGCGATCCCCCCAAGGTGCTTCCCGCTCCGCCCGGACACAGGTCGGACTGGATGCGTTAAAGAAGGCCGACGTTCGGCTCACCTGGTGCACCCAGACGAGCCAGCGCTTTGTACTTCGTCTTTGTCTTTAAGTTACCCGTTGAGCCCTGCCTGCATCTGACAACAGTCTGTCCAGAGTACATTCCGTTCTCATGGTGGCCCGGGAGAAGATGCGTGCGGCGATCGTAACCGCTCCCCGATCGTGGCGACTGGCAAGCGTGGAGCGCCCCCAGCCACAACGCGGTGAGGTGCGCATTCGACTCGAGGGTTGCGGGGTGTGTGCGTCAAATATCCCGACCTGGACCGGGATGCCTTGGACCGTGTACCCCACCGAACCAGGAGGTTTGGGCCATGAGGGCTGGGGCGTTATTGATCTGGTGGGAGAAGATGTTACTCAAATTGCGCCAGGGGATCGTGTGGCAGCTGTTTCCTATCATGCCTATGCGGAATACGACGTTGCTCCTGCCAGCGCGGTGGTGAAGCTTCCACCAGCCCTCAACGGAGTCGCCTTTCCGGGAGAAGCATTGGGTTGCGCCATGAATATATTTCGCCGTAGTCAGATAGCCCCCGGCGATACCGTGGCGATTATCGGAATTGGCTTCTTGGGCGGAGTGCTAACACGCTTGATCCATCAGGCTGGGGCGCGGGTCCTGGCGATTTCGCGCCGCCCAGGTTCACTCCATTTGGCAACTCGAATGGGTGCCAAAGGAGTGATTCGCATGGACGAGCACCAAAAAGTCATCGAGCGGGTGCGGGAATTGACCAACGGCCGCTTGTGCGATTCTGCCATTGAGGCTGTGGGCAAGCAGTGGCCGCTCGACTTGGCCGCCGAGTTGGTACGCGAGCGCGGTCGCCTGGTCATCGCCGGTTATCACCAGGACGGGCTAAGGCAGGTCAACATGCAGTTGTGGAACTGGAAGGGCCTCGACATCGTCAATGCCCACGAACGCGATCTCGAAGAATACGTTGCCGGTATTCGGTTCGCCATCGACGCGGTAACAAGTGGCGTGCTGGACCTCAATGTAGTGCTCACCCATCGCTTTCCGCTCGAGGATCTGGGCGCAGCGCTCGATAACACTGACGCCCACCCGGAAGGCTTCACTAAAGCCTTATTGCTTTATGAATGAACAGGAAAACTCCGTCCGCCGCCCGCGCCTTGGGTTTCTGGGCACGGGATGGATTGGGCAACATCGCATGCGGCGAATTCGCGAGAGCGGAATGGCCGAAATTGCGTTCCTTTGCGACACTTCTGCCGAGATGCTGGCGCAAGCTCGCCAGGCCGTTCCCGACGTGCGAGTGACCAGTACGTTTGAAGAGTTGTTGCGGGCTGATCTCGACGGAGTCGTCATTGCCACCCCCAGCGCCTTGCATGCGGAGCAAACGATGCGCGCGCTGGAAAGGGGAATCGCGGTTTTTTGCCAGAAGCCGCTGGGGCGCAATGCCGGGGAGGTGGCGGAGGTGATTCGTGCCGCACAGTCTGCGAACAAATTGCTCGCGGTCGATCTGTCTTATCGTTTTACCCAGGGCATGAAGAAAATTGTCGAAACACTGTCTGCGGGGGATATCGGAGACGTCTACGCCGGCGACCTGGTATTTCACAACGCTTACGGCCCCGATAAGGCCTGGTTCTATGATCCCAGATTGTCAGGCGGAGGGTGCGTCATCGATCTGGGCATTCATTTAGTGGACCTTGCGCTCTGGGCACTCGGTTTTCCCCAGGTGAATGCGATCTCCAGTTACCTATTCGCGGCAGGCAAGCCAATCGAAGAAGGTCAGGTTGAGGACTACGCCACCGTAACCCTCCAATTGAGCTCTGGTGCGGTGGTTCGAATCGCCTGTTCCTGGCGACTGGCCGTAGGATCTGAGGCGGTCATCTCAGCCGCTTTTTATGGTACGCACGGTGGCCTTGAGTTTCGCAATGTAAACGGTTCTTTCTACGATTTCGTTGCCGAGCAATTTCGCGGCACCTCCCGCACCATTCTTGCCAGTCCTCCCGATAATTGGGGAGGGCGGGCGGCAATTGCCTGGGCAACTCAGCTCGGCTCAAATTCCTCGTTTGACCCAGCCGTTGGTCACCTGACCGACGTCGCTGGAGTTCTGGATGAAATCTACATACGGGGCAGGAAGAATCCGCGCCATCCAGGGCAATGGGAAGCAGTACCCGTGCGCTCGTCATGAAGGCCAGAACTCGATGGCATTGATATCTGACTCGACCAAAGTCTCCATTTACAGAAGTACGCTTCGGAGTTCTTCGATGCACCTCGAGGGTCTGCCAACTAGCTGTTGCAGTGTTTCGCAAGCCGAATTCAACTATGGCTTGCGTTCGCCGGATGTCCATCGAACTAATTCATACCGTCGGCGGGATCTCCGACGACGTTATCCTGAATGGCAGGGGCTTCGCTGCAAGCTTCGACTCCGTAGCTAGGTGTTGATGCGGATACTAGGAACTCGGCAATGCTGGCATGCGACGCCGGGGACGTAACGCCACTTGCAAATCGCCTGGGGGCCGTAGCAACAGCCAAGTGCTTGAGCTTTTTGCTTCGCGGGCGAGTTGCATGTGAGTATCCTAACTGAAGTTGTGACTGCTGCTCGCGCGCGGAGCTAGCGCTTGCACAGCGGCGGCACTAGATGCAGCGTACGAGGGTATGTAAGTGCAGTTGCTCTGAAACGTGGGTATCGCGCAATGCAGGCGCTGCTGCTTTCCAAATACCGGCATCTTGAAATTACGGACGCGCCGATCCCGGTGGCCCGACGTGGCGAAGTTCTGGTGCGGGTTGCGGCTTGCGGTATCTGCGGAAGTGACATTCACGGATACGACGGCACGAGTGGCCGGCGCATCCCACCCATCATCATGGGCCATGAAGCGGCGGGAACAATCGCCCGCGTCGGCATGGACGTGGCCGGCTTTTGCGAAGGTGACCGCGTTACCTTCGATTCGACCATCTGCTGCGGTGTTTGCAGTTTTTGTAAACGCGGCGAAAGCAATTTATGCGATCGCCGTCAGGTTCTGGGCGTCTCTTGTTCCGACTACCGGCGAGAGGGGGCATTTGCGGAGTACGTCGTTATTCCCTCGCGAATCGTCTATCGCCTTCCGGATGAGATGTCATTTCTCGAGGCCGTAATGCTGGAGGCAGTAGCCGTAGCCTTGCACGCGGTTTCGCTCGCCCAGGCGCCCCAGGGCGGCACAGCTTTGGTTGTGGGAGCGGGAACCATCGGACTGCTCCTCACCCAAGCTCTCCGGCTAGCGGGCTGCAACGTCACGGTCACCGACATTGACAACTCACGGCTCAAGCTTGCCCGCCGCCTGGGAGCCACTGAGGTCCGGCTCGCTGCCAACATTGCTGCCGGGGGAGCACTTGGAGGTGGTACTTCGAATGGCGGAGTCGATCTGGCGGTGGAGGCGGTGGGAAAACATGAGACCATTCGTCTGGCCATCGAAAACGTGCGCAAGGGTGGAACTGTGATCCTGGTTGGCAACATCTCACCGGAAGTCAGCCTACCCTTGCAGAAAATCGTAACCCGCCAGATACGCTTACAGGGGTCTTGCGCATCGGCCGGTGAATACCCACGAGCCATGGAACTGGTTGCGAGCAAGCAGATCGATGTGACATCGTTGATCACCGCAGTCGCACCCCTCGTTGAGGGTCCACCATGGTTTGAACGGCTCTACGCCGGGGAACCCAATTTAATGAAGGTTGTGCTCACACCAGGGGCAGCGCAATGAGCGGCCTGTTTGACCTTGCGGGGCGGGTGGCTATCGTGACCGGTGCCAGCCGCGGGCTAGGGCAATACATGGCCCGGGCGCTGGCGAAAGCCGGCGCTGATCTGGTTATTACAAGCCGCGATCGCCATCGTCTTCTCGCGTTTGAACGTGAGATCGCCTTGCTCGGACGTCGTGTGCTTTCGCTCGATCTTGACGTTCGCAGCCAGGCAAGCATTGCACGTATGGTATTGGAGGTCGAACGAGCTTTCGGGCAGATCGACATTCTAGTGAATAATGCGGGTTGCAACGTGCGCAAGCCGGCGCTGGAAATAACATGGGAGGATTGGAATCTGATTCTCGATACCAACCTGCGAGGGGGTTTCTTCGTCTCGCAAGCCGTCGCCCGTGGAATGATCGCGCGCGGCTACGGGCGCATCATCAACATTGGGTCGGTAACCAGCGTTGCCGGTTATCGAGGTCTCGCTCCTTATGGAGCCAGCCGGGGCGGGATTCGTCAACTAACCATGAGTCTGGCTGACGATTGGGGCAGGTACGGAGTTACCGTCAATTGTCTGGCTCCGGGGTGGTTTCGCACCGAGCAAAACCAGCTCTTGTATGAAGACCAGGAGTGGGTTGAATACCTTTGCGATCGTATTCCTCTGAAGCGCCCAGGCCAACCTGAAGATCTGGAGGCGGCCATTGTGTTCCTTGCGGCCGAATCCAGTCGCTATGTTACCGGTCAACTTCTGCTGGTCGACGGCGGAATCTCTACCGGGGCTACCCGTAGCCTGCCGCGGTCTCGTGCCGTGCAAGACGGCAAGAACCCCCACCACGAGCTGTAAGCATGGAGGCGCCCAATACCCGAATCACTTGCAGGTGGACAGCTTGCGCATGCCCGATAAAGCGACTAAGGCGCGACAGAACGGCAGCTCCGAGTCGGAGGACGAATACGTTCCGGACAGAATAGCGCCACTTTTATGTCGGTTCGGGGATTGGTTCGATTCCGGCCAACAAGAATATGTAACCGGCAATTCCGAACAGCAGAAATCCGGCGGCCGCAAAAAACGCCCCCGCAAAAGAGCGCGTGCTTGCCACAATATAGCCGGTGACAATAGGGGCCAAAATCGCGGAAATCTGGTTCGAGCAGTTGATGATCCCCCCCAGAGTACCTACACTTTCGCGGGGTGCAATCAGAGATGGAACGGACCATCCCACGGGTGCGGCGGCAGAAAGCCCGCCCAGCGATAGGCTAATCCAGAAGAGGGCAGCGCCCGGCGTGCGTGCGTGAGCGGCCCCCAAAATGCCGAGGCCCAGACCTGTTCCGCCGGTCAGCACAGCCTGACGCACATACGTGGCATTGCAACCCCTCTGAATGAGTGCATCCACCAGCCAGCCACCGACGAGTAGATCAGTGACAGTGGCGATCAGCCAGGGTACGCTCGTATAGAGAACCGAATGCAGCAGATCGATATGGAGAGCCGTGGAAAGGTAAGTGGGGAGCCAAGTTAGAAGCAAGTAGAAGCTGTAGTTGTAGGCGGCAAAGCCAAGCGCCAAGCCCCACACTTCCCTGTTGCGAAGCAGATAGCCGAGTGGGGCTCCCTGGTCGGCTCTGGCTTGATCCTCGCTCTGCGCACCGCCGCTGCGAAGCAGTTCCCGTTCCAGCTGCGAAAGCGAAGTATCCTGGCTGGGATCCTGATAGCAAGCGTAAAACAGCATGAAATAAAGCAGACTGAGAAGGCCGGTAGCCGCAAAGCTCCAGCGCCAGCCAAAATCGAGCAACAGGATTCCCAACAAAGGTACGCCCATGGCTGAGGCGAATTTCGCGGCAGCATCAAAGATGGCGGTGGCCATGCTCCTCTCATATCCAGGAAACCAATAGCCGATTGCCTTGGCATTGCCCGGAAAGGTGGGCGCCTCGCCAACCCCAAGCAGGAAACGGGCGGCAAAAAATTGGCCCACACCGCTCGCCAGAGCGGCGGCGAAGGAGGCTACAGTCCAGAGCATGGTGCCCACCAACCCCACTCGCCGTACGCCAAAGCGATCCAGCAAAACCCCCGAGGGCAGCTGCAGAAGTGCGTACGTCCAGCTATATGCACTGAGTAAGTACCCGAAGGTCACGGTCGAAATTTTGAAGGTGTCGCGCAGTGCCGCTTGGGAGACTGAAAGATTAACTCGGTCGAAGTAATTGACCAGCACTCCGAAGCCGAGGAGCCAAGCGATGCGCCAACGCCTCTTAGGTATGGCCTCGCGCAGGAGGTTGAGCGTTTGGCCGTTGGGGCTTCGCACGGGCTGATCCACCTGAAAACTCCAAGTGCCGGGAATGATAGCCGAGCGTTCTCACACGAATGGTTGTGGCCCACGCGCACTCCGCAAAAGATCTTTGCAGTTCAAAAACTCGGGTGTGCGCCGGTGTGCTATGGAATTATCAACGCGGAATTCCGCGCAATCGAGGTACTCATTCATTCCAGGTCTGCGGGCAAGTCAATGGCAATCAAAATCGGCCGCCCTGGGTACGAAGATCGCACCTGCCGGTCCGCCAGCCTTGCGAGAAGCGAGCATAGCTTTACAGCTTCTTAAATACCGCTTGATGGCGCGTATGCGGAAAGCTCCAGACAAGTGAGCAAGTCCGCGCATTTGCGGGTCAGATGGAGCATGCCACTTTGTGCTCCTCCGGCGTTTTCAGCTGCTGACCTGAAAATGGCAGACGAGGAATAAGGGTGTAGCGCTGAAGCACATTGCACAGAGTACGCCGCATGCTGCAAGCAACCACCTGTGGCAACAGTCTAGATTAGGCTAGATTGTCCTACAGCGCGAATTATGTCCAGAGTGCTTACCATCCCGACGGCATGTGGGCAGGTGGCTGGCTTGAGGACTGCCGGCAGGGTCCGCACTCGTCCCTAGCTACACGCCGATCGGCTGCTAAAATCGTCCTCGGGCAGGCAGCGAAGGCGCACACGGATGCAGCGCACCTTTCTATCTCCGACCATTCGGCAGCGTAAGGCGCTCTTCGCCGCACCGGCGTCCCAGCAGCAGGTCCGAAGAAAACGGGGGCAGACATGAATTGCAAGCATACAGACCAGATCAAGATCACCGAAACCGATAAGCATGTCTGCGAAGATTGTGTGAAGCTGGGTGACGCCTGGGTTCATCTGAGGCTTTGTCTTTCTTGCGGCCATGTGGGCTGCTGCGACTCCTCCAAGAATAAGCATGCCACGAAGCACTTCCACTCCTCGCATCACGCGCTCATCCGGTCCATCGAACCCGGTGAAGCCTGGCTGTGGTGCTACGTCGATCAGATATCGCCGGGTGAATTGGCGCCCTAGCTGCTCGTTCTGTTCAGCCCGAAATCCGCGGACCGAGTCTGGGCACCAGCTTGTCCCAGGATCATAGGTTACAAACAGCGCTTCTTCTAACGCCGGTGTTCTAAACGCCTACCCACGTGGCATGAAATTTCCGTAAGCATATGGCCAGCAGGGATAGACCGACGCTCGTCATACTCTGGGGGGAGCGAATTATGCGCATTGCCTCGGGAAAACAAACTGCCAAGCGAGTCGGTGAAGCAAATGCCCTCCGCTGCGCCCCGTCACGTTCTCATCCCTTTGCGCCGCCGAGCTTTGGTTGCAAGCTTGCCACCAGCGCTTCAATCCGTGGCGGGCGAGATCCCCATGCTTGCTCCCAGGCGAAGAGCTGGGAGGCGAATTCAAGGACCGATTACGTCAATGGCGGCAGAAACCCCCAAGCCTTCCAGAGTAGGTTCTCATTTCACTGCCCGAATCTGCTGCGCCATAAGAGAGTACAAGCGCGACAACGACTGTCGGGCTGATCCACGTTCAAAACTGGCATTTCATGCCGAGTAACACACGTTCGCTTCTCAACCCTCTGATCTCTCGCAAGAAAAGGTGCCGCGCTGGCATAGGCGCCCGGAACTATCATAGGCGACCACTTGCCTTGCGGGGTGGCGACTGCCTGCTGCGTTTACCTCTCCCCCAGGAACTTAAGGATCTTAGAATCATCTCTTCTGCATTAGTCGATACGACATTGTGCTCCATCCCTTCGATAACAACCTGCTGGCGTCCTGGTCGCACACTGAGGGGAAGCAGGAATGTTTAGCGATCAGGATGGTCACTGCGGCGAATTCGCTAGAGTAATCTCGGAAACTGGATCGAATCAGAAGCAAGTGCGGCAGATGCGAAATGTCAGCCACGAGAGCTGGTCCGGGGCGCCCTCAGCTGCTCACTGACCCTCGTGTGCCGAAAACCTAGCCGGTCTGGTCTGATTCATTCCATTCATTCCGGCAATCCTTTGTTCTTGGTTTCTATCCCAAATGGCAACAGCGCCACGCCCACCAAGAATGCCAAGCTCGTAAGTGAGACGGGCGTGCCGACACTGTGAAAATGGGCAACACCGGCCCCTACCAAGAACGTGAATCCCGCCCCGACAAACCTGCCTACCGAGGTCGCAAAGGCAAACGCGCTGCCCCGGCATTCCGTCGGATACTGCTCGGGCAGCCATAGCGTGTACATCGCGAAATTCGCGCCTCCTACTCCCAGGAAGAACAGACACACGAAAAACCATGCCAACGTATGCCCCCTCATGTAGAGGATGTAGCCGAAGGCGACGCTAATAGAGGCGCCCATACAAGCAAAATACAGCCCTAGAGTGAGTCTTCGTCCGAGGCGTTGCGCGAGATATGGAAGTATGGTGCAGCCTAGAATTGTTGCCGCCGCCAGAAGCATGGTCGCGTACGAAATCCACGCCGTGTATTGGAGGGCGCGAGAGCCCTCTCGGGTCGCGATTTCGGTGATTGCTGCCGGAACGTACACTGAGCCTGCCCACAAGCCAATGATCGAAATTAAAACTAAGGCGGCATTAAGCAGCGTGCGGCGGCGATATTCGTTTGAGAACAGGATGGTAAACGGTCGCAGAATTGACCAATGGGAAGTCGCCTCCGCCTTCCTCGCCCAGCGTGCTGGTTCTCTCACGCCATAGCGGATCAGACTAACCGCTATCGCCGGTAGTCCACCGATGCCGAACATGGCACGCCAGCCGAAGCGGGCAGCCACGAAGTAATTGGCTAATCCCGCCAAAAAGAATCCCACGTAGTATCCGGTATGCATCAGGCCGGCTGCAGTTGTTCGTTGCTTTTCCGGCCATTGTTCTGCAACCAGCGTTCCGCCCATTGCCCACTCCCCGCCAATCCCGATTCCGGCCAAAAAGCGAAACCCGGCCAACTGCCAGACCGTCCTGCTCACCGCACCAAGAAAAGTGAACAAAGAAAAGCAAAGGATAGTCAGCATCAAGGTGCGGACCCGCCCGAATTTGTCCGCCACCGGTCCCCACACCAATGCAAATCCCCATCCGGTAAGAAACAGGGCAAATAGCAAGCCTCCGTAATAGCCGACATGGCCAGTATCAGCCGGAATGCCCGAAAGTGGCAGCAACTCGCGCAGCGCAGGAACCATCACCAGCGCATAGATAAAGGAATCCATTCCGTCCAGCGCCCACCCACCCCAGGCGGCGAGAAAACTTCGCCATTGTTGAGAGGTGATCCTCGGTTCTGGTTCGAAGTTGCTCAGAAACGGCTCCAAAAGATCCTATGCCGCCAGCTGAGCAATCGCGCCCCCCATGATTCTTGCCAATGGTGTGCATGCGTCGCAAGCCGGTGCCGTAAAACCCGGCTTCAGGCAGGACACAATTGGACCCTACCAGTTCTTCGATCGGTACTGGACTCCCGCTAACCCGTCCGCGAAACTACACGACGGTAGCTGCGCTAAGTTCCTGGAGCAGTCATGTCGAAGACAAGTACGTCCGAATCGTCCACGCGTCGTCATGCCGTTTGTGCGACAACCGACTTATCCGGATCAATAAGAAAGATCCATATAAGGGCGCCCGTAAGGAGAACTCCCGCGGAAACGAAGAAAGGAGCGATCCACCGCCCTCTCTGAACGAGAATTCCGAAAATAATGGGAGAGAGGGAGGCGGCCAAGCTACCTGCCATATTCATTATCCCAGAGACAGTACCACTGTATTCCCCGCCAACATCCATGGGAACGGCCCAGGCGGGACTAACCACCATTTCCAGGAAAAATAGCGAAGCCGTCAGGCTTAGCATCGCCATCCAGACGTTGTGGGT
>JAFATF010000365.1 GCA_019244045.1 Acidobacteriota bacterium
GGGTTCGACGGAGCAGCTGCCATCTGGCAATCATGTGCTCGCACCCTACAGGAATAATAGACTACGTTCTTTTTGCCCTGGCGAAATGATGGCAGTGATGGCCTTCCGTTGAACCCAACGGCGACAATGTCGTGGGACGCATCCAAAGTTTCAATAGCGGTGTTCTCAACGGGCAAACTTTTAGCTTATCCGTTGTTAAGGACTTGCCGGATCCTCGGCAGATTCAGCGTCTTCGTGCTCTCCACCTCCAAACGAATGCTTTTTCGAACGACTTGGACAGTTGACTCTTCGGCAAGCGTGCCCTAAGCATTCTGGCCCTGGGCCCGCCCCCACTCCTCGGCCATACAATATCGCACCCTCGCATCCTCACTTGGCTCGGAGGCGGAGGCATGGCTGAAGCTTCAGCACAGCGACCTTGGCCACCGCGCCGCCCTCAAGTTCCTGTCGGAAGAACTAGTCCATGGAGCGTTTTCGCACAGAAACCAAGGCGGCTTCTGCATTAAATCACCCGAACATGTCGGCACCGTCTAGGAAACGCGACGCCTTAATTACCAGCCGGGAAGCAGGTCAGCGGCCGGACACCGGCGCGGGTGGCGGGGATACTGAGCAGGGGTCGGCACTGAAGGGCGGCTTTGTCACGCAGGGCGTGCCAGAGATGCTCGCAGCACGTGTGATTACCTAGTCTTGTACAGCGCTGACTTGTGGGGCGTGGGAGCTAGTGAAGCCAAGAACTACCCGGTGATGCTTACAATGTGGCTGGCATTACGCACCTACAGCCGCCGGATTTCGTGCACCTATGGCAATTGACTCCGGTAGCATAGTATTGTGGAATTCGGGGACAGCAGCTTGGTATCAGAAACGAAACTTGCCTCTTTCAAACGGGTGCTCGAAGCCCGCATAGCGGAAACGGAGCGCGCGATTGCTGATGCGGAACAGGAAACTCGAGCAACATCCGCCAGACATGCGGATTCCGCTGATCAGGCGACGGCTGAATATGAACGCCAAACCCTCACACACAAGGCCGCCGTCGCGCGGCAGAGCTTACAGCAACTGACCCAAGCACTTGATCGCATCCGGCAGGGTACATTCGGCGAATGCGCCCAATGCGGCAATGACATTGAACCGAAACGGCTGGAGGCTATTCCCTGGGCGCGATACTGCCTCAAGTGTCAGGAGTTAAGAGAGCGCCGCTGAATGCTTGGGCTGCATCGAGCGCGGTTGCGGTCCGGACCACACCAGAATTAATTTAGATGGACATCGATGAGACGGGCTTAACAAGCGTGCGCTCGTTCAGCTTCCTGGAGACGTCATGTCAATTGCAATGGTTGAGGAGTTTGCCGGCATGAAAGCCGTTGGCATGGTTGCTCGCCGTTGTGCTCGAAGCGATGAAGAGGCAAATCCGTGCCGGTATCACGACGGCCGAACTGGATTTGGCCGCCATGCAACTCATCAAGGAGGACACAGGCGCGCACTCGGCGGCGGTTTACCGCTTTCCCGGCACCCCCTGTATCCGCGTCGATGACCTATCCTTGCCGCCAACAGCGGAAGGCAATATTCCTGCCCGGAAATTGGGACGCTACGCACCGAAGACACTAGCCCTGGCGCACATTACGAACACACATGATGGTTATTAGGAAGGGTTCGCCGATTTTGCTAACGGCCAGAGCTGCACCCGTCGAAACATTGACCTCTGATGCTCATAGGCGCACAGATCGGCAGCCTGCTCGCGAATACGGCAGAGTATTAGTCGGCCCGTGCTCTAACTAGCCAAGGGCTTCGCCCTTGATATCCCTTCGGGATATGGAGCCAGAAGTTAGGAGCCAGAAGCCAAGATCGCCCGGATATAGGCGTTGAGCAGCTTGCTGGTTTCTTCCAAGGTGCTCGTCAGCGACTGGCTCTGGCCGTAGCCCAGGTCTTGAGAAAGAATCAAATAATAGCGGCACTCTTCGACAGAGCCCTCCGCGATATTCAGGAATCGGGTTTTCTCGGCAGGACTGCGCTTGCCGAAGCCTTCGGCGATATTGGCCGGAATGGAAACGGCTGCACGACGCAGTTGGTGCGCCAGCCCATATTTTTCCCATTCGGGAAACGATTCGCTATAACGGTATACCGCCAACACAAACTCATGTGCCTCTTGCCAGACCCTAAGATCACGAAAACTACGCGCCGGAGAGCGATCGGAGGACATACCCAAGAGGCGTCCACGGCATTAGTCTTCAGGTGTCTCACCACACTGGAGGTTGGCCATGAACGCCTTTTTCGAGCACCATCAGCATAACATCAGATTCCGTTACCGCTGCTTTGACCGTCTTCTGTTGAATGGCTGTATTCAGTCCTTCTTGGACGGGGCCCGAGCGCAGGGCTTTTTCTGGGTCTATCGCAAGATTTATCCGGTGAGCCGCAACGTCTTGCGAGAGGTGGCAAGCCAGTATCACAACTGGGCCGAGCACAGCGCTCAGAAATGGGGCGCGGAAATCGTGGACGACCCAAAAGGTCGGCGCGACGACTTCGTCAATCCGTACTTTGAAAAGGCACAACCCGACCAAGTGGTGGTGATCATAAAAGCGCGGGAACCCGCCGGCATTATGACGGCCATCGGTGCCGGGAAAAAGTGGCATTTAGAAACCAAGTATCGCTGGGTCATGCAATATAACTTTTATATCCAGGATGCGGAATGGGGGCCGATGTTCGTTCGGGTATGCCCGTATTTTCCTTTCTCCACCAGGATCTGCCTGAACCAGCACTACTGGCTGGCCCTGAAGATGAAACACGCCGGGATTCGCTTTACCCAAAGCGGCAATGCCTTTCGCCGCTGTGCTGATCCCGCGGCTCTCCAGGAGATGGCTGATTCTTTAACCGCTAAGGACCTCCTACGCTGTGGTCACAAATGGATCAACCGTCTGGTACCTTTCTTTTGCAGCTCAGAACGGCGTGAGCACGGTTGCTGGCATCAATTGTTCTTCACCCAAGTGGAATACTGCGACAACCTGATCTTCCGGCGTCGCGCAGCGCTCGACGAACTGGGCGATCGACTCCTGGATGCCAATCGCAATCTCGGCCGACCAGACAAGCTTACGGTGATCTTCGGCCGGCGGATCAGCAAACGATACTCAGGCAAACTACAAACCGAGATCGAAGACCTGCATCTGGGAAACCCAGTGATGAGGAGCTATTACAAAAATGGTTTCGCCAAACATTATGTACGCGATCATGATGTTCTCCGGTTCGAAACTGCCAGCAATGATGTGAAAGGAGACTATGGCATCAATAAGGCTGTAGAAAACCTTGTTCCTCTGCGAGAAAAATTGCAGGGCATCACGGAGCGCTATCAAAATGTGCAACAGGATATCTTGGAGACTTTTCTCGATCGAGGAGAGCTCAGAAAGCTAGGTGAGCCAACTCTACTACCGAATGGCAAGCGGATTCCTGGGCTCAAATTGGATCATCCTCGGCAACTTGCTGTGATGAGTTCTCTGGTACGGTTCTCCCATGTCGCAGCAGGAGATACCTTCACCACCGTGGAATTACAAGCAGCTGCGGCCGAGGCGCTTGGCATACCTATCGAGAAGTTTCCTCTCGGCGGACTACGTTATGAATTGTGGAAGCTGCGTGCCAAAGGTCTCGTCGAAAAGCTGCCCCACTCTCGTCGCTATCGGCTTCTGCCCAATGGATATCGCATCTGTCTATTGTTTCTTAAACTCTTTGACAAGATCTACGCACCGCTCACCGCTGGACTTCTTCATCCCTATCCAGGAGACCGAACCATATCCGATGATCGGCTGCATCAACTCGACAAGCTCTACCAATCCGTGGCCACCGCTCTCGATAAACTAGTGACTGAAATCGGACTAAAGCTGGCCGCATGATTCAGTCGTTACGAGAACAAAGTTCTCGTTGGGGCCCCTCTAACGGACTAAACTGGCGAGGGCAACCGCGCGCGCAGTCCCGTGCTACTCTTTGTGGCCACCTAAGATATCGATTTCCACAAAAGATAATCAAAGTACCAGCTTTCGGAGTCATAGCAGTAGCCGGGCAGCGTCCCGTTCTGGAACGGCCTGTATCTTCTCGGCCAATCGCTGGCAATGGCGGGTTTCTAGGAGCCCGTCCGAGAATTTTGTTTTAAAAAAAAATAGCGACGCTAGAGCCGAACTGTGAAAAGGGCGAAGCCAAGTTCGCTGGAGTAGGTTGGAGCCTGGCCCATGTTCCCGAGAGCATCCCATCGCATCGAAAATGCGTGCTCTTTCTGGCGCGCGTCTTATCCATTACAGAGTCGGTGTAACTTCAGAATGTTGTGCGTGAGACAGATCATGGCCCATTCCCCTTGTACTTTCTCCAGTCCACGTAAGAGAAACTGCCGGAAGCCGCGTGCCTGTTTGATCTGTCCAAATACCGGCTCCACCACCGTTTTGCGTTTCGAATAGATGGCCGCTCCGACCTGGGTCTGCAGTTTCCGGCGCATGCGATCTACCCGGGTCGCTCCCTTCGGCAGCGGGCCTCGCGGGCCAGGCTGATGGCGGTCACGATACGACTCTCGGTCGGTCGCGATGAAGCCTTCCATCTTTTTCTTTTCCAGGTACTTCAAATTCGCATCCGAGCAATAACCGCTGTCGGTTACAACCTCCTGCGGCGTCTGGCCCGCTTGCTCGCGGATGACTTCCAGCGTGGGTACCAGCTGTTGTTTATCATTGCTGGCTTGCGTCACTCTCTGCCCCACAATCAACTGGAAGTCGGGTTCCACCGCAATCTGCGTGTTGTAGGCCTGCACAAACCCCTCGGCCCCCGGCATAATACGCGACTCCGGATCGCTGAAGTTATATTGCATCTTGGCCTCGGGCTTGGCCTTCTCGGCTTGTTCCTTCGCTTCGCCCTTGCTGTGGGCCTGCTCGCGCGCTCGCTCTTCCAACGCCCGTTTGGCCTCGCGGATGCGCTGCAACCGCGTCTCTCGCCGCGCCAACTCTGCCGGCAGCTCGTCCCCTCTGCGATCGGCTCCATAGCGCGCGTCCTCTTCCGCATCGGCAGCCTCGGCCTGCTGCAGCAGCCGCTTGACCTCTTCTTTTAAGCGCTTTTCGTCTTCCTGCATTCGCCCGTAACTCATGGCCTTGTGCTTGCTCGCGTTAGCTTTCACTTTGCTGCCATCCAGCACCACCCGTCCCAGCTTCATCGTCCCCGCCTGCAACGCGATCTGCAGCACTTGATCGAACAACCCCTCCAGTACCGGCAGATGCAACTTGCGAAAATCCGAGATCGTCCGGAAATCGGGTTCGTTTCCCGCCGCTAATACTCGAAAGCCCACATCCTCCGCTATCTTCTTCTGCATCCGGCGGGATGAAAATACCCCCACGCAGTACCCATATAGCAAAATCTTGGTCATCATCCGCGGGTGGTACGGAGGCTGTCCCCGATCCTCCTCCTCGTATACTGACTCGATCGCCCTCAGATCCAACTGATCCACCACATCGGAGACGAAATACGCCAAGTGATCTTCCGGCAACCAGTCGCGCAGACTTGGCGGTAACAGCAAATCTTGCTCAGGAACATACGCCCGGTAGCTTTTTGCCATGCTATGAAACTTGGCATACTCTCCTGTGAGTTTCAATCCAAATCAGTGCTCCCAGTTGAATACTCGGACACACTCCTAGAAGGTTGTCACCGTCCTTTTGAGGATACTCGCGCGATCACCGCCCCGGAGGTAAACATGCTCTTGGTGGTGAGTCGGCAAGGGCTGTCG
>JAFATF010000564.1 GCA_019244045.1 Acidobacteriota bacterium
TGGCTGGCCTGGCACCGAATGCAGTGTTTCCATTTCTCGATTCCACTCCTAACCGGATCGTCAGGGCTCACATCGCGGTCACCGATGCCACCACAAACTGTTCCCCCGGCGGTCCCCCACCTTCGAACATACAGGTTCTAGCTGGAAACGCAGGAACAGTCCCTCCAAAGCTGGTAGCAGTGGCCTTGAAAAATCTGGGAATTGGATCGACTACCCAGTGCGTGTTCCACATGACGGTAACGGCTGGCGAGCATGGGATTCCAGAAAACTTAACAGATATAGTGGTAGTGAATGGCGGCGCAGCTGCCCTCACCGGCATCAACACGGCCACGGCATCGGCCACCGTACGTATCGACGATAGCGTGCACACGGAACACCTGCACTAGCAGGGGAGCGTGGCGAGGCCGTAGGTGAGAGCCTCGCCACATTTGCAGCCGTAGTGCTCTTGTGAATGTCGCACACGCCCATCCCTGCTCAAACCGAGCCCTAGCGCTGCTCAGGGCCGCAGTAAGGGGTCGCTGTGTCAAGACCACCCGCAGGTTACGACTTGAGCTCCATGCATAAGCTGTATTGTGCATCGTCGCACTGGCAACGCTTGCAGCTCATAATCTCGAGCGATCTGTCACCATTGGGCAGGGGAATTCCTCTCGAGCTGTGGGATGGTGATGCGCTGAACTGCCTACTCGTTCGCCTGCAGATCAAACATGTCCAGGATGTGGCCGTATCCGTCGAGCAGCATGACTCGGCCGGTATAGATAACGCGCTCCTGGTCATTCGGAAGCTTGGACAGTTGCTCCTCGCATGAGAGCGGCAGGGATTGCGCTTTTGCTTGCAGGTCGCGGGGGAGCATTCCACCGACTTTTATATTGCGCTCTGACCCCGACGGCAATTCCTCCCGTTGAAGTGTTCCCGCAGGGAATTCAGCGGCGTGTTGATCGATGCAGTTGCGGATGACACGGCGATCGCGGGCCGTGAACAGCACGGCGTTGTCAAAGGATGAGGGGGTCGACTTTTCATTTCCGCCCGCTTCGCGAGTGGTCTCGTCTTCCGCTGTATCCGAAGCTGAGCTCTTCGATTCAACACTCTTGGTTTCCGCCTTGCTCTCAGGTGCGTTGGCGGCAGTCGCAGGCACGGGCGCTTCGTTGGCGGCGATGAAGGTCAAAACGGCTTCCGGCTCAATCTTGGCATCCTTCTTGCCGGTAGCGGCAGCGGCCCCCGTACCGGCGGCGCTTCCTGCGCCTGCACCGATGGCGGCACCCTTTCCCCCGCCGAAGATGCCGCCGAGCACCGCGCCGAGCGCCGCTCCGCCTCCGATCTTGGCCGCATTGCTCTTCGTATGCGACTCACCTTTGATCTCAAGCGGCTGCACATTGATGGACGCGGCAGAGTGGCCGGAGGTGACAGTGTTCAGCACGAGGCTGAGCGAGCCGGGATCGGTTAGCCGGCCGGAGGCATGCACAGCCACAATCGTTCCGGTCACATCGGCACCTTTGGGATAAATCTGCTTGCCGTTGTCGACCACCGCTTCTTCGAGCGAGGCATGAAACAGGTCGCCAACCTTGGCGGTTTCGCTCGTGAGCGAGTCAATCATGCGGACCTTGATCTCAGTGCCGGCCGAGATCGTCTTGGCCGCCTGGGCTACGGCCAGTGCGGAGGTAACGAACAGAAGGACAATCATGACTATCCTACGCATAGAGACTCCTCAAAAGAAAGCTCCTAAACTTTGTCTATTGGATCCCGGTCTCCCACGAACAAAAAATACGAACACGACCACACGGCGGTTGGAATCGTGCCCCGGGGGCGAGCGGTCACGATAATGTTGTACTCCCCGGAGGGGCGGAGCTCCTCGATGACGGAGCGACCTAGTCTTGGCTCGACAGTCGCGAGATAAGACAGAAAGCCGTAAACGTCGCCCTTGTCATAATAATCCGGAGCGGCGAAGGAAAGCTCAGCATGTTCGCCATGAAAGTGCCAGGCCAAGGAAGCGACCAAGGAAACCGCCTGTTCATAAGCTTGCGCCGAAAGGCGCTGCGGGGCGGGATTGTCGAACACAATGCGCAGCTTGCGCTCGTCCTCGCGGGTGAATTCTCTGACCTTGAGCGAACCAGATTTCGCGGTCGCTTTCCAGTCGACGTGACGGGCCGAATCTTCCGGCATATAGTCGCGGATGCGATACAGATCGTACCCGCGGCCGCGAACAAAACTCTCAAACTCCCCACGAATCAGAGGCAGGACCTCGAGAATTTCATCAGTAGGTTCGACCGCTGGATAGACTAGAAGCTCGCGCTTCATAGATACGTGACGTGTTTTCATGAGGAATGAGAACGGGAATCGCGTAGCCAGCGCAAAACTGTCCTGCCGGTAGCGGCCGCGACGCGCAAAGCGCAGGACCAGATCGGCCGAGAGCTCACTCTCGGCTGGGATGTAAGGAAAATAAGCAGCTCCCTCGAATATCGGCGGCGGACCAGGGGATTGCGGAACGCGGCGCTGCAAACGATGAGTCAGCCCAAGCCACGCCCTTTCTATCACACTTCCGTGGGGGACGGGAAACCTACTGCGTTGCCCGCGCCAGACTTTCGACGGCTCACCTGCTGTCGACGGGATCACGGTGACCGAGAAGCACGGAAGCAGGCGGCGAAGGTTGCGCAGGAGAATGCGGGCCGCGAGCGGCTTTCCGGCGTAGACGTGCTCGGGTAAGCGAATGTCGAGTACCAGACGCCGCAGGGTGATTGCCGAGGCAAAGCCGGAGACCAGGAGTGCGGCCAGCATGCTGGCTACCACAATATAGAGCAGGTTATTGCCGGTATTCAGTGCGGCGACGGCGATCAAAATCGCCGCCAGGGAGAAGGCCACCCCCGTGCCTGTGATCTGGTAGTCGCAGACCTCGCGCACGCGCCTGATCATGATCTGACGGGCCAGATAGGGGACGGTCCTGAGACCTACCATCGAGGCAAGCAGCAGGGCCACGGTGGCGAGAATCAGCGTAGCCCAGAAGTCGCCCGCTTCGCGCGAGACCCGCGAGAAGATGGCCGCAACAAAGGCAAGCGCCAGGCCGCCAAGCGCCACTAGGAAACGCTTCCAGGCCTCGAACACCGGCCCATCAAGCCGATGCGTGCAGTTGCCGGCGGGAAGCCTGTGATGGGAAGCGACCTCGGCCATGGAGAAGACCCGCTTCGAGAGTACACCAGGTCCGTTTGGGAAGAAAGTTACCGGCGTTGACCAGAAGTGCGCCGGTGCCGCCACCAGAGGACGACGATGGCAGCGCTCGCGATCAGGATCGCGCTCAGGTGCAGGTGTTTAACAACCCGGACGAGCGTATCCCAACTGCCTCCGAGGAAATATCCGAGCAGCGAGATTAGCGTTACCCAAACGATGCCCCCCAATAAATTCCATAGGGCGAATCTCGGCCAGTCCATGCGCAGGGCTCCGGCAAGCGGACCAGCAACGATGCGCACGCCGGCGATGAAACGAGCGAAGAATATGGTGGTTGCTCCGTAACGGCGAAAGAGCCTCTCCCCGTGCTCGATCGTGGTGGGCCGCATGTAGCGCATATGTTGATAATGATCGAGCAGAGTTCGGCCGCCACGATTTCCGATCCAGTAGCCCAGGTTGTCTCCACCGACGGCGGCGCAGGTTGCGACCAAAATGATGGTTGGGAGATGGAGAGTCCTCTGCGAGTAAGCCAGGAAGCTGGCGAGAAGAAGAACGGTTTCTCCGGGCACCGGCAAACCGGCGTTTTCAAGGAGAAGGGTTGCGCCCACCGCCCAGTATCCGTAGCCAACGACATATTCGCGCAGGACTTCGAAAATATGTTGGGCCATTTGATCAGCAGCATAGCTTAGCGAAAGAGGGCGCACCGGATATCGCCGTCACGACGTATGAGGCCCTTGTGCACGGTCTTGCTCTTTCGGGCAAGCTAGAGCGCTAACAGAAATTTAAGCACTGCGGCGTTGAATTCTTGCGGAACCTCCTCATAGGGAAGATGGCCAACGCCCGGCAAGATGACTAGATTCGCATCGCGGAAACAGCGCGCAAGCCGAGGCGCGGAATCGGGATTAACGGCGGTATCTTGGTCGCCCCAAAGGAGCAGGACGGGTAAGTCGCCGAGTTTCGCAAGCGAGTTCTCTAGATCCTTGAGGTCGTCCTTCCAACTTCGAAGAATTTTGAATAAGTGTTCGAAGCTGCCGGGGACGCGGTAGGGTTTGGAGTAGCCTTCCACGGTTCCGGGGGCAATTCGCCGTGCGTCGCCGTAGAGGCGGCGAACGACCAGTCGGTGGGCAAACCTGCAATAGACAATCGAATGCCCGAGCAACCCAGACATTAATGGGCCGCTGACCAGCGCTGCCAGTTGCCGACCGTGCGCCGACCAGGGATTCACCGGGGCAACCAAAATAAGACGCTGAACGCGTGCCGAGCTCTGTTCATTACCAATAGCAGTGGCTAGGCTCGCAACCGCCCCGCCATGGGACGTCCCTAGCAGGTCAAAGCGTTCCAGGCCAAGTTGGTCGGCAAAACGCAGCACCCGAAGCGCCGACCCGCGAAAGCTTACGTCGAGCTGCATCGATCGGCCCGAAAGACCGGCACCGGGCATATCCACGGCGTACACAGTTCTGTGTTCCGCAAAGGCATCCATATTAAAGCGCCAGGAGAAGGAATAACCCAACAGCCCATGGAGCAAAACCAGGGGTGGGCCCGAGCCGACGCGAAGGTAGCGCATGCGGATCCCGTCCACGACCATCCAACATTCTTCGGCCTCAACTGGCGATGCAATGTCAAACGCTCGATCACGTCTTGGCATTTGTTTGGGAAGCTGGCAACCAAATGTAAACAGGAGCGAGTCTTACTAACTGATATCGCCTCTGTCGCTTCTGTGCGAGGGGAGCTTCGCGGCTCCCCTCCTTTTTATGCCGCGCTTGATGATCCCTTCATGTTGCTCGACTTGCCCGTGCGCGACCGGCACCCAGCAGCTTGCTTAACACACCCATGCCTTGGTCCACGTGTTTCTCCTCAAGGACGAATGCCGGCAGGAAACGGATTACGGTGTCCTGGATGCTGTTGATAAGGATGCCTTCAGCGAGCGCCTGTTCGACAATGGGTCGCGCCGGAATGTCCAGTTGCAAACCCTGTATGAAGCCCCTGCCCCGGGTTTGAATGGCGGCACTTCGCTTGTCGACGAGCTCATTCAACTTTGCCTTGAGATAGGCACCCACCCGGCATACATTCTCGAGCAGCTTTTCCTCTTCGAGAATTGAGAAGTATTCCAAGGCAACGCGGCAGGCGAGAGGACCTCCGCCGAACGTGGTGCCATGTTGGCCAGCGGAAATGGCGCAGGCCAGATCTTCACGCGCGAGAAAGGCGCCGAGGGCGAGTCCGGCAGCAAGGGGCTTGGCAATCGCCACCACGTCCGGCGTAACGCCAAACGTCTGGAAAGCAAAAGCCGTTCCGGTACGGCCCAATCCACATTGAATTTCGTCGAAGATGAGGACAGCGCGATGACGATCGGCGGCAGCCCGGCATTCGCGCAGGAATTCGGGCGAGCACTCATGGATTCCGCCTTCGCCAAAGACCGGCTCAAGAATGATTGCCGCCGTCTTGTCGTTCACCGCTCGACGCAGGGCGTCAGAATCATTGCGAGGGATGAAGGTGACGTTCTCAAGGAGCGGCTCAAAACCTTTACGATACTTCTCTTGACCCGTCAATGACATCGCTCCGAAGGTCCGACCGTGATACGAACCTTGCAAGGCGATCAGCTCCGATTTCTCCTCACCACCGGCCCGGTGCCCGGCTAGGCGAGCTAGTTTGATCGAGCCCTCGATGGCTTCCGTGCCGCTATTTGAAAAAAACACTCGCTCAAGACCCGATAAGCTCGACAGCTTCTCGGCAAGTAGACCCTGATATTCGCTGTAGTAGAGGTTGGATACGTGGATGAGCTTCGCTGCCTGCTCGCGGATGATGTTGACAATCCGGGGATGCGCATGTCCAAGCGCATTCACTCCCAGGCCCGAGACAAAGTCAAGATACCGTCGACCTTCAAGATCGAAGAGAAAGACGCCTTTGCCGCGTTCGAAGGCGACCGCATAACGGTTATAGGTGGGTAGCAGAAAACGGCGTTCGCGCTCGACAATTTGCTCGAATGACGTCATAGGCTATCGGAGTCCTAGGCCAAAACCAGAGCCTAGCAGACAAGCTCCCGGCCTGCGCTGCCTTTTTCCTTCCCGCGTCGCTGCCCGCCGCAAGCATTTGCGCTGGCTAAGGTGGCGGAAGCCTATGGTCAATGGCAGACCTTCGCTTCCTCTAACCTACTGTTCGGGCGCTACATACTGATTAGAGAATCAATAAATTCCAAAAATCATAGGCTAGTACCACTCAGTCATCTATAATTTTGGAAGTTACAGTTAAATGGAGACTTAGCTTGTTTGGCGTTGGTGAATGGGGGTGGCAGCTGAGTTGCTTCGCTCACACCGGGTTGGAGGCGGCGCAAAAGCCTGTCAGGGAGCGGCCTTCGTACCGGTCCATGAACAAAGATTTACAAATCCGTTTTACCGCAATCGTGCTGATTATCCTGACGATTGGGGCAGCCACTCTTGCCTGGATCAATTTTCAAAAGGAGCGTGACTTTCAGGTCCCCTACGACGGTGTGTGGTGGATTGAAAGAGGTGGCAAGCTGGCGGCGGATCGGGTTGAGGCGAGCGGACCGGGCGCCCGGGCAGGAATCAAGCAAGGCGATGAACTGGTGGCGATTGACAGCCGGCCGGTCGAGAAACTTGCCACCTTGATTCAAGAGCAATACCGCGATGGTATTTATTGGCGAGCGCGTTACTCTTTGGTGCGACACACGATCCCCCTCGAGGCCGAGGTTGTGCTTGTCCCGGCTGATCGGTCGCTTTACACGCCACTGCGCATCATCGGGCTGGTATACCTGGGGATCGGACTTTACGTGTTGTTGCGCCGCTGGACGGCGCCCAAGTCAACGCACTTTTATCTATTCTGCCTGGTTTCCTTCGTCTTTTACTCGTTTCACTTTACCGGCAAACTGAACCAGTTCGATTGGGCGATTTACTGGGGCAATGTCGCGGCCTGGCTCTTGCAGCCGGCGCTATTTCTCCATTTCGTTCTGACCTTCCCCGAAAAGAAGGCTGTCGTACGCAAGCACCCATGGGTGTTGCCCTCCGTCTATCTGGCGCCGGTTAGCTTGCTGCTACTGCACACCACCGCTCTTGGCTGGATGGTCCCGAGCGAGCGACTGCGGCGGGCGCTCGATCGCATCGAGATGGTCTATCTGGCGGTTTTTTTCATCATCGCGACTTGGCTTTTGTGGCGCAGCTATCGGCGTGCCAATACCCCGCTGTTACGGCAGCAGCTCAAGTGGGTGACACGCGGCACGCTCTTAGCGATTGCGCCGTTCACGCTTTTCTACGTTGTGCCTTTCCTGCTCGGGTCCGTACCCAACCCCTTGATGCGGCTGTCCGTGCTCTCGCTGGTTTTTCTGCCATTGACCTTTGGCTACGCCATCTTCCGCTATCGGCTGATGGATGTTGATCTGATCTTTAAACGGGGGGTGGTTTACACACTGGCCGCAGCGTCAATTGCGGGCCTTTATTTCGCCATGGTAGCTGGCGTAGCCGAGGTCGTGCACTTGCGGATCCCGAGCAGCGGGCCGTGGGGCATGGTGATCGCGGTTGTGGTGACAGCTATTCTTTTCGATCCGGTACGAAAATGGATTCAAGAACGCGTTGACCGGTTTTTTTACCGAACTCGCCATGACTATCGCCGAACGCTGATCGACTTTGGCCGCGACTTAAGCTCAGAAACAGACCTGGACAAGATGCTCACTGCCGCCGTAGACCGGCTGTCGCACACACTGCTGGTCGACCGCATGGCGGTGTTTCTTGCCAGCGGGGACGAGGAAAAACCGGCTTTCGTGCTCACAAAGTCATTTGCCATCAGCCAGACGTCGGGACTCGATCTCGCTTTTCTGAGCACACCGCGGCCCGAGATGGAAGAAGGACACTTGTTTTTTGACAATACCCACCAAGTGCCCAGGGAGACGGCAAGCGCGCAAGCCACCATTCGAAAATTGGATCTCAACTACTACATCCCTTGCCGGGCCCGACAGCGCACCATCGCCTTTCTCGGACTGGGAAAAACCGTGGACGGCGATTTTCTCTCCAGCGAAGACGTGGAATTGGTCGAAACCGTAGCCGGATACATCGGCATCGCCATTCAGAATGCGCGACTCTACGCCTCTCTCGAGCAGAAGATCACCGAGTACGAGCGGCTGAAGGATTTCAGCGAGAACATTGTGGAATCGATCAGCGTGGGCATACTGGCGGTTGATCTTGAGGACCGCATCGAATCCTGGAACTCGCAGATGGAGGTGATGTATGCACTGCCTCGCTCCCAGGCCTTGCGGCGTCCCCTCAGCGAAGTCATGCCCGCACTCTTTGTGGAGGAGTTCTATCGCGTACGGCAGACGCCGGGCATTCACAACTTGTACAAGTTTCGTCTGCCGACCCCAACGGGCGAGACCCGCACCGTCAATGTGGCCATCGCACCGCTGGTGACCAAGAGGTTTCATGTAATTGGGCGGCTGATCATCGTCGACGACATCACCGAACGCGTGGAACTCGAATCGCAGTTAGCCCAAGCCGACAAACTCTCTTCCATCGGTCTGCTGGCGGCCGGCGTGGCGCATGAGGTCAATACTCCGCTGGCCGTGATCTCCTCCTACGCCCAAATGCTTGCCAAGCAGTTACAGGGTGATCAAAAAAGGACCGAGCTACTCGAAAAGATCACCCGTTCCACCTTCCGTGCGTCGGAGATCGTCAACAATCTCCTGAACTTCTCGCGCACCAGCGGAACCGAATTTACCGCTATAGACGTCAATAAAGTGATCGGCGACACGCTGGCTCTGCTCGAACACCAGTTCAAAGTGGGACAAGTCAGCGTGCAAAAGGAGCTCGCAACGAACCTGCCGTCCATCCATGGCAATGCCGGGCGATTGCAGCAGGTATTCCTCAATCTATTTCTCAATGCCAAGGACGCCATGCCGGCCGGCGGCACCTTGCGGGTAGCCACTTCGAACGGAACTGGTGTCAGCGTCATGGTTTCCGATACCGGCAGCGGCATTGCGCAAGAACACATCAGCCGGATCTACGACCCGTTCTTCACCACCAAAACCAATCCACGCAACGGCCAGACGCGAGGCACGGGTCTCGGCCTGAGCGTGACCTACGGGATTATCCAGGAGCACGCCGGCAATATTCGGGTTGAGAGCCGGCCAGGTGCGGGCACGACGTTTTTCCTCGATTTTCCGCTGACAAGGAAGCCTGTCAATGTCTGAAGCCACTTTGACTTCTTCTCCTAACCTGCGGGACGTGATGCCCTCTCCCGCCGGTTGTGTGTTGATCATCGATGACGAAGCCGAAATTCGCGAGTCTTTGCGCACGCTTCTTGAGATTGATGGCTACGAAGTGGAGACGGCAGGTACGGCCGAGGAGGGGCTGGCGCGAGTTGGGGATCGTAGCTTCGATTTGGTGTTGCTGGACCTGGCGCTTCCCGACCGCAACGGCCTGGATCTGCTCGCCGAAGTGCGCGAACAGGATGCGTCCCTCTCGATCATCATGATCACCGCCTACGGCACGGTGGAAAACGCGGTGCGCGCTATGCAATCGGGTGCCTCGAACTTCATACAAAAGCCATGGGACAACGAGAAACTGCTGGCCGACGTTCGCGCTGCCGTCGGGCGGCATCGAGCCGAGGAGGAGAACGTCCAACTCAAACGCGCCCTCAAGCAGCGCTACAGCTTTGAAAACATCGTGGGTAAAAGCGAGCCCATGTTGAAGATTTTCGACCTGGTAGGGCAAGTTGCCGCCAGCCGCTCCACGATTCTGTTACAGGGCGAGAGTGGAACGGGAAAAGAGCTAATCGCTAAGGCCATTCACTTGAATTCGCCACGCCGGGAACGATCCTTCGTACCGGTCAACACCGGTTCGATGCCCGCGGACCTGCTGGAATCTACCCTGTTCGGACACGTCAAGGGCGCCTTCACCAGCGCCATTGCCTCCAAGAAAGGATTATTTGAAATCGCCGATCGGGGAACTCTGTTCCTCGACGAAATCGGCACCATGAGTTTGGAGACGCAGAGCAAGATTCTGCGGGTGCTGCAAGACCGCAAATTCATGCATTTGGGAGGGGTGCAGGAGCTGCAGGTGGATGTTCGCATCATTGCCGCTACCAACGTGGACCTCAGGCAGTTGGTGAGGGAGGGCAAGTTCCGCGAAGATCTGTTCTATCGACTCAATGTCATTAGCATTGACCTGCCGCCGTTGCGAGAGCGCCGGGAAGACATTCCGCTGCTGGCCGATTACTTCGCGCGCAAGTACTCGGAGGAAAACGAGCGCACCTTGCGGCGGCTTAGCGCGGAAGCCTTGCGTCTGCTCGTCAACTACTCGTGGCCGGGGAATGTGCGCGAACTCGAAAATGTAATTGAGCGGGCAGTTGTGCTTTCATCCGACAGCGATATCGTTCCCGCTCTCTTGCCCGATCACATTGCCGGGCGAGGCAGCGCCTTTCCCCTTCTGGAGCATCGGTCCGACGCCTCCTTGTTCGAAATTGTGGAAAACTGCGAACGCCGCATCATCGTTGACATGCTGGAAAAATGCAATTGGAACCAGACCGAGGCGGCAGAACGGTTCCGGGTGCCCCTATCAACCCTGAACCAAAAAATTAAGCGGCTCAATATTGAGATTAAGCGAAAAAACGGCAACAAGTAGTTGCTGCAGAGCAAAGCTGCAATCAGTGTCGCGTAACGCGATCTCGTGCTCGATCTTGAACTCTTCGAGAGACATCTGACCGGTCAGCCATAAACGGGCTTAAAGTTTTCTGCTGCTCGAGGCGCACACTGCAGCAAGACTATGTTGCCGAGCCGGAACATCCCCCCTGATCTGCGGCCGCTGGTTTGGGTCTGTCCCTCCCATCGGAACGGATACGGTCGGTGGAGAGAAGCAGGCCCGCGAGCATGGCACAGCCGATGCCGATCCCTTGAACCGTTCGAATTTGTTCGTGCAACAACGTAGGCGCAAGTAATAGGACAAAGGCAGGATACAAGGCAGAGAGGGGTTCGACGACAGAGGCCTTGCCGCCGTAACGCATCGCGGCCAGAAGACTGAGAAACCCTAGCCCGTTAGCTACGCCGTTCAGCAAGGCCCACGTGAGGCTTGCCGTTGAGTAGCTCGTCACAGAGGTGGTCGGGAACACTAAGGGCTGCAACAGCATAAACCCCGCAGCCGTCCAGACGAGGGCTGCTTCGGCAGAAACGTAATTCATGGCCGATTTCTGTATTACACCCAGAATGCCCCACGACAGCAGTACCAGGATGCAGAACCATGTCGACGCATGCATAATGACCAGCCTCAAAGCGCAAACAGCACAATGGCTGCGGTAGCGAAGACGATACCAAGAGTCTGGAAGCGGTTCGGCCTTTCGCGCAGTATTAGTACTGCCAGCAAAACCGTAGCCAGCGGGTAGAGCGAGGTAGCCGCCGTCACTACTGCCGTATTTGCTCCCGTTCGATAGGCCGCATAAAGTGCTAAGCCGCCCAGGCCGAGGAGCATGCCACTGCATAGTGCGTACCAGCTGCCCCGCGAATTAATGGTGAGCTGCACTTTCTTAGATTTGGCCACCGCGACTGCCACAAACAGAAAACCGAAAGCAGAGATGAACTGCATCGTGGTCGCGGGAATCTGTTGCGCGCCCATGCGCGCCGTAAACGCCCATGCCGTCCAGCACAAACACGATGCTATCGAATACCAGAACCACCTGGTTGTAAGGGTAGAGGAGATGGCCGAAATGATGGCAGGTGCTGCCCCTGCTTTGAGGTTGGCATGGTGCGCGGCGAAAGTCGCGCCGAAAGACGATTTCCGTGGGTGAGCACCCTCCTGCTTTGCCTGACTCGTCGGACTGTATCCCTGTGGCATCACGGTATACGGCGCAAGCTGGCGACAATCGTCCGGCGCGGCGCTGCCGAAAGTAAGCTACTGGCTGGCAGCGAAGCTGCGGCGATCCTGATAGTAACGAGTCTTGGTGGCTGCGAGAAGGTCACTGCCGTTATCTTCTATAGGTACCCACCGTTCGCAGCAAACTGGGTACTATTGGTACCGGCCAGAGGCTCACTTGCCGAGGAGGGAATGCTGTCTCAGCCAATCCTTAATCACGTTTCTCCTGGCAAATGGCTCAAACTGCAGCCCCACAAGGCTTCCGGAGTACCAGCGGGGCGATGCTGGCAAACGGACAGCGCCAAAATCAGGCAGGACAAGACGCAGCACGACTTGCTGGGGAAGGGCGATGTTGCGCAGCAGGTTCACGGCCATACCTCCCTCTCCCAGGTTGCGCGTCATTCCTCCGATAACGGCCCGTGTGGCATGAACTTCGACCGGAATAGCTAGTGGCATGCGAGCGCATTTCCCGATTCCGCGAGACACAATGGACTGGGTGGCAGCAACCGCAGCCCGAACATCTAATTCGTCTCGCGACTGAAGCAGCGCATTGAGACCCCACCTGGTTAAACGGCGTGCGTCGCTGGCCTCGCCAATTCCATACGCTAAGGTCCTCCACGGCACGAACCAGGAAGAGCTGTCGAGCCGTTTCAACGCCACCTCGGTCAAAGGAAACACACAAGCACGTACGTTGCGAGAACCCATGAGCTTAAGATCTGCCACAGTCTCCACATCGATATTGTAGGTTCGGAAGGAGTGGACGAATTTTTCCAGAAGACCGGAGTCTACCTTAATTCCGGCGAGTGTCAGCTTTTGCATTATGCACACCCATGACACGAGCGTAGGAGAGCAAGTCGATCATTTTTTTGAACTCCTCGCTGGGCGATTCCGCCCGGTGAAAACTAAATTACCACCCCCGTTCGGCTCTGTACCTAGCCCGACTACAGGGTGCCCACACGGACGTAACCTGCTAGTGGCCGAGCACGCGGTCGATTACTTCGGTCATTTGGGTGTGATCTTTCGGTGCATGTACTGTTTGTAAATGCATGAAAAAGCAAAGTGCCTAGTCGCGACCGTGGTGCTGACGGTTATCTGTGCAGCTTGCGCATTTGGACAAAACACAGCTGACTTGCAAGGGCATGTTATGGATACAGGGCGCCACTCGATCGTAAGCGCCTTCGTCATCGTCACCAGTCAAGAAACTTCCTTGATCCGTGCGGCTACGACGGACGAGGCTGGTAATTTTGAAATTCCTGGGTTGCCCGTCGGCCGCTACCAGGTGGAGGTGAAGGCCGATGGATTTAAGTCGTACCAGATTTCTAATGTGGAGGTAAACATCGGACAAATAGCGACCATGGACGTTGTTCTCGGGAACGGCGACATGTCTTCGGCAACGGCAGGAGGGGACACCCATGCGGTCGTCGAAACGGCCAACACTCAACTGGGCGTAGTTATGGACAGTCTCGACCTCTCTCAGTTACCACTCAAGTCGCGCGACACCTATGAGCTGCTCCAGTTACAGCCGGGCGTGCAAAGCACTCTGGGTGCGGATTTGTTTTTCGGAAGCGACCAGCCCGGTGTGGTATCGGTAGATGGAGCGAGAGTGCGTTCGAATAGTTATTATGTGAACGGTGGGCATGCTGGCGACCAGTTCATCAACGCACCATCCCTACAGCCCTCGCCTGACTCTATCGCCGAATTTCGAGTTATCTCGCATAACTATGACGCAGAACTCGGCCGCAACTCTGGTTCTGTTCTTAACGTGATAACCAAATCCGGCAGCAAAACCTATCACGGCACCCTCTACGAGTATTTTCGGAACAACGCTTTGAATGCCAAAGGCTATTTCGACCCGCAAACCCCCGACTTTAAGCAGAACGAGTTCGGGGCTACATTCGGTGGCCCAATCCGGCGCGACAAGACTTTCTTCTTCTCCTCTTACGAGGGTCGCAGGTTGCGCCAAGGAATAACCTCTGATTCAATCCCTGTGCCCACGATTGATGAACGTGCTGGTAACTTTGCAGCAGGTCCGATGTTTACCGGTGTGCTGCAGGATTCTACTGTGGCCGCGGTGCTCAATGGTCGTCCGGGTTGTGCGGCAGCCGTGGCTACACGCGGCGGAGCACCAATAGCCGCAGGCACCCGCTATGCGGCGATATTCCCTGGAAATAGCATCCCGCAGCCGTGCTTTGATGCCACCGCCGCCGATCTTATGCAGCAGTTTGTTCCTTTGCCGACTGTAGGAATAGAGACATTTCGCTCTTCAGCTGACAGCGACGTTCGTCAGGATCAAATGACTGCCCGTTTCGACCATAGCCTGAATAGCGAGCAGCAGCTTAGCTTGTATTACTACGTCACCGACATCAATGACGGCGAGCCCTTCTCGCGATTTCAAGCGGCTGGTGCAAATCTTCCCGGTTTTGGCAATCGCACGCGAGAACGCTTTCAACAACTCAATCTTTCCCACAATTGGGTGATCAACGCCAGGACGATCAATGATTCCCGCATAGTTTATTACCGTGACGCACAAGGCCAATTCCTATCCCCGCAGCGGACCGGCTTGGTGCAGGATTCATGCCGCAGCGTACCCGCGAGTCAGTGCTTCGCCAATCCCGGCAACGCCAGTCTGGGAATCACCCCGGGTTATGGGCCAGCGTTCGAAGGGGTGCCCTTTGTCGCACTCGCGGGCAGTTTTTCCATGGGCAACAACGCCAATGGCAATTTCTCTCAAGCCGGCAACGTTTACCAGGCTTTCGACTCCATAAGCAGAGTAGTGGGGAATCATTCTCTTAAGTTCGGAGCCGATGCTCGCAATTTGCGCTTCCACCAAACCTACTTTTTCGATATTAACGGGAATTTCCAGTTTACCGGCGGCGGACCGAATGACGTCGGCTTTGCCGATCTCGTGCCCAACTATCTCCTCGGTCTTCCCGATACGTATACTCAGGGTTCGGCCAACAGTCTGGATGCGCGTACCACACAGTTAGGCATCTTTGCACAGGACTCCTGGAAGGTAAGGACCAACCTACATCTTTATTACGGGCTGCGCTGGGAGTTAAATACTCCGCAAGCCGATGCCGGTAACCGAATCCAGGCGTTTCGCCCAGGTCAAGCTACCACCATTTACCCCTGTGTACTGAGTTCTACAGATCCCCTCGTGCCGCTGGTGGGTTCAGAGGATTGCTCCCCAACTGGACCAGCTCGATCCGTGTTTCCCTTGGGCTTAGTCCTGCCCGGCGACCGTGGTGTACCCCCGGGTCTCACGCACACTTATGAACGCGCTTACGCACCGCGGCTGGGTGTAGCGTGGTCACCGGGCTGGGAGGACGGCTGGCTGGGGAAAATCTCGGGTGGGCCAGGTAGATCGAGCGTTCGCCTAGGTTGGGGAACCTTCTATGATGCCAATGAAGAGTTAATTTTGGCTTCCTTTGCAGCGCAGCCTCCTTTCGGGGGCAGCACCTTAATTCCCAATATATTTTTCAACACCCCATTTCTCGGCCAGAACGGAACCGTATCACCCAATCCATTCCACGGGTTTGCCAATCCTCAACCGGGCACCCCCGTCGATTTTGCCCTGTTTCGCCCAATTCTCCTCTTTGGGAATTTTCCTCCCACGTTACGGAATCAGTATGCCGAACAGTATCACGCAACCTTCCAGCGCCAACTATGGCGAGACACGCTGCTGCAATTCGGCTATGTGGGAAGCCAGGGCCATCGCTTGCTTGCTAGTACGGATCAGAACTATGGGAACGCTCAGACTTGCCTTGACCTGACCAAGATTCCCGGTATGTCGTGCGGACCGTTCGGCGAGGATAGCGCGTATTTTATTCCCGCCGGCGCGATCCCGGCTGGTGCGACTTTGCATTTGCCCTACGGCTCGGTTCCCACGGTTACCGGTCCCAATCCTAACCCGATTTCTTTGGTGGGACTTCGCAGGTATTCGTCACCATTGTGTGAACCTACCACTGGCGTCGGTTGTCCGCCCGACGGCGTTCCAGTCTTCAGCAGCCTGTTCGCAATGAGCCCGGTGGCAAACTCCTCCTACAATGCCCTGCAGATAGAGGTCAAACATCGTCTGGCGCACGGACTACAGTTGTTAGGGGCGTACACCTGGAGCAAGTCACTGGATGATGCTTCGAGTTGGGAAAACTCAGTCAACCCACTCAACGTGAGTGCTTCTAGATCATTGTCGTTGTTCGACGCCCGCCAGCGTCTAGTAGTCAGCGAATATTGGCGAGTACCCGATTCCGATCTATCCCATTGGAGCCGTTACTTCCTAAATGGGTGGGCTCTGTCGAGTATCACCACCATACAGTCTGGGTTCCCAATTCGCATTACCTCCACCAGCGATCGGGAGTTGATGGGGAGCTTTGATTTTGAGGCGCCGGGAGAGCCTAATCAAGTCGCCCCCTTTCATACCCTGGATCCCCGGCAGACGGGGGGATACTACTTCAATCCGGCCTCTTTCGTCGATGCTCCTTTGGGACAGATTGGAGATGCCCCGCGAACCGCCTGCTGTGGTCCCGGGATTTTTAACATCGATCTAGGCGTTCACAAGATTTTTCATATTAAGGAAGGTACCAACGCCGAATTCCGTAGCGAGTTCTTTAACGTTGTGAACCGCACTCAATTCCTTAACCCCAGCGGGAACATCACTGGGGGAAGTACATTTGGCCTTGTGACACGGGCCAGGGATCCACGACTGATCCAATTGGCTTTTCGCCTGAATTTTTAGTGAACCGATGCCATTCAGTATGACAAAACTAATTCGGCTCTTGCTCTGTACAGTGATTCTTGCCGGTAGCTTGGGCGCTACAGATCAGCGCGAGCGCGCCGTGCTGCATCGTGTGGAACCAGAGTACCCTGAGGTCGCCAAGCGAATGAACATCCACGGGGCAGTCAAGCTTCGGATTTGGATCAAGCCGGATGGAACCGTGTACCGACTGGAATATATTGGCGGCCATCCTGTACTGGCGGAGGCCTCCTTAAAGGCGGTCAAAGCTTGGAAGTATGCGGCTGCGGATAAGGAAACGACTACGGTACTGGAATTCAAGTTTTGAAGCCCAGTTGTTCGCCGCTCCTGAGCGCCTATGCACGACCGGCTAGGGTGCGGATTCAATCCCTCCAACCTAGGTGGCTGGGGCACGCTTAGGCTGCCGTCAGATATATCACGCCCACTGCTTCCTCTCGTCGCTCAATATATGCGGCACCTGCTCCAGATGCGAGGCAACTCGACTCCATACATTGTCGCCAGCGCATCCCCAACGCGTCTAGAGGCTGGCCCTGACCTCTGCTATATTGCGAACTGACCCGCACAGGGCGCGTACGGGTTTCGTATGGAACTGATCTCGCCGGGGGAATTCGCCAAAGAAAAGGTGCAATCGGTGCAGGATTACGTCCTGCTAGCAGTGCGCTCGGTGGCGAATCTGTTCCGTTCGCCCCGATACTTCGGCGATGCCGTCCAGCAAGCCGACATCATTGGCGTTGGTTCGCTGCCCATCGTTTTGGCAGCATGTTTTTTCACCGGCGCCGCTTTGGCGCTCAATACCGCCAAGAGCCTGGGCAGATTTGGAGCGTTGACGCTGATTGGACAATTGGTGTCCATTGGAATCGTGACCGAACTTGGCCCTGTTCTGGCAGCCCTGGTGGTTGCTGGACGGAACGCCTCGGGCATGGCCAGCGAACTGGGATCGATGATTGTCACCGAGCAGATCGACGCCATGCGGGCGCTCGGGACCGATCCGGTCAAGAAGCTGGTCACCCCTCGCGTCATCTCGACCGTCCTGATGATGTTCTTCCTGACCATCCTGGGGGACTTTCTAGGCCTGCTGGGGGGCAATGTGATTGCTACTGTGGTGCTCGGCTTGGACTCTCGCCAGTACTGGAGCAGTGCATGGCAGGCGCTTGAATTCTCCGACGTATTCACGGGACTGACCAAGCCCCTGGTATTCGGGTTCATCATCAGCACCATCGGATGCTACTACGGACTTTCAACCAAAGGGGGAACGCAAGGCGTGGGCCGTTCGACCACCGAAGCGGTGATGTGGGCGATGATCCTGATCATTGCCGTGGATGTGTTCGTGACGCGAGTGCTGATGGTGATTCTGGGGTCATAACCATCTTGCCGAGCCGAGTTTCGCCATGAGTGCGCCTCCCACCCTGATTGAGCCATCCGCGGCAGAGGCGACCCAACCTGCGCGCGAGGCCATTGTTTTCGAGGAAGTAGCCATCGCCTTTGAGGACAAAAAGGTCTTGAACGGAATCACCTTTCGCCTGCCGTATGGAGAGTCGAAGATTATTTTGGGAGTTGCCGGATCGGGAAAAAGTACCCTCCTGAAATTGGCCATCGGCCTATTGCGCCCCGACAGTGGACGCATTCTCACCCTGGGGGAGGATGTGACCAGCATGAAAGAAGAAGAATTGTTTGACCTGCGGCGAAGGGTCGGAATCGTTTTCCAGGAAAGCGCTCTCTTTGACTCGCTCAGGGTTCGGGAAAATGTAGCTTTCCGCCTCTACGAGGAAGGTGGCACCCGGGAATCTGAGATCGAGGACCGCGTACGGGAGGTGTTGAGGTTCGTGGAACTGGAGCACACGTTGGAGATGTTTCCCGTCGAGTTGTCAGGTGGAATGCGCCGCCGGGTTGCCATCGCGCGAGCCATTATTACCAAACCAGAGGTGCTGCTCTATGACTCACCGACCGGCGGTTTGGATCCGGTCACTTCGACCACCATCATAGAACTGATCATCAAGCAACGCGACGTGTATAAGACCAGCGCCTTGCTCGTGACCCATCGCCTGCAGGACGCTTTCGTGATGGCCACCCACTATTTCGATCAGCGGACAAACAAAATGGAACTATTGCCTCCCGGAGAACGGGGGGAAGTGCCCTTGAGCTTTCTG
Organism: Acidobacteriota bacterium; assembly: GCA_019244045.1. Lineage (GTDB taxonomy): Bacteria > Acidobacteriota > Terriglobia > Terriglobales > Acidobacteriaceae > Gp1-AA122. Next base: position 18,897 of record JAFATF010000564.1, read on the forward strand.
ATTCTGCGCGATGGCAAAGTTCTCTTCGACGGCGATACGCAGCAACTAGCTCATAGCCAAGACCAATATATTCGTGAGTACATTTCTTAAAAGCTTCAGCCCGCCGGGCTTTACTGCCGAATACGAACCTCTGACCGCCCCGGCAAGCCGAAGTCACCGTTTCATACGGCTAGTATGGGATTGGGATTTTTATTGAGCCAAAGCTAAGGCAGCTCTTCGCCCGGCCTCGGCCAAGCGAACGCCTTCACAACAGAACGCGTTCGCTGGCGGGGAGAAGAATCAGGCTACCGCCTCTTTTTTGCCTTTTTCCTGTGCCATAGCCTTACGGCGCGCCGCGACGCGCTCTTCAAACTGCTTCAGCGTGGTGCGTCCTTTTTCGCTGCGCTGAATCACTTGCTCGATATTTTGCCACATGGTCGGGCTTTCGAACTTCTCACGTAGCTCTTGAAGGAATGGGCGAACTTTGGCAAAGATGAAGAACATCTCGCCCGAGAACGCTGGTTCGAGGAAAAGAGCTTCATTCAGTGTGCCATGATTGACAAGCGAGGCGGCCATCTCCCAGTAGCCGGCGACTTGCCGCAGCCAATTGTTTTCCGCCGTGCCCATTGCCATCCCGACTTTATAAACATCCTCGGCACGCTCCGGCCAAAAGGTCACTAACCACCAGTTACGCGCCTTACGCATCTCCGCCTCGCGGCGCAGATCATAAAGTTTGAGAATCATATCAGCATCATTAGCAGTAGCTTGGCTTGTCATTTGTTTCTCCTGAATTCGTGAGTTGCCTTTGAAATTTCCAGGGCGCAACCACCACCTCGCCCCGCCCCAATCCCAGGCGCCTCTCCTCTGTCCTACGATTTCGCCGCTATCGCCGCTTTCTTCCCATCACGCGACCGGGGCGGCTTCAACCGAGCGCTCGTACTCACATTCCTTGTTGGGGCAGGCGATCACCGGGCCCGCTTTGAGCGTCTTTTCCACCAAATAGGCATGGCCGCAGGTGGGACACTTCTCGGCAATAGGTTTGGTCGCCGAAGTGAACTTGCACTTGGGATAATTGGAGCAGCCGTAGAAGGTATTGCCCTTGCGGCGCGCGCGCTTTTCAACCAGCTCGCCATCTTCACACTCGGGACACTTCACACCAATGAAGTTCTGTTTGACGTACTTGCATTCCGGGTAACCGCTGCAGGAGGTGAACTCGCCGTAACGACCATGGCGAAGAACCATGTTGCGACCGCACTTGGGGCAAGTTTCTTCGAGCGGAATGTCAGGAACCTTTTTGCCCTGATCAAGACGGCGTGTGGTCTTGCAATCGGGATAACCCGTGCAGGCCATAAATTGACCGAAGCGGCCGCGCTTGAGGACCATCACCCGGCCGCAGTTCTCGCAATATTCCTCCTGGCTGGTCTCCTGCATATCGGCCGAGTCGAGATCGGGTAGGTGGATGGGATTTTCTTTAGTGAATGTGCAGCTATTGGGGTCGTCTTTATCGTAGGAGCTGCAAGCGTAGAAGGAGCCGTGCTTGCCCCACTTGATCACCAGGGGGGAAGCGCAGCGCTCACACTTCTCGTCCGTGGGCTTCTCCATACGCTTGATATTTTCCATGTGCTTCTCAGCGTATTTCAGGTCCTTGGCGAAACGCTTGTAGAATTCGGCGAGAGCGTCGGTCCACTTTTCCTTGCCTTCTTCGATTTCATCCAGCTCCTCTTCCATGCGAGCGGTGTACTGGACGTCGAAGATGTCGCGGAAATTGTCGACCAGCAAATCGGTCACCACCAAACCGATCTCGGTAGGCAAGAATTTACCACCGAGTTTCTGTACGTACTGACGCTCCTGGATGGTGCTCAGGATGGTGGAATAGGTGGAGGGGCGGCCGATGCCCCGCTCCTCAAGGTCCTTGACCAGCGAAGCTTCGTTGTAACGCGGAGGCGGCTCAGTAAAATGCTGTTCCGGCTTCAGCGCCTTCAGGGTGAGGTTCTGGCCCACTTCGAGGGGCGGCAACTTGTGCCTGAGCTCCTCGTCTTCCTCGTTTGGAGTATCGCTGGATTCCTTGTACACCTTCAAGAAGCCGTCGAACTTTGGCACCGAGCCTGTCACCCGGAACCAGAAGCTCTGGTTTGCCCACCGGGCATCAATATCAACCGTGGTTTGGTCGAAAACCGCGGCATTCATCTGCGAAGCCACGAAGCGCTGCCAGATCAGCTTATAAAGCTTGTACTCATCCTCCTTTAGGTACTGCTTGAGCTGGTCGGGATGACGCAATGCGGAAGTCGGCCGAATCGCTTCGTGGGCGGCTTGCGCCTCCTTCTTCTCTTTGAAAGTATTGGCCGCCTCGGGCAGGTAGCTGGCGCCGTATTCCCTGCCAATGTAGTCGCGGACCTCGGCCAAGGCCTCATTGGAAACGCGGGTCGAGTCGGTACGCATATAAGTGATGAGGCCCACCAGCCCTTCCTCGCCAAGCTCAATACCTTCATACAAGCGTTGGGCAATCATCATCGTGCGCTTAACGCTGAAGCGGAGCTTGCGGGAAGAATCCTGCTGGAGCTTGCTGGTGGTGAAGGGAGCAGCCGAATTGCGACGGCGTTCTCTTTTGTCAACAGAGCGGACGCGCCAGTCAGCTTTCTCGAGCGCGCTGCGGATCTTTTCCGCCTCTTGGCCAGTCCCAATCTCGAACTTTTCCTCGCCTATGCCTACGAAACGCGCATCAAAGACGGGCGGCTTTGAGCCCTCCAAGTCGGCATCGATCGTCCAATACTCTTTAGGCTCGAAAGCTTTGATCTCTCGTTCTCGTTCGACGATCAGCCGCAAGGCCACGGTCTGTACGCGGCCCGCGGAAAGACCACGGCGCACTTTATCCCACAACAAAGGAGAAACCTGATAACCAACCAGGCGGTCGAGCACGCGGCGAGCCTGCTGCGCCTCGACCAACTTCCGGTCGATCTCACGGGGATGCTGGAAGGCATCGCGCACGGCACGTTGGGTGATCTCATTAAAGGTGACACGCTGGATGCGCAGTCCGTCGTCACGTTTTTTCTTCTTTGTTTTCTTGGCGCCGTTGCCGCTCAACTCTTCCGCCAGATGGGCGGCAATGGCTTCACCTTCACGGTCCGGGTCAGGGGCGAGATAAATCGAGTCGACCGACTGAGCCAGCTTTTTCAGCTTGACCAGCACCTTCTCCTTACCCGGGATGACGATATATTCGGTGTCGAAATCTTTGTCGATGTCCACACCCAGGGTGTTCTTAGGCAGATCCTTGACGTGGCCGAGCGAGGCCTCGACGGTATATCCCTTGCCGAGATACTTCTGGATCGTTTTCGCCTTGGCAGGCGATTCGACAATAACTAACCCTTTGGACAATTTTCCCTCTGTGGCTTGGATTGAGTTTGAAGCTAGCACGAATCCGAGGCAGACAACAAGTTTGGCAAGGGACTTGGGGCGGCTAGATTCCCTTTACCTGAAAGCACGCATCCTCATTCTGCTCGTCCGGGCGTGCCCGTAAGTAGCTGAATTCACTAGAGAAGGGCAGGTCTCGCGCGATCCACGCTGCCATCTTCCCTCCTGGGCTAGAGATGCACTGGCGGGGCCTTGGGATTCACCCCCTGCAGCCGTAAGTCCTCGCCTCAATCTCAGGCCGCCGACTTTTGTGCACTCCTTGCACGTGGAGGGTGCGGCCAAGTCACCCAAGAAACGGGCCAACTCTGCCGAGCTCTTCGGTGCGGCGTGGCAGGCTGGTGCCCGGAATATGGGTAGCTGAAAAGGCCTCATAAAGCTCATCGAGCTCATGAGCGAAGAGACCACAGCTTTTTTTTCCGGCTGGGCAGCTGTATGCGCAATAGCCTGCACGCCTGTTAGATTAATCACGGTCTCTTCCACCTCGAGAGACTCTGGAAACGAGGCTCCTCGGGAACACACACTGCTCATGATTAAGGGGAAGAACTCTGGTCCGTTCTCGGGCGCTGGTCAAGAGAAAATGACTCGCCGGCTGCGAATTTCCGCCATATCTTACTTGAATACGGCGCCGCTGATGTGGGATTTTGAGCACGGCAAGGCGGAAGCTCCGTTCGACATCTCCTACACAGTTCCATCCCACTGCGCAGCCAAATTGGCAGACGGAGCCGCTGATATTGGCATCATTCCGGCAGCCGCCTACCCGAGTATCCCCGGGCTTGTCATACTCCCTGACGTGGCCATCGCCGCCCGCCGGGCGGTGCGATCGATTCTGTTGGTCAGCAAAGTTCCTGTGGACCAGATTCGAACCATCGCTCTCGACACCTCCTCCCTCACCTCAGCGGCGTTAATTAAGGTGATCTTTTCGAAATGGCTGGGGGGAGGGCGGACGTTTACTCCCATGGTGCCAGATTTAAAGACTATGCTTGCCGAGCACGATGCGGCTCTGGTGATTGGTGATCGGGCCCTGGCGGTTGAACGCGACCAGTATTTCACACTCGACCTGGCTGAGGAATGGATTCGCTTCACGGGAAAACCGTTCGTCTTCGCCTTTTGGGCGGTGCGAGAAGCCCCGCTTGCCTCCGCTCGAACCCTGAACCTAACATCTATCTTTCAGCAGTCTCGTGATCATGGGTTGCAGCCTGAAAATATCGATGCCATTGCGCGCACATGGCGGCGTCGCCTGCCCATGAGTGAGAGCGATATTAAGGCCTACCTCCTCGACAACATCGACTACTACCTCGATACTGAAACGCTGGATGGGTTGCTGCTTTTCTACCGCTACGGCGTCGAATGTCGCGTCCTTCCGAGCAGCCCTCCCTTGCGCTTCCACGAATTGCCCCGTCCTCTGGCTCTCTGATGGCGCCCATACTATCGTGCTAAGCCTAAACTGCTTCTAAGCAAATCTATGGGTTTGCTGTCGGCCTCTAATATAGCGGTCCTTTCGCTGGTCCAGTGGGTTCGCAGCTTGGGCGGCGTGGGACTTATTGCCGTCGGCATCGCGGACAACTCAGTTATCCCCCTGCCCGGCAGCATGGATGTGTTCACCATCTGGCTGGCGGCCAGCAATCGCGACCTGTGGTTCTATTATGCCGCCATGGCCACCTTGGGCGCTCTGATTGGAGGCTACATTACCTATGCCATCGCGCGGCAAGGAGGTAAGGAGGCGGTCGAACATAGGTTCGATAAGAAAAAAGCCGAAAGGCTCTTCCGGAGGTTTGAGAAGCGGGGATTCTGGACGGTGGCCGTGGCCTGCATGCTGCCGCCTCCGTTTCCCCTCGTGCCCTTCCTGGTTGCCGCCGGAGCCTTGCAGTATGAACGCAAGAAATTCATGGCGGCCATCGCTCTGGGCAGGGGTATTCGCTTCACCGTGGTAGCGGGCCTGGGAGCAACCTACGGGGACGCTATCGTGGGCTTTTTCCGCCAGTACTATCAACCCGCTCTGTACGCGCTGATTGCGCTCGCTGCAATCGGCGGCATACTGGCCCTTTACCAATATCGCAAATATCGTCAGCGGCGGCAGGGAGCAGCCGTTCAGCGCAGGCCGAGGGAGAAGGCAGCGTGATCTCGTTCCATCGGAAGGCGAACTCCACGCCGCAAAGACACGCGATCGCGCATGGGATCTAAGATCTCCTGATCTCGACCAAGCACCTGCCACAAGCGCGACCCAACCAGGTTCCGCAATTTGGACCCAGGCGAGTCGCTCCGATAAAATTGTCCTAGGTACATGTGGCCATGCCGCTGAGCAAAGAGCAAGCCCTCGAGATGTTTCGCTCTGACGATTTAATTGGTATTGGCATGGAGGCCGATGCGCTGCGCCGCAAGCTGCATCCCGATGGCGTGGTCACCTATATCGTCGACCGCAATATCAATTACACGAACTACTGCACCGAGTACTGCACCTTTTGCGCCTTTTATCGCCCTTTGAAGGGTCCCAAGGCAAAGGAGGGCTACATCCTCGGCGCCGATACCATTTACGAGAAAATTCGCGAAACCGTGGAATTGGGAGGAACCGGAGTACTCATGCAGGGCGGGCTTCATCCCGACCTGCGGATTGAATGGCATGAGCAGATGCTGCGCGGCATCAAGCAGCGCTTTAGAATCCACCTGCACTGCTATTCGGCCTCGGAAATTATTGCCATTGCCGAATCGAGCGGACTAACCATTCGGGACACCATTGTGCGGCTGCGCAGTGCCGGATTGGACTCGATCCCTGGCGGCGGTGCGGAGATTCTTGACGATGAGGTGCGCTACAAGATCGCCCGGCTGAAGTGTCTGACCGACGATTGGCTGGACGTGCACCGCACGGCACACCAGCTGGGGATGCGGACCACGGCTACCATGATGTTTGGCGTGGGGGAAAGATTCGAACATCGGGTAAATCATCTCGAGCGGCTATACCGGCTGCAGGAAGAAACGGGTGGGTTCACGGCCTTTATTCCCTGGACCTTTCAGCCTGCGCATACCGCGCTCGGCGGCCGGCAGTGGGATGAAGCCACCGCGGTCGAGTATTTAAAAACCCTGGCGATTTCGCGTTTGTATTTGTCAAATTTTGACAACGTGCAATCCAGCTGGGTGACACAGGGCTTAAAAGTGTGCCAGCTCGGATTGCGCTTCGGTGGAAATGATGTCGGCTCAGTCATGCTGGAAGAGAATGTGGTGCGAGCTGCGGGAGTTAGCAACTCGACCAGTGAGGAAGAACTCCGAAGGATCATCCGCGATGCGGGATTCCGCCCGGTGCAGAGGGATACCCTCTATCGGACGTTTTTTCTCAATTAGTCATCAATCAATGATCGATGCCTTTTGCGCGATGAGGCTCCCCACCAAGCTGAGGGCGAGGGCCATGATGCTACCGTCTCCCCTTGTAGAAGGTAACACTCTTTGTCCTCCGGGGCGCCTCCCATCCTAATGATGAGTCGATGTACGCGTTTGCGATGAACATGCGGATTTTCCTTTTGAGCCTGCTACTCTCGCTCACTGCTATAAGTTCGTCTGCCCTCGAGCCGGCGGCGACAGCTGCCACTGCCGAGGCTTCGCTGAGCGGGATGGTTGTCAAGGACCCTGGCGGCGAGCCTCTCAAGCGAGTGCTGGTGCAGGTCGTTTCCGAAGATCAGCAAAATCGTAACTATACGGGCCTGACCGGCGGGGACGGGCACTTTGCGATTGGCGATATCGAGCCCGGGCGATATCGGGTGTTTCTTGAGAAAACGGGCTTTCTCGAGGCAAACAACAGGCATTGGCGCAGCGCGGGCGAGGCGATCTCGCTCAATGCGGGCCAGCAGGTTAATGAGTTCATGCTGCATATGATGGCGGCAGCAGCCATCAGCGGCCGCGTCGTAGATGAGGACGGTGATCCGGTCGCCAATGTTGAAGTTGCAGCCTTGCGCAATGGTTACGTCAATGGCCAGCGGCAACTCAGTCCCGAGCGCTCCGAGCATAGCAATGATCGAGGTGAATACCGCATTGCGGGACTTGCTCCCGGGCATTATTATCTGGTCGCTGCTGCCAGCCCGGAATTTTTCAGCCGCGGACAAAAGGAATTCTCGGATCCGGCCAAGCCTGGCCTCGGCTATGTTCCCACCTATTATCCCGGGGTGGTAGATAGCAGCCAGGCCGCCGCCCTCGAGCTGCACTCGGGCGATGAGATGCCGATTAATTTCACGCTCATCGCAGTCGACACGTTCCACGTGCGCGGCACTGCCTTAGATCTGCCCGATCGTCGAGGCATAGCGGCCGGCGACAGCCAAGCCGCGGTCATGTTGTTTTCCAAGCGGCTGGGCACCATGTTGAGCGCAGCTGAAGTAGACAAGCAGGGCAGGTTCGACATCGCCGGGGTTGCACCGGGGTCGTACGTGCTCACCTTCACAACCGCAGATCCGGAGACTCCGAACTTGGGTCGTCAGACGGTCGAAGTAAATAATGCCGATGTGAATGGCATACGCATCGTGCCGATGTCGCTCGGGAAAATTCAGGGCCGGGCACGGGTGGAAACAGGTGCCGCTGAAGATCTTAAGCGCTTAACGGTTGTCCTCCAAGCAATCGATGACGACGCCTATGGAGTGATGTCTGGATTGGCAGAGGCGGATTGGGGACGGATCAAGGAGGACGGGAGCTTTGAACTGAAGAACGTGCCGGCTGGGAATTACTGGCTTTCGGTCCGTGGAGCTGCGCACGATGGGCGCGATTACTACGTTGAAAAGATCCTGATGAGCGGCCGCAATGCTTCCGATACACCCTTGACGGTCAGCGGCGGCACCTTGAATGTCGATCTCGTCCTCAGTCTGGGAACGGGGAGTGTCAAAGGCACGGTGGTCGATGGCAAAAGTGAGCCGGTGAAACAAGCTACCGTGGTCGCCCTGCCGGAGAAACAGAAGCGCGGCCGGCACGATCTTTACTACATTGTACAGAGCGATCAATATGGACGTTTTATTCTGCATGGGCTCAGGCCGGGGCGCTACACTTTGCTCAGCTGGGACGATGTCGAAGACGGGGCTTACTTCGATCCCGACTTTATCAATGTCTACGAGCCACAGGGCAAAATGGTCGAGATTACTCCCCACTTGGTAGAGCAGGTCGCACTTCCGGTTCAGAGCGGAAATCGTGAGTAGACTCGAGTAGAATATTGCGTTCGGCCCAGGGTGAGAGTCGTCGAGGAGCTTCGTCTGCCTTTTTCCATCTTCTATTGTTCTTGGCTGCTATCGATGGCTGCTCCGCGCGGCATCGCCCATTACCTGCGAGCGCATTTTTTGGACCCCACGTTCCGCGATTTATATCATGCCAACGCTTTTGACCTATGCCTGTTGATTCCTTATTTCATCGTTCTCATCGTGCTGGCCTCCTATGGGGTGCATCGCTACATCCTGGTTTATCTCTACTTCAAACACAAAGATAAGCACACCAGTGAAGCACCCGGGCATTTCAGCGAGTTGCCCTCGGTCACGGTGCAGTTGCCGATCTTCAACGAGCAGTATGTGGTGGGGCGACTCGTCGAAGCCATCTGCCAGCTGGACTATCCCCGAGAGAAGATTGAGATTCAGGTACTCGACGACTCTACGGATGAAACTGTCAGTGTGGCTCGCAGCTTAGTCGAGCAGTATGCCGATACCGGCTACCCCATCACCTACTACCATCGTTCCCACCGCGCCGGTTTTAAGGCTGGGGCACTGGCGGCCGGGCTCGAAAGCGCAAAGGGAGAATTCGTTGCTATTTTCGACGCGGATTTTGCGCCTGCCAGGGATTTCCTCTTGCGTACGATTGACCATTTCACCGATCCCCGGGTGGCCATGGTGCAGACGCGCTGGACGCACATTAATCGGCATTATTCTTTTCTGACGGAGGTCGAGGCCATCCTCCTCGACGGACACTTCGTGCTGGAGCACTCGGGGCGGGCCCGCAGCGGAGTATTTTTCAACTTTAATGGCACAGCCGGACTGTGGAGACGGGCGGCGATCGAAGATGCAGGCGGATGGCAGTACGATACTCTCACCGAAGATACGGATTTATCCTACCGGGCGCAGCTGAAGGGTTGGAAATTTGTGTACTTGCAAGATGTGGAGTGCCCAGCCGAACTTCCTGTCGAAATGACCGCTTTCAAGACCCAGCAGGCGCGCTGGGCTAAGGGGCTGATCCAGACCGGCAAAAAAATCCTGCCCCAGGTTTTGAAGAGCGATGCTCCCTGGCATACCAAGCTTGAGGCGTGGTATCACCTGACCTCCAATCTGAGCTATCCCCTCATGGTAGTTCTCTCGGTCCTGCTGCTGCCGGCCATGATTATTCGCTTCTACCAGGGGTGGTTCCAAATGCTCTACATCGACCTGCCACTGTTTGTGGCCTCCACCTTTTCCGTATCGAGCTTTTACCTGGTGTCACAAAAAGAGCTGTTTCCGGGAAGATGGTACCGCTGCCTTCTGCACCTGCCATTCTTGATGGCTCTCGGAATTGGACTGACGGTTACCAATACCCGCGCTGTCCTGGAAGCCCTGATGGGAAAGCAATCGGCATTTGCGCGCACCCCGAAATACCGCGTCGAGTCAAAGGGAGACAGGGTTCGCGGCACGAAGTACCGACGCGGACTGGGCTGGGTACCGTGGATCGAGCTGCTGATCGGGTCCTATTTTGCGCTCACCGTCTATTACGCGGTTGACAATGAAAACTACATCACGGTTCCATTTCTGGTTTTGTTCGTGGTTGGATATTGGTACACGGGATTGATGTCATTGCTGCAGGGACGCTTTGCCAACCTTTCCTGGCGAACGGAATCGCAGAATGCCAAGCCTTACGCGGTAGGCATTTGATCGGCGGGATTCATCCGGGTTAGGATTCCGTTCCCCCGCCATGTGGTTTAGAATTCGTTACCACCTCGTAGCGAATTGAGTGCGCGTATGAGGGTCCAGGAGGCTCCGATGCGCAGGTGCAGGCTCCTCGCTTTGGCGTTCCTCTTCATTGTGTCACTGCCAGGTTGTGGCACAGGTCACAGCGCGGAGGAAAAGTATTTCCTGATCACTCTCAATGTGCAAATTCCTTATTGGCAGACTGCGAAGGCAGGCTACTCGCAGGCCGCTTCCGATTTGAAAGTGTGGTCTGAGTTTTCCGGTCCCGACAGCTACGACGCTAAGGCGGAGCAACAGGCATTTGAAAGAGCCCTGGCGCAGAAAGCGACTGGCATTTTGGTTGCAGCTGCCGATCCCGAATTGCTGAAGACCGACATCGACCAGGCCATTGCCAGGGGTATTCCGGTCCTCACCATCGACTCCGATGCGCCCTCAAGCAAACGGCTATTCCTTATTGGTACGAATAATTACCAGGCGGGATTCACGGGAGGCCAGCGGCTGACAAAAGAACTGCACGGCAAAGGCAACGTGGTGGTTTTCACCATGCCCGACCAAATCAACCTGAAGCAGCGGTTGCAAGGGTACCAGGACGCGCTGCAAAGCGCGCCGGGTATCAAGATCATTCGGGTGGTCGATATTAAGGGCGATCCCCGGATCGCCTTTGATACCGCATCGCAGATCCTGGGAAAAGAACGGGACAAGGTGGACGGATTCGTCTGTCTTGAAGCTTTGGCCGGAAAAGAGGTGGCCACCGTGCTAAGCAACAACGGAGTGACGAACAAGGCGCTGATGGCAATGGATACCGACCCCGATACCCTCGATTGGATTCAGAAAGGTGTAATTCGAGCGACCATCTCGCAAAAACCTTATTCAATGGCATATGTCGGGCTGATGCTGCTCGATCATTTGTATCACCACAAATTGAGATCCCTGGACCGAGACTGGTCAGCAGACAGCTTTGCTCCCATCCCTTCCTTCATTGATACAGGATCACACCTCATTGACAAAGGAAGTGTGGATCGATTCGCTGAGGCCAAGAAGTCGGCAGAGACTCGGAAGTGAGGCGCAGTGGCCTGATAAGCGGGCATCTGGAAGCTTGGGTCATCGGCGGCCATTTCAGTGAAAATCGGTGTCGTTCAGCTTCTGTTATCCTGAAAGTGCTTTGGCCATGTCCTGGCTATTTTTCGTCTTGATCCTCAGTACGCTGGCAATCGTGTGCGTCGCCTTTGCCATTTACCTCAGGGTACGACGGCATATGAAACCTGCTGGCGGGGATGAGAACCGGCTCGAAGATCGTCGTCCGGCCCGTGAAGCTTAGTATTACGAGGTCGCGAACAGCAGACATGATGCGTACCTACGGCGTTCGCTCTCTCGCTCTGGCGCGCGGTGAGATTCGGAACGTCGATTGGCTGAAGCAGGGAAGCCTGGTTATGCTGGCTGCCGTCTTTGTGGCGCTTTGTGCGCACATCATCATTCGGTTGCCATACAGCCCGGTGCCGTTGACCTTGCAAAATTTCGGCGTACTGATGGTTGGCTTGATGCTCGGGGGCAAGCGTGGATTTGCTGCTTTGCTTCTATACCTGGCGGAAGGTGCGTCTGAACTGCCCGTTTTCACTCCCTTCGCACCGGGAGCAATCGCGCAACTGGTCGGGCCGACTGGCGGATTTCTCTTGGCTTATCCAGTGGTGGCGTTGGTAGGCAGGGGTCGTTTTTCAAAATGGCAGACCAACATTTGCGCGCGCCCTGTGGGCCTCTAGCTTGGCGGAAATTGTGCTATTTACCTCGGGCATTGGCCGGCTGGCCTTCCTCACTCACTCGATCGCGGCGGCGCTCCAGTTGGGCCTACTGCCCTTCCTATCTGCTGAGGTCCTGAAGGTGATGTTTGCCTCTGCCATTCGAGTTCGGCTATGGCCGCCGCGACAGGTTCGGTCATGAGCGCCGGTAGCCTCTCTTCGCAAACGTCACCCGCCTCTTCGCCGCTTCGTACCATCAGCATTGCGCACAGCCCCGATTCGGACGATGCCTTCATGTTCTATGCATTAGCCACAGACAAGGTGCGCTCACCGGGGATTCACTACGTTCATACCCTTTGTGATATTGAGACCCTGAATCAGAAGGCGCGTGAGGGGGCCGGGGCCTATGACCTGACTGCCATCTCGTTTCATGCCTATCCCTATATTCAGAACCAGTACGCCCTCCTGGCGAGCGGTGGCAGTGTAGGAGAAGGCTATGGACCGATGATTGTCGCACGGCGCGCCTATTCGACTGACGAGATCAAGCGGCAACCTATTGCCGTGCCGGGCGAGCTGACAACCGCGTACCTGGTTCTGAAGCTCTTCGCACCGGAGATCACAACGGAGGTGGTGCCCTTCGATCAAATCGTCCCCCTGGTGCTCGCAGGTAAGTATCAGGCCGGCTTGATCATCCACGAGGGCCAATTGAACTTCGATCAGTCCGGCTTGCACGCAATTGTGGACATGGGAGTATGGTGGCGTGATCGCACAGGGTTGCCCCTGCCGCTGGGCGGAAATGCTATTCGGCGCCGCCTCGCCCCGGAGCTGATTTCGATGGCTGCCAGAGCCTTGCGCGAGAGCATTCAGTATGCGCTAGATCATCGCGAAGAGGCGTTGGCCTATGCGCTTCAGTTTTCGCGCGCTCTCGAGCCGCATCTGACCGATCGCTTTGTCGCTATGTATGTCAATGAGCGCACGCTTGACTACGGCCCCGATGGTCGAGAAGCGGTGCGGCGCTTGCTGGATATGGGACATGAGGCAGGCATTATCCCCTTTCGGGCAAAGGTGGACTTTGTGGATTAGCTGCCTGGGTGCGATTGGTTTTGCTGGAAAGTAACCAACAATTCTTCCCCTGACGGG
>JAFATF010000582.1 GCA_019244045.1 Acidobacteriota bacterium
AGGAGCAGCACCGGAGGCAGGGATCATCCTTGGAACCCTGAACATATAAGCACTCTGCCTCTTGAGGTCCGAGAATACATCGCAGGGATCTGCAAGGGGCCGCCTAGCGCGCAACATGAGTTTGCAACTTATTCTCGGTACGAGAAGCGCTGGCGAATAAACCTCGAATATCTCCAATGCGATGGTCGCCCGTCGGAATACCGGCGAGGAAACCAATGCCTTGATGTCGACTTCATTGAAGTGGGCTCACGGTTTCGTCTCGCCGGAAAACAGTACAGAGATTGCGGCTTCTGAATCTGAGCAATTCTGCGACGATAGAGCTTCGCCAGAGATGGCTACTGGCGTTGTGATGGTCACGGCGACCGGCTTTTTGGACGCCGGTCGGCTCAGCGTGCCGTAGTTTCGTCATTGCCGGCATCCAAAAACCTGCACACTTTCGAACGATGCGGTGCAGCAACGCCAGCAAACTCGGTCGCCTGGTCGCCGCTGGCCGGGCACCGGTCATTCGGGAAATCCGGCTTTGCACCACTCACCCCAGAATGCGCAACGTCCTTATTTGCGCGCCAATCGGTTTTGGAATAAACGTAACTTTGCGAGAATCCTATCTGCGGGAACACAAAATGTGCCGCATCAGCCTTTTGGCGTTGATCGTGGCTTTCACAGCCGTAATGTGCTCGCGAAGTCAAGCTGCGGGGTCATTTCAGACCAAGCCAGCCTTTCCAAAGGTCGTAACCGCTGGCGTGGCGGTTACCACACCAAGCATTTCTGTGCCGGACTTTTCTGCGCGCGATCTGGTTGGTGGCTGCGGAAGGGGGCGCATCCGCGATCCGCAAACCCACACTTGCCGTGGTCCAGCGGACATCAGGTAGGCTACGCCGCCTTATCTTGCTTTCTCTCGCCGCGCAGCACCACCTTCAAATGTGGCAACAGCGGCCGCATCTTCGCGTCATCGCGTATCCACGCGCCGCGCACACAAACATCGCGCTCCTGTCTGACTTCGCTCAGTTTGATTGCTGAGTAATGGCCTCGAGCAGTTGGGCGGAAATCTCGTGCATTCGCAGGCTAGAGCATGATGTTTTTATACGGAAACATACCCTGAGTTTTTGAAGTAGTTGGCGCACTCCTCCTCGGAGAAGAGATCGAGGAGTTCGCCGACCTTTCGCCAGGTTGCCTCCACGTCGCGAGGCTCGGCAGCTCGGATCAGGTGTTTGAGTTTGGCGAAGACCTGCTCGGCGGATTGAGGTCGGGACTGTAGGGAGGCAGGAACAGCAGATGCGCTCCCTTGGCGCGGATGGCATTGCGGGCTGGCTTGCCCTTGTGACTGCCGAGATTGTCGAGAATGACCACCTCGCCCGGTGCGAGGGTGGGCGCCAATACCTTCTCGACGTACAGCGTGAAGAGCTCGCCATTGACGGGGCTATCGATGACCCAGGGCGCGCTGATCCGGTCGTGGCGCAGCGATGCAATGAAGGTCATGGTCTTCCAATGGCCGAAAGGCGCAGATGCGACGAGACGCTGGCCACTCGGCCCCCAGCCGCGGAGCGGCGCCATGTTGGTCTTGATCCACGTCTCATCAATAAAAACCAGCCGCGAAGCGTCAATCCTGCCCTGACGGGCCTTCCAGCGGAGCCGCTTACGGGCGACGTCGGGGCGATCTTGTTCGGCCGGCTGAATCGTTTTTTTGAAGCTCAGCCCCTCGGCATGAACAAAAGTCCAGACAGCCCGGACGTCTGTCTTGACCCCGCGCGCAGCCAGCTCCCTCGTCAATTTGCGCAAGGTAAATGGCCCCGAGCGAATGCGCTTGCGCAGCCAATCGGCATTGTCCCCGGACAGAACCCGCTTCTTATGGCCACCGATCTTGCCGGGCGAGATCCCTCCGGTCTCGCGCCTGAGATTCTTCCACTTGGTCACGCAGGACGGGCTGATCTGAAGCTCTTCTGCAATCGAACGAACGGTCTCGCCTGCGTCAGCCCGCGCCAGGGCCCGTTCCCGAATGTCTTCCGAATAGGGTCGCGTCATCCATGCTGGCCCCCAGCTCCAGCATGGAGTTTGAATCAGAAATTCTCCTCACTGGGAATCCCGATTCCGGTAAAAAACAACGTGCTCTAGCAGGTCAACAGTCGGGATCCCGGGTCTGAGCCCACGCGTCGCACAGATTGCAGTCTGCCCTTCTTAGAGCCAGCCTGACATAGCTCCCGCGAGAATCACTAGACCCAGGCCGAAGCGGTAGACAACGAAGGACCAGCTGGAAAATCGTTCCAGCAACCGCATCAATCCCCAGATTGCAACGAAAGCTGAAAAGGATGCAACCGCCAGGCCGACAAAAAGAACCGACCATGCGTGAGGGTCGAGATGAATCTTGTAAAGCTCCCACAGTTCCTTGAGGCCTGCCAAGGCGATCGCGGGCAGGCCAAGAAGAAATGATAGGCGCGCCGCTTCGTCGCGCTTGAAACCGAGCGCAAGCGCCGCCGTCAAAGTTGAACCCGATCGAGATACCCCGGGCACCAGCGCCCCCACCTGCGCAAGCCCCACAAGCATCGCGTCCGCGAATCGGGCCTCGCCGATCGTGCGGCGATGGCGAGCATAGATCTCCGCTGCGCCGAGAAGCAG
>JAFATF010000619.1 GCA_019244045.1 Acidobacteriota bacterium
GTCAAGGGCAAGAGCACTTGCTCTTATTTCACCTCCCGGCGCCTTCGCCGTCTCGGCGCGGCGCTTGGTTTGGGCCCAATTCGTCTCGGCGACTGCCTAGTTGCTTGCAGTTGTTTCAGGCTTGCCTGGAGCGCTTGCATAATATCCACGGTTTTCGTTGTCAGTGGAGCAGGGGCGATCGCTTCCTCCGCCCGCACTTTGTCTCCAATCAATGACTCAAGGCTAGCGCGAAATTCGTCACGGAAATCTTCTGGCCGAAATGGACCGGCGAGCGCCTTGATGTATGCTTCCGCGAGCCGCAATTCCCTTTCTGACAGAGCGCTGGTTTGAACTGTATCAGGAACAGCTCTGATTTCGTCCGTATAGTACATCGTGTGAGCCAGAATCCGGTGCTCATTCGGCCTCAGAATGACGACGTGCTGCCGCCGATGCATTGTGACGCTGGCAACGCCGCAATAGCCTGTACGCCGCATTGCTTCGGAAAGAAGTGAGTAAACCTGTTCGCCGCCGGCTTCCGGAGAAACATAATATGAGCGCTCAAAAAAGATGGGATCCACTTCCCTTAACTTCACAAACTGCCGCAGGTCCATGGTCGACGAGGTTTTCGGGATCAGGTGTTGCACCTCGCTGTTCTCAACTACAACGTACTGGTTGGGGCCGTATTCGTAGCCTTTCACGAGGTCCGCAGGGTCGATTCGGCTTTCCTCAGCGACAGGGCGAAACTCCTGGGTTACACGTGAGAGTTGGGTTGCGCTCGCCGCATCAGAGCTGCTGACTGACGCAGGCGCACGCCAAATCGGAACTACATTATCGGGTAGCTCGGGACCGCTACGAGATGCCGTAAGTCCTGGCCAATCACCTTTTGTTTCGGCTTCAGGCATCCTACGGCGGTACAGTCGGTTGAAGTGTACGGATTTACTGCGGGCAGCTGCGTACAGGCGCACCGGTACGGAAACCAATCCAAAACTCAAAAAACCCTTCCATACAGTAGCTGACATGGCTGTCCGCCGATCGGCGCGCTCACTACCTTGACGGCGCGTGGTATCAGGAGAGCGTTACGCTGGGGCGCGCTTTCGCCGTTGCTCTCTCTGTTCGCACGCCTGGCTGCTTACCCGCACTCGTTTTCATGAGGCACGCTTCATCACGTATTATCTTCTTCGGCAATAGAGATGCCTAGGTCAGCCCCTCAGTTGCGTGCTCAGCCGCTTCCATGTGCAGCAGAGCCCAGTCCCGTAGGGGGCCATGCTTTCAGCGGTCTAATAGAGTGCGACCGGAAGACTGCGCAATGGAACTAACGGCAGGACTTACGTTGCGTCGATTCTTTGTGCGCCGCGACAGGAGCTAAGAGCATGTCTGACTAGGGCGCAAGCTGTGGCACACTGAGCATTAATTCTTAACGACGGGCAGTCCAGTGGCTGCAAGCACAATTGTGAACAAATCAGCCAATCTGGACAATGCTTCATCCTCGCGCTTCTTTCCCCGCCAGGAAAGCGGGATCGATGGGGAGTCGCCGAATCCGTTTACCAGTCGCGGCGAATACCGCATTGGCGACGGCGGGAGCAAGCGGCGGAACGCCCGTTTCTCCCATACCACCCGGTCCCCCCTCGCCCGGAAGAATATAAACCTCAACTTCGGGAGCGTAGTTCATTCGCAATACGCGATAGCCATCAAAGTTGCTCTGTTCCGCGGCACCGTTTTTGATAGTGATTTCGCCACTGAGCACCGGCGTGAGCGCGAAATCGATGGCGCCTTCCGTCATGGCCCGGACACCATCGGGATTGACGGCAGTGCCGCAATCGACCGCACTCACCACCCGATGAACGCGGACATTACCATTCCCATCAACCGACACTTCCGCGACATGGGCCATATAGCTATCAAAGGAGAAATGACATGCGATGCCGCGTCCGTGTCGCGGGGGCATCGGTCTGCCCCAACCTGATTTTTCCGCAGCAAGCCGCAAGACGTCCCGAAATCTTTGCGTCTTCAGCGGAGTACGACCCGAGTATGCCGCACTGAAGAACTCCTGGTCACGCTGCAGCAGCTGTATGCGAAATTCGTATGGATCCCGTCCAGCGTTGTGTGCCAACTCATCCACAAAACACTCAACCGCAAATGCGTTGAACGAGCTTTCGACCGAGCGCCACCATGCGCGCGGCACACCTGATGCCACGGGTACATATTCGAGGCGGAAATTTGCTGGCCCGTAGGGTATGACGTCAGCTCCCGTGAGTTCCTGTGCGGCGACGCGCTTCGGGTCGTTCAGTTGTTCCGGCGAATCAAACACTGCTCGAATGGGTGTTGAAACGATGCGGTGCGACCATGCTTGGATCTTTCCGTAATCATCCAGCGCGCCGGACAATCGGTGATAGGAGGATTGGCGGTAGAAGTCGTGCTGCATGTCATCTTCGCGCGTCCACAGCAATTGCACCGGCGCATTCACTTCCTTCGCGACCTGCCATGCTTCGGCGAGGTAGTCCCACTGATAACGACGACCAAATGAGCCACCGCAGTACATCATGTGGACCGTGACCATGCTGGGAGGAAGTCCGGAGAGGGTTGCAATCTCGGTTTGCGCAATTTCACCGATCTGGGTCGGCGTCCACACCTCGATACCGTTCCGCCTCACATGTACGGTTGTATTCATCGGCTCCAGGGTGGCGTGCGCTTGGAACGGCAATTCGTAAGTAGCTTCCACAGTTCGGCGCTGCGCTGCCAACGTCTTGAGCGCATCCCCTTGATCGATAGCAACCAAGGCTGGTGGCGCAGAAGCTCCCGCAATGAGTTTGGTCCTAATGCTCTCGGTACTTTCGTCGGCATGCGGTCCGTTATTCCATGCGATCTTCAACGCTCTTCGGCCCTGGATGGCTGCCCACGTCGACTCGGCGACGACGGCGATTCCGCCAGCGACATTCGCGTTGGCAATGATCTTCGGAATCCCTTGAATTGGTGGGACCGAAAAGATCGCCCGCACACCGGGGACAGCTTTGGCTGCCATTGCATCGAAACTCTGCAGGGTCCCACCAAAGGTTGTGCAGCGCGCAATCACGGCAAACAACATTCCCGGAACTCTGACGTCAATGCCAAACCGTGCACTGCCATCCACCTTGGCCGGAACGTCAACCCGCGGCAAGGTCTTGCCAATAAGTCGATAATGCTTCCCGGTCTTGAGGCGAATGTCTTCGGCTTTCGGCACGGGAAGCCGTGATGCTGTCTCGACCAGCTGGCCATAGGCGAGACGCCGCCCGGTGGGCCCGTGTATCACGGTGCTGCTTTGCGCAAGGCATTCCTCGCGGGCGACTTTCCACTCTTGCGCGGCCGCCGTAATCAGCATCTCGCGGGCTTGCGCGCCGACTGTGCGCATATAAGCCCAGGCAGACGCGGTGCCACCACTTCCGCCCGTACTCAGGTTCTTGTACGTCTGCGGGATCACCGGCGCCTGCTCCACATGAATGGTCGAGGTATCGGCCTCGAGCTCATCGGCGAGCATCATCGTATCTACAGTGCGCGGGCCCTGACCCATCTCGGGAATTTCAACCTGGACCGTGATATTCCCCTGGCGGGTAATACGAAGCCATGCGTTTGGCTGAAATCCCTTTTCGCGCGAGCTCAAAACCTCGTGTCTGTGGTAGGCGTAGAAACCTAGGACGAGCGCAGCTCCCGCAGCTCCTCCACTCGCGATGAAGGTGCGGCGCGTAATTTTATTTTTCGACTCCATGATGACATTATCCCCGGCTGCTTGCCGCGCGCAGAA
>JAFATF010000632.1 GCA_019244045.1 Acidobacteriota bacterium
CTGGAGTATTGGCTAGCCGGCTCTCGACGAGGGAGCGCGGCAACTCCGCCGGGCCATCAAATCTACCAGGGGCAGGAGGCTGTGGACTTCCCTGCCGCAAGGCGAGGGTCGGGCCGGCACCGAGCCAGATCACCAGTAAGTGCATCATCAGCAGTACGCGCATGGGCTTAGTATGGGACGAGAGGGGGGCGAGTGCAAGCCGCGAGCGCGTGGGCGGGGGAGCCTGATCCGGCAAAAGGACTATTAAAGCCGCGCTATTCGGGAGGGTAGCGAAGAAAGGATGCGGTACTCAAACCACGCGTCCGGCAAACGTACACGCCAAGTTCCAGCGCAGACCCGCAACTTGCTTTGTGGGTCGAATGCGGCGCAGACATAAAGGTTCATGGTGCGCCCGTACCAGGCCGCCATTAGCGGTCACAGCAGTTTTGTATCCAATTTCCCGGCTCAGCCGCACCGTAGCCTCTCGCCAATGTGGCTGCAATGCCGGGCAGGGATAGGAAAAGTGAACCGCAGGTTCTCCGAGTTGCCGCTCCAAACATCGCTTGGATTCAAGAAATTCTCGGCGCGCATCCTGTTCACCCACATGCGCCATATTCGGATGTGTCATGGTATGCGATCCAACCGTATGTCCAGCGCGGAGCAAACCACGGACTTGATCCCAGCTCATCATCAGCGATGGCCGATTCCGAACTGGCTCGATTGCCAGATCAGAATAAATGTGCGCAATGAAGTCGGATTGCGGGCTTCCGGAGAGCTTGCCACAGAATTCAGAGGCGCGCTCGAAAGCTCTGATTTTGTCTTCTCTCGTTGCCAAGGACCACCGGCGCTGGTCGGGGTCGGCCCAACCTGTTTTCCCGCTGGTCAGGAAAGCAAACCGAAGCTGCGCCGGCCAAGGAGGCATCTGGCGTTCCACGCAGTCGACAGTGACATAAAACACGCCGGGAATGCCAAACTGCTCGAGAATTGGGCTCGCCAGATGGTAATTGTCGGCGTAGCCGTCGTCGAAAGTGACCACTACGGGTCGGCTTGGCAGATCGCGCTGTCCTTTCAGGAACAAGAATAGGTCTTCGATAGTGATGGGATTAAATTCGCGGGCGATGACCTCCATTTGTCCGCGGAAGACAAGTGTCGAATGGGCAATTCCGCCTAGAGTGTCTTGTTGTGAGTTGGGATTGTCCGAAACCGAGTGGTACATGAGCAAAGCTACCCCTTTGCCCTGCCAGCGGGCCGCCACCCGCAGCGCCCCACTATCGATTACCAACTTTTTCACTAAATCCTTAGACACGCCTACTCGCCTCGCCCACCGCGAGCTCCCGCGGCGATCAGCTCCACCGCTTTCGGCATTTCCATCAGACTCCTGTCAGCCGGTGGTCTGTAAACGCCTTAGGATGACAGAGAACTTAGCCCGCGCACAATAGGGTGAGGTTGCGAGCACAAGGTGAGAGACATAGAAAGCCTTAGCATATTTGATGCGAGAGCTATTGCATTCGCGGAATAGCTCTCGTGTGGGGAGAAATCAATAGACGCCTACGATAGCCGCCTGAATAGCGCTGACATCTGCCCCCAAGTCTTTACCGTCGCTCCCGGCATTCTTGTATGGACTGGAGGAGAGGAGATGATAATCACCGCCCTGAGCATTGTTGAAGTTAAGGAACTGAACGGCAGCGGTACTCTGAGGGAAGTAGTTACCGGCTGGCCATTTGGAGGGGAGAAAATTCGTGCTTGGCGCTATGAACGCATTATTACTGAACGCGTAGGAACTGAAGCAGGCGGGCAGAGTCAGGATGGGAACGTCGTAGTGGGCACAATCACTGCTTCCCCCGCCTATGCTCCACACCGGATAGGGAGTGGCCATGATGATGCTGTTCGTCAATGTGAAACCCCACATCGGTGGCCTGTTTACGCCATTTCCCGTGGTCATGAGATGGGTCTGGGGAAAAGCGGTGATATGGTTGATCATCAAACTGTTGAGTACATTGCTTGGCCAGCCGTTGGAGATCTGCATCAAGCCGCCTCCGCCAGAATACGCGGTCCCGTCAATGTCATCCAGTATGACGTCGTGGATGCTATAGCGAGCGCCCGCCAGGGCCACCCCACCCCCGTCCGAAGTAGCGGTCGCAATCTGAAAACCGAGTCCTACGTGGCTGATGGTTGAGTAACGGATGGTTACGTCGGTGACCTGGCAAGTGGGACAGACATTCTGCTGGGTTTTCATGTTGTATTGGTTCTTCGGGGTCAACAGAATGGAAAAGCCGTTTTGGCTGAAACCGCCCCAGGTGTACTCGAAAACGTTGGCTTCGACCAGAACCCGCTGCGCATTTTTCAGCTCCAGGTGGTTTTTGACGAGAAAGGGGTTCCCCCCCACACCACCAACAAAACCCGCCTGGCCCTTCATCCACAGCACCGGCTTGAAAAAATGGTTACGGCGGATTTCGATGTCCGCCGGAGTTGTCGTAGCCGGGCCTCCGCCGAAGAGGATGTTCTCGCCTGAAGCTTCCAGAAAGTTGTTCACGATCTGGTAAGGGCCGCCCGGATTGCTCCCATTGCCGCCCCCAATCGTCTGGGCGTCGGTGCAGGCGCCGGTAATGGCGGTGCAATGGAAATCATTTAAATACGAATCGATAATCGAAAAGTATGTGGTATTGCGTAGGGCTACACCCGATTGTGTGTCGTCATGAGCCGTCCCGTGCAGCCAGGAACGATCAATCACGATATTGTTGACCGGGCCCTGGGCTGAAACGAGAGCACCCAAGCCGCCTGTTCCGCTGGCGCGCGTAATTTCCAAGCCGAGCAAGCGATAATGATTGGCCCCGGCCGCAAACGCGATCGGTCCGCTCCCCGTAGTTTGGTTGTTAAGGATTTGTGCTAGCACGTGCTGGGCAGAGTTGCAATTAAAGCTGGGACGTCCCGGCAATGAAGCCACTCCCGCATAGCATGGGCTGACGCGTGTTCCCTCCGCCGGCAAACTTGTGTCAGGAGCACTGGTCCGAATGACGATCCAGTGCTGATTGTCGCAACCTTTGGCAGGGAAAATAAATTTACCCGGAAATGTAGCGCCGGCTTGCAAGGAAATCGTTTGCCCACAGATTGCGTTATTGAGCGCACCTTGCAGATCTCCTCCTGCGGAGACGGAGACGGTTGAAGCAGCTGCTGGCGTGTTCACCATCTGGCTCTGAAGGTAAGTGCGTGGCAACTCGGCTGGACCATCAAAGGTGCCAGCGGAGGCGATCAGCAAGGCGAGCAGCTGGGTTGCACTGTTTCCTTTGTTATCGGTCACCTTAGCGGTAAAGGAGAAAGTTCCCGTTTGCTTGGTCACGCCGGCAAGGTTACCGATACCATCGAGCGTTATCCCGTTTGGCAATGCGCCTGAAGCAATGGTCCAATTGTAAGGGCTGGAACCACCGCTGGCGCCGAGGCTGGTCGCATAAGCCACATTGATGCTTCCGTCGGGCAGGGAACTTGTCGTGATCGCCAGGGCAGAGGACGAGGAGTTCACGGTTACAGTTGCCGAAGCGCGCTTGGTCGGATCCGCAACACTGGTTGCGGTCACCAGGACCGATAGTGGGCTGGGCGTAGTCGGCGCGGTAAAAAGGCCGCTCGTCGAAACCGTTCCCGCACTGGCCGTCCAATTTACACTGGCATTGCTGGTTCCGTTGACATACGCCGTGAACTGCTGAGTGCTGCCCGGGGCTAGGGAGAGGCTAGCAGGTGAAACGGTCACAGAGATACCAGCACCACCGCTAACTCCCAACCTCATCCTCTTATCGCCTTTGCGGCCACTGCTATCACGCGCAGTTACCTCGAAGCGGTAGGAACCGGCCTGCGTGGGTGTTCCCGAGATTAACCCAGTCGTGCTGTCCAAAGTCAAGCCTGCTGGCAAGCTCCCGCGACCCAGCGCGAAAGTATAAGGTGACGAACCTCCCGAGGCAGCCACTGTCCCTTGATAGCTTTGCCCAACCGTTGCTGGGGGAAGAGAAGAAGAGACAGTCAGACGTGATTGCGACTGAGCGGGCCGAGGGAAAATCGCAAAGCAACCCAGTAAGAGGAGTATTACGACCCTTGTGAAAGTGAAAGAGAAGTGGGCATCCAGCCCTGGCTGTGGGGATTTTCTTGCCATTGAAGAACCCTCGCGAACAATTTGGGGGACCGCTTCGAGTCCTCACAGGCGACTGTAGACACTCCTTAACCGACCGCATAGATCTCCACAGTTCAATGACCTTCCAGAATGTAAGAGATCATGCTCGGCGTTGTGCGGAGACGTGAGAATTCGTCCAAGAAACTCGTGAACCAAGAAGCTCACAATGCGCGCAGCCGTCGATTAAGCGCGTCCGCTGTAAGAGTCCAAGGGCTAGCCAGAAACCAATACAGGCTTGTTATTGCGACCTGCTGTCATTTAGTTTCTTGAATTCGTCGCAAGATACTTTTACTCGGCCATAAAAACCTGGTGCACTCTTGCCTAGTTAAAGGCGCAGCTCGAAGAAACTAAGCTGAGGACTTATGGTGATGCGAATACCACCGGAGGGTAGCGAGAGTTCGAGCGTCAGGGCGGATCGACAATCGAACCTACTGCTGAACGTAAGAAGCTATCTTTCAACGCCGGTTCTTGTTCAAACTATCCGAGCGAAAGTACTACGCAGGCCAACAAGCGTCTACTATTGCGTCGAATGGGGCCCCGCTAAACGTGACAACCTGCTTACGCGCTCAATGCGCGATGTCGAACGTTGAATTTTGGATCGCGAAAGAGCCGCATGACCTGC
>JAFATF010000658.1 GCA_019244045.1 Acidobacteriota bacterium
GGCCGGCAGCGGAAATAAACGGGCACCCGGGGAGAGATTTCTTCACGACGAAGCGACGATCCCTTTCAAATCTCGATTGAGCAGATTTTCAGGCACTCTGCGCCAGGTTGTCATTCCATACCCCTTTTCTTGCCCAGTTCCGCAGATCTCGTCGCGTGGGTGGTATGCATCAATTCCAGGTACTGCAGGTGGTCCTCGGCGGCTCGCGGTCGAGCCTTGGCTAGCATCTTGGCTATATGCAACTTAGCGGCACGCTGAAACTTGTTAGAGCTTGAGAAGCAATGGTCGTGCCGAGATTCCGACCGCGAAAGCAATTGCGCATGGACCAGGAGTCGACGATCTGATAGAGAGAATTTGATCCTGGTAAGCGCAAACTGTCGCAGGTCTGCGAGTGAGCTTGTCACAGGAGCGGTCGCAGGGTGCCGGCAGCAGAACTCGAGTGGTCCGATCAAGACATAGTCCATCCGAAGCAGCATAAGCGATCAACGACTCGGCATAAATTGCACCCTCGTCGGATTATGCAAGTCGCCGCCTTGAGCATCGCCAGCAAAAATACCAGAAACAGTCCAGGATTTGTCGAAGCGATTCCATGTACCCCCGAGGCACGCAGCTCGGCTCTGCGCGATGTGCCGGCGGGCCGAGGTGAGGAGAAAGCGGGAATACCCCCCCCAATAAATGCACGGCCCAAAAGCAACCCACCGATAAGCCAACCTCCTTTTTGGGGAAAGTCGATTGTACTGTTGATTCGAACGGCTTGGTTACCCTGAGTGCTTAATTAAAAGGTCGGTCGAGTGCCGAATCGATTCTTGTCTTCTTTAATCCTCCGCTTTCCCGGCATGGGCCAAAGGAAATAGCCATCCGCACAAAATCCGCAGCCTCCGGCTAACCTGCAGACCGCGAATGCCAGCCCGTCCACCTGCACACCTCATGTGTCACGCGACTCATAAGAAAGATGACCGCACTTGAGCCCGAGTTCGCGGTTCGAAACCTTTGAACAGTTCGATTTTGGACCTGATTTGCACAGATAAGACACTGAAGGAAGTCACAAAGCATCCGGGCCCAATTCCAGGCATTCTGGGCGAAATATGTGGGTCGCCGACGCTCGCCAGGTCAGGCGAGCAGTGCTCGAGTGCACTAAATTTCGTCGGTGGCCTGTGGATGAGCTGCACTCGACTGATTAGGTGGGAGTTAAATTCGCCGCAATTCTGTTGACTCTAACCACAAAAGGCGTAAAAAGATACTCGTTCTTTGAGACTTCAGAAGTTTCCAAATTGCCTAAGTGCCGAGGCTCAAGCGACGGTCAGCTTTTCAAACCGAGAGGCGCGAAGGGATGGCCAGCGAGAGTCGGGCCAAATGGTGGTCGGGAAAGCAAGAGGTCTTGAAGGCAAAGCTAGAGTCCCGAAGCATTGAACAAGTTGCCCGTTGGCGGTGAGCCCGGAGCCCAAGCCAAAATAGGCTTACGCGACCGCAAGGAAACGCTAGCAGATTTGGCATGGGTCTAAAAGCAAGCTACTGGCGAAGGCGAATGCGTTCAACAGCTCTTTGGGACTCTGCGCTTTTTCCCCCACCTTTCGCGTGAGCTGTTGTGCCTATTTCTCCGCCGCTGGCGCGCGCGCGCTGATCTCGCCGCTCTTCCTAAGAATGAAGCGAACCGGCTAGGGCGGGGGCAAGATATCGAGGGGCAAAGATGTCTGCTGCCGGCTGCGAAAAATGGTGTCTTTCGATCCGACTTCGGCCACGGCATCTGCGTGAACCGTATAGCTTCCCACGGGCAGGTTCGATCCCGAGCCAAACGGAATCTCCACATTCATCGTCTCGGCTTGCAGATCGAAATGCTGATAGCCCAAGGCGAACGCCTTGCCATGTTCATTGACGGCAAGCACGATGACCGTAAGGTCGAACAGGTCCTTGGTTCCGTTGGAGACCTTAACCGAACCTAGGATCTGATCCCCTTGAATACGGGGAAAGCTCAACCATTCCAGCAAAAGCGGTGCGACAAGCTTCAGCTTGTAATCGCGACTGCTGGTGTCTCCCACTGAATCGACGACCGTCAAGGTGAGGTCGAACTCGCCCGTGACGGTGGGAACACCAGAAATCATCCCAGAGGGAGGATCAAGAGTCAGTCCCTCGGGCAGATGTCCCCGCGAGGTGCTCCAGTGAAGAGGTGGAACGCCTCCGCGCGCCTCCAGGTGAGTCTCATATCGCTGATGAACCAGCGGCGCCGGTAAAGATTCACTGGCAATGACCAGCGGAGCCGCCGCTTGCTGCGCAAGCCCCGCGGCTGGCGTCAAGATCGTTGCTGCCCAGAGTACGGGCTGAGTGAGAATCAGGCTCGCTGACCCGCTATGTTTAGCAGAACTTCGTACAGCAACTATTCTTGCCATGTTGCGGTCCATTGTCGTAACCTGCACCCGGGCTTGACTGGCGACACTACGCGCCCGCTCTCGACCGTCCACCGATCATCCGGACGCTTGCGCTCGAGGCCTTTATACCACGCGCCCTCCTACACTCGATCGCACGAGTCCAGCCATTGATCGCTCATCAGGCAATCGTCCTTTCGTTCGATAGGCCGCGGAGCTCAGGTCATAAAATCACAGCAGCTCATTCAACCTCCGGGACGCCTAACGTTCCCCAATGTTTCCTCTGCTTCCGATAGACAAACCAGAGGAAACACTATAAAAACTGAATACAAGAATGCCCGGCATACCCGATTCTTGCATATAGCCATGCCGTCGCTCGCGCTAAGCTGGGGGCGGCGAAGCTGCTTGTCCACTTGAACGAGTGTCCCCGGCAGGTCCGGATCTCAAGTTCCGCTTCGCAAGCCAATGATGCGAGAACGATCGGAGGAGCTGCATGAGGGCGAGAAGACGGCGCGTCGAGTTCGATTTGGAAGTGCTCCAGAAATGGTTCGAGGTGACTTTTGTTCGACTCGAAAACGCGAGACGGAAGTGGCTCTTTTCCGGGTTCGCTTACCTACTGCTCGGCTGACATTTTGTCAGGATCGCAGTGCCGGGCACGGACTCGCCCGCGCCGCCTCGCCCCTGACCACGCGGGTTGCGAGATGGGCAATGGTTATGCTCAGAGAGCGGAAGGGCGTGTCATTGGGCCTCGGTCGAGTCATTGGAAAGCCCTGGCCGCCGCGGCGAGCCGGATAGCAATCAGACGCAAAGCAGCGCGCCTCCCGGTTTCTGGGCTGGTTCTCTTTCCAGAACTCACGTTGTGTGACGGCCAGGAGATCCTGCCAGGAATCGAGAAGGGGCTCAATCCGACCTGCCCGCGAAGAAAAGCCGCATGATCCTGCTCCACGGCGGAAACGAGGGATCCCATGCCCGACTTTGAGGTCGCAGTCGCCGGCGAACTCAACCTCGATCTGATCCTCTACGGCTTGCCTTCCCCCCTCCCCCCCGAAAGGGAGCTGATCGCCGAACGTATGACGCTTACTTTGGGCAGCTCCTCGGCGATCGTGGCTCATAATCTTTCTGCGCTCGGCGTGCGTACCTGTTTTTTTTCTCGTATCGGCAGTGACGCGATGGGGGCAATTTCGACCGAGCGCCTGGCCGACGCCGGAGTCGATGTGTCTGGCGTACGGCGGATGGAGGATGGATCCGCTACCGGCGTCACAGTAATTCTCGAGCACAGCGGCTGGCGCAACATCCTGACCTACCTGGGAACCATTTCCCAACTGACTTATGAGGATATTGATCTCGCGCTTCTCAGATCTTGCCGTCATCTGCATTTGTCTTCGCTCTATTTGCAACATGCGCTGCGACCCCGCGTGGCGGATTTGTTCGAGACCGCTAAAGCCGCTGGACTGGGGATTTCCCTTGATACAAATGATGATCCGGAAGACCGATGGGAACTCATCTGGCAGCTTCTCCGGCAGGTGAATGTATTTCTGCCGAACGAACGCGAGGCGCGCAAAATTGCCGGTACCAACGACGTAGAGTTGGCCGCCGAGCGTCTGGCGAAGGTCGTTCCCACGGTAGCGGTAAAACTGGGCAAGATGGGAGCCCTGGGGCAAAGCGGAAACGAGCGCATTCTCTTGCCCTCCGTAGAGGTCGGCGTAGTTGATCCAGTGGGCGCGGGTGACAGCTTCGATGCGGGCTTCATTGCGCAGTATGTGCGCGGTGCCAACCTCCGCACCTGCCTCGCCTACGGGAACCTGGCCGGAGCACTCTCCACTACCCGGGCAGGCGGCACAGAAGCATTCCGCGACCGCGAGTACCGCGAGCGCTTCTTCCGGCAACACCTGACGGCCTGATCAAGCCGGCTGAGTTCTCTTCCTTCATCAGCGTCGTAGGGTCCAACCCGGCGGTGGGCGGCTCTCGTCTGCGGGCAACAACGAAACCTTTCGGTTATGGACCGACCTCGAGGAGCAGATGATCTTTAAACTCGGCATGCAACCTCGCTGCGTTATCCGAGGTAGCCGTAACCGTTCCTATATCCTTCTCTTCATCGTATTGGCTGACGTGGTAGGTGCCCGGCTTAAGCCCGCGCAGTTCAACCGTGCCTTTCCAGGTTTGCGCCGGATCGGGAGAGAAGAAAGCATAGTACATCTTGCCGTCCTTCTCGATGGCATAGGCTTCAGGCACGTCATAGCCAATCGTGTACAGATCCAAAAACGTTCCCTTCGAGAGCATCTTGTGGTTATAGATGTCCATCCATTTCTTCCAGCGCTCCTCCTTCTGGGTAGTGAGGGCAACCGCCTTGAACTTCGGTCCAGGATCGGGCCAAACAAATTTGGTTCCGACGACTCCGCCCGTGCCGATGGTGGAGGCAAAATCACTGCCGTGCTCGCTCCAACCACTGCCGACGCGGGTCATCGCCGAAAGCTCGACATGATCGCCGTAGACCGCCGACTCCGGTCCTAATAAAGCCTTATACATTTTGATCCGCCGGCGGACTTGAACCGCGCCCACCGGGTCAGCGGTAACTGCCTGATCGATAAAGGGCAGCCAGGCGAGCGATGGTGGCGTGCCGCATGGGCAAGCTTGGGTCACGCTCTCGGGTTTGATGGCGCGGGTAGTGTTAAAAATGGTTTTGTAGACCTCCGCCATGGCGTTCACCGATTCCTGGGGCGATTTGTGATGATGTGCCGGGTTATAACATGCGGGAACGCTGTAGACATTGTCGAGCTTGCTGCCGTCAAATCCCCAGTCGCGAATAAATTTTTCGGTGAGCTGTCTGTAATAGGCCTCCACCTCTGGCAAAGAGGGATCGAGCGCCGCCAGATCGCGCACCATGCGTGCGTGTTTCCCCTCTTTATCAAGAATAAGCCAGTCCGGATGCTGCCTCACGACCTGGGAAACAATATACTTGTGCGACTCCCAACGCCCTTGTCCATCCTCCGCCGCAAGCGGCAGCCACCAGAGCTGGACCAGCACGCCTTGTTTGTGAAAGTCATCCACCATTCTCCTGATTGCGTCGCCAGCAAACGTATCCTCTCGCGGGTTCCAATCACCATAGGTATCAAACCAGCGATCATCGAGGGTGGCCCAATGAATGCCGAATTCTTTCAGCTTAGGAATCGTGCCCAGCATCTGTGCGGGCGTAACATTGAATTCATAACCCCACCCGCACCAGCTCGCGTTGTAGGCCTCGCTCGATGGCTTGGGAAGATTCCAACCCTCGTGCGCCAGCGCCGCTGACCAGAGGTGCAAGGGCTCGTAAAAATCGCCGGAATACACGGCCAAGAAGCTGCGCGGAGTGGCGTACGTCTCGCCTGGTTTCAAGCTCCTGTGGACGGGGATGTTGACCGAAGCTGCCACGCGCCGATCGGGGTCGACCTTGACCGGCAGAGTTACCGTCAATGGCACAGTTTCGACATGCCCGATGGCCTCTCCAACCGATCGGGTCCAGAACGCCACGATCGGGATACCGCCACCGTAGCCGCCCTTGACCTGCTCGCCCAGAGCGTTGGCCAGAGAAAACCGCGGAGTGAGGTGGATGACATCGTCCTTGCCCCAGTCATAACTAGAACCGTGAAACGACCACATGTCGAAAGGCTCAACCCTGACGTCCCCCAGCGCCGCATTGAGACGGTGAGCTTGGGTGACAATAGTGTCAACGTCGAGATTCCCCGACCCGGTATTGCGATATTCTAGGCTGGTCAAAAGAAGCTTTGGAAAATCGTCGTAAGTTTCGACCGCCAGCGTGCGTTGAATCGCGTTGACGCCCGCCGGCGCGAGAGCACGCGCCGGAATTTCGACGCGTTTTCCCCGCCCCATCTTCCCCTGCGACTCGATGACCTTGCTATTGGCAAAATCGAGCGTGAAGCGAACCTCTTTGCCGTCGGCCATCAGATAATCGCTGCCGGTCGGCGGACCCATTGGGGGCTCGTCGAGGGTTAATTTTTTTCCCTCCTTCAGGAGAAAACCCTGGATATAGCCGGAAGGCAGAACCTGAAATTCGGCTGCGGCGGTTCGAATAACGACCGGACCACCATTGTTAATGACGACTCGAGTGTTGGAAGGTCGTGAGGGCGGCGAACTCGACTGTCGCCGGCCAGGCAAGCGCGAGCAGCCGAGAGCTATAGCCATAACTAGAATAATGGCGGAAGCAGATTTCCGAGGCATGTAATTCCTTTTCCGCCGCGCGCGTCCAATGCGGCACCTGATAAGGTTAAAGGAAAGTATGAATATTATCTCGCAGCACCCGGGCTCCCAGGCTCGCGGACGTTCCGAATAACGCTGGTGCTCGCAGACTGATCCATCAAGACTCGACTGCTAGGTTCCCCGCTCGCCGCACCCGAGGACCGAATTCTACTCGCGCGCCTGATGACGCATCGCCGAGCCGGTGCCTGGTGCGGGGGAGCCAGGGGATAGAGTTGGGGGCCAATGTCCTCGCAATTGTGTTTTTAATGAATAACGTCGCGGGGGGCAGGGTGGAGGTCGCTCTAACGGCCGGCGACCCAAAGCCCCAGTGATCTCGGCTTTAGAACTTCGGGCCGCAATTCCCCCCTCATCGAACATAAGACGCCACACTGTTTGTGAATGTTTGCTGAACAACCCAGTAAAGACGTCAGGCCATCTGATCCAGCAACTTGACCGACAAAGGTCGTTAGTATGGAGGCGACTATGAAGATATTCTTTTTGTGCTTGATTCTGCTGACGTTCGGCATCGCTTCGGCTGTGGCGCAGGACGCGAGCGACACCAACTCAAAGTCGAAAACCCGCACCGTAACCGGCTGCTTGACCAAGGGTGACAATTCGGCGGGCTCGGATGAGTATCTGCTAGCCGCAAACGACGGAAGCACCTGGGAGGTCCGCAGCGACAACGTTTCGCTGGCCAAGCATTTAGGGCATACAGTGATGGCGACTGGTGTTGTTGCCCACAGCGCCATG
>JAFATF010000673.1 GCA_019244045.1 Acidobacteriota bacterium
GGACAGCATGACATGGAACCACAACGGTGCCCAATTGGAAACGGCGATGAATGGTACAGATAGACCGCCGATAGGCAGAACGAGCATGACCAATTGTTTCTCGGTTGACGTTGAAGGCTTCGTCGAATCCAATCTGCAGAGCTTCGAAATTCCCCCGCGGTATATTGATAAAGCCAGAGAAGACTATGAAATCGAAACAAATATGAATGTCTTGCTAGGACTTCTGGAAAGTCTAGGCATTCATGCAACATTCTTCTTTGTTGGACGTATTGCACGTGACCTTCCACAGATAGTCAGGCTTTCGGCCCAAATGGGTCATGAGATCGGTTGTCACAGTTTTGAACATCTGCGCATTTTTCGTCTCAGCAGAAGGGACTTTAAGGAGAAACTGGCTGCCGCCAAGGAGTGCTTAGAAAACACCTGTGCTCGGCGAGTTTACGGTTTCCGAGCGCCGGATTTTTCCATTACTCGAGCCGCGCTATGGGCACTCGACGTTTTAAAGGAATTGAATTTTGTCTACGATTCCAGCATCTATCCAATTCGAGGGCACGATGTGTACGGAATACATGATGCCAAGGCCAACATCCACACCCTGCCAAATGGATTAGTTGAGTGGCCTCTCGCCACATTCGATTTCCTCAACCTGCGCCTGCCTTTCGGAGGAGGAGGATACTTCCGGATGTATCCACTTCCTCTTACTCAGCGTTTTATTTCGTCGCTGAACAAAAACGGAGCACCCTGCATGTTCTATATCCATCCTTACGAAGTGGGACCCATTGTTCCTAAGATACGTGAAATCTCGCGCTATCG
The DNA here is from genome assembly GCA_019244045.1 of Acidobacteriota bacterium. Lineage (GTDB taxonomy): Bacteria > Acidobacteriota > Terriglobia > Terriglobales > Acidobacteriaceae > Gp1-AA122. The sequence goes on from JAFATF010000673.1 coordinate 811, forward strand.
ATATTTCCGGCACTATTACAATTGCAGCTCCGGTTCCCACCGTGTCAAACGCATATTGAGCGCGTTCTCCTTCGCGCCTGCTATTCAAATTCTGCAACAGCTAGGAGTGGTTGGTCATGTCTGAAGTTCTGAGCATTAGAGACTATTTTACTCGCTCGGCAATTGCCTTTGATTCTCTGTATTCCCAGCAACAAAGCAACTCGTTTGTACGATTTGTTAACCATAGGTTTCGACGCGATATTTATGAAAGGTTTCTCTTAAGTCTGAACCATGTGCGCCGATTCCATCTGGACTCGGTTTTAGATGTAGGGTGCGGATCGGGTCGATACGCAGAAGCCTTTGCTCAACTGGGCATAAGGACGGTTGTGGGCATCGACCTCAGCGAAAAAATGATCGAACTGGCAAAACAAAGGACGCATCACGCTGGTATCGAACCCGAGTTTCTGTGCGGAGATTTTATGGAATTTGAGACAACCAGGGTTTTTGACGTTGCCGTCGCCATGGGCCTGTTCGATTATGTTGCCGATCCATTACCAACCCTGAAAAGAATGCGATCTCTCGTCACCCACTCCGTGGTGGCGAGCTTTCCCAGCATTTCTTGGTACAGAACACCAATACGCAAGGTGAGATACTTCTGCAAACGTTGTCCCGTATACTTCTATCGGCGCAAACAGATTGGCATTCTCGGTCAAGCATCAGGATTCGCAAGTACACATATTAAGAAAATCGAAGGCGCTGGCCAGGACTATTTCGTAATATTTTCTACAGTTCATGACCCGGACTTCGATATGTTTTCTTCCAACCAGGACCTCGACTCACCCAAGCTTCCGCTGGACTACTTGAAGAAGAACTGAAACATTCACGATCTTTAACTAGGTTGCTAGGCGATGTGATGGCCCAGAAAGCCAGCAAGTCGCCCTCTGTCGATGTCGGCAATAAGGATTGAGCAACCGATCTTCGGTCGCAAGGACAAAGTTCGCTGGCCGAGTAAAACGGGCGGTACGATGTTCGTATCCGGCTCGCAGCAAAATGAGCAAACCACAGCGGCCATGCGATCCCACGACATGCCTTTTCCCGTTCGACGCACCGCTAACACTTTCGGGGTCCGAGAACACCCGCGCCGCTAAATCGCAGCCGTTTCTGAGATAAACATTTAATTGTATGTGTGGCATTTTCGGAGGCATCGCGAGTCGAGGCAAGTTTGATGCCAGCTCTTTCGGGCGCTTCGTGCGCTTGACGGAATTGGTGCACTACCGTGGGCCTGACGATTCGGGGCATCTCGCCATCGACATGGAATCCGGTCCGGTCCGGCCTGGCGAGCGATTTGACATTTTTCTCGGTCACCGCAGATTGGCCATTCTTGACCTCTCGCCAGCTGGACATCAGCCGATGCCCGATAATAATGGCCGATGGATCGTTTTCAATGGCGAAATCTTCAATTACGTGGAGTTGCGACAAGAGCTGCAGCTTATGGGACATCGGTTTGAGACCGGGTCCGATACTGAAGTTATCCTACATATTTATGACCAATACGGAGAAGATGGCTTCGAGAAGCTTAATGGTATGTGGGCGTTTGCTCTGGTGGACATTCCGCGGCGGCGAGTGGTGCTGAGCCGGGATCGCTTTTCGATCAAGCCACTCTACTTAACCTCGATAGGAGAGAACATCTTCTTCGCGAGCGAAATTAAGCAACTGCTTCCCCTCGCTCCATCACTCGAGATCAACGCTGAAGTGATGTGCACATTCCTTGCTCAGGGACTTCTCGATCACTCCGGCGAGACATTCTTTCGTGGGATTACCCAAGTCCCACCCAAAACGAATGTGGTTGTCGACCTTGCCCATGGAGAAATACGGCACAAGCCGTATTGGGACTACACCGGGACGCCAAACTGCAGGCCCGATGAAGCACTCGAGTGTTTCCGCGAGCTGCTGATCGATAGTGTCCGAATCCGGCTGCGGAGCGATGTACGAATAGGATTGCTGCTTAGCGGCGGCCTGGATTCTTCTACCCTGGCGGTAATCGCGCAGCCGCTCGCGAAACAGGACTTTGAGACTTTTTCTGTTATCTCAGAGGAACAACGATATACGGAGGATAACTTCATAACGGCACTGACGTCCGCCCGCTCAATGAGCAATAGAAAATTGGTATTAAAGCCGTTCCACATATTTGAAACGCTTGAGGAGGCTATTTACCACCATGACGAGCCGTTCGGGCAATTCAGCGTCATTGCGCATTATAAGCTGCTGCAGCTGGTGAAACAACAATCTGACGTTGTTGTATTGTTGAGTGGGCAAGGAGGCGACGAGACTCTGCTGGGATACCTCAAGTTCTTCATCTTCTATCTGCGGGATCTCGTCCGGCAGCGCAAGTATGCAAGCGCGGCCCAGCAACTGCTCTCGAGTATTCTGCAGCGCACTTGTGCTAGGCAGCTCACCCTAGGCGAGGCCAGGCGTTACGTACCATTTCTGAACCGCTACCGTAAGGTCATCCGCCGTCAGCCGGTTTTCGTGCCCCTCAGTTCCTTCCGCACGGTCAGCGAGAGGCAAAAACTCGATATCGACAAATACTCGGTCCCCGCGCTTGCCCATTATGAAGATCGCACCTCCATGGCAAATTCCCTTGAACTGCGCTACCCATACCTCGATCACAGAATTGTCGACTTTGCCGTGAACCTGCCAACCGAGTCCAAGATTCAAAACGGCTGGACGAAGTACATTCTGCGGCAGAGTTTCCCCGAACTGCCCGCGCGGATTCGTTGGCGGCGAGACAAACAGGGTTTTACAACTCCCGAGGCGCACTGGCTCAAACACGAATTCAGGGCAACCATTGCCGATATGTTCAAGAAGAGCAGGCTGGGCGAGCTCGGAATCCTCGATGATCGC
>JAFATF010000732.1 GCA_019244045.1 Acidobacteriota bacterium
GAGCGCAGTGGTGCGCGACTGGAAGGATGATCAGTCGTTGGCGCAATATCAGGCCCCTTGTCCTTGGTTCATGTGCACATTCACGGACCGGCATTTTGCGCACGTTTTCTCGAGAACGGAAAGCGGCGCCCCCAACGAATTCTGGGCTTAGTCTCGGCGGCTCGTCGGGCGGGCAGCCTCAGCACTATAGACCCGTGAAATGCCCGGCGCCATGCTACGGTGGGCAACATCAAACTTGTCGCCGCAAGACTAGCCAGCATAGCGGCCGGTTATAAACCACGACTGGGCCAACAGGGACTCTCGAGGGTGCAATAACGAGCTGGGCAGCTAATCCCTTCCTCGTGCCTGGCCAGACAGTCCTAACTGCATTGAACCGCGGCTAGCGACTTGGGAGCAGGCGCGTACAAAAGTACTAGCCCACTGGCGCAGTTGCCGGGCATAATGGCTTCCCTCGACCAGAAGCGCTTACCCCCATGAAACATTTTGCCGCCGTGGTCATTGTCTGTGTCATAAGCCTAGGCATCTTGGTCGTGATCTCACCCGCTGCTGCTGCCGATCAGCCGTATCGATCGACTCTCTTCCGTCTGGAATCGCTCATAACTCTGGCGGAGACAGATTGGCGCTTCCACCCCGATGTGCCCCACCCGGAAGACCCAGCCCTCGATGACTCGGCCTGGCCAACCATGAAAGTGGGCGACAAATGGAAAGACGAGCGTGTACTACGCCGCGCAATCGAGCTGCCGGCGGCCATTAACGGCTACCGCATCCAGGGCTCGCGAGTACGCCTCGATTTGGAGTTGACCGGTGCGATGACGATCGAGATCTCCGTCTTCTCGACAGGCTCGCTGGTCTTTCATGGCACGGATGAAATGCAGCAGCCGTTTCTGCTGACCGAGAACGCACAGCCCGGGCAGCGGCTGCTGGTGGCGATTCGCGCACACGCCGAACAGGATGGGGAAATCACCCTGGCCCGCGCCCGGCTGCTGGTTGAGCCGCGGGAGGAGCGCCCTGACCCTATGCTGTTGCGCGACGAAATCGTCGCCGCCATTCCCGTCATTTCCGCCTATGAAAATGGAAAGAGCGAGCGCGAACAGCAACTCGCGGCGGCGATCAAAACAGTAGATTTTGCTGCCCTCGCTCGTGATGACCAGGGCGCCTTCGATACCTCCCTGCGCGATGCCCAAAGCAAGCTGGAGGCACTAAATCCCTACTTGAAGCAATTCGCGATCGTCGCCGTGGGCAATGCCCATATTGACATGGCATGGCTGTGGCCCTGGACGGAAACGGTTGAAGTCGTCCGCCATACCTTTCGCAGCGTGCTCGATCTCATGCGCGAGTACCCGGACTTCAATTCCACCATGTCCTCGGCTCGGACCTACCAGTGGATGGAAGAGAAATATCCCGACTTGTTCAAGGAGATTAAGGCGCGGGTCAAAGAGGGGCGTTGGGAGGTTATAGGGGGCATGTGGGTAGAACCTGACCTTAACATGCCCGCCGGTGAGTCTCTGGTTCGGCAAATTCTGGTAGGAAAGAGTTATTTTCAGAGCCGCTTCGGCGTGGACGTGAAGATCGGGTGGAACCCTGACTCGTTTGGCTACAACTGGCAACTGCCGCAGATTTATAAAAAATCGGGGATGAATTACTTCGTCACTCAGAAACTTCTTTGGGCCAAAGATTTCACCAACTTTCCTTACAAGCTCTTTTGGTGGGAAGCGCCCGACGGCAGCCGCTTACTCACCTATTTTCCTCACGATTACGCCGGGGGCATCGACGCCGAGCGACTGGGCAACGATCTTGCCCTGTGGGCGCCTTCGATCTACGGTCCCCGACTGAATGATACGCCGGAGATGATGCACCTCTACGGCGTGGGTGACCATGGTGGGGGTCCCACACGCAGCATGCTGGATAATGCCAAACGCCTCATGGCGCCGAATGTGGTATTTCCCCAATTCGCATTCAGCACTGCCACGGCCTTCTTCAGTAACTTGGAAGCCAAGCTCTCCAATGTTCAGGTACCAGTATGGAAAGATGAGCTGTATTTTCAGTACCACCGCGGCGTTTTCACGACGCAGTCAGAAACCAAGCGCCGCATTCGGCGCGGCGAAGAGACGCTCCTCAATGCTGAGAAACTGGCCTCGCTGGCCATGCTGGACGACGAACCTTACCCTCAGCAGGAATTCGAGCGCGCCTGGAAGAGGCTTCTCTTTGATCATTTTCACGACATCATGCCGGGCTCCGGCATTGCCGTGAATTATCTCGATGCCGAACGCAATCTCGCCGACGTGCACCGGGTTGGGCAAGACATTATCGATACTTCGCTGGATGAGATATCAGCCCACATCGATACCCAACGTGCCGGGGTCGCCGTGGTGGTGTTCAATACCCTCTCCTGGCCGCGGGTGGAGGTGACGGAACTCGGGGCGCAACTGCCCGGCCCGGCGCAGCAGGTGGAGGTAGTGGACGCAAACGGCAAGCCTGCTCCCTCCCAACTTCTCTCAATCGATGGCTCCACGCATCGTGTGCGCCTGCTGGTCCAAGTCAACGTGCCTGCCTTTGGCTACGCCACATACTTTCTGCGGGCCACCACGAAGCCGCCTCTTGCTTCAACCTTGCAGGCCGGCCCGAGTAGCCTCGAAAACGAGTTTGTTCGCCTGAAAATTGACCGACAGACCGGCTGTATCACCAGTCTCTTCGACAAGCACAGCCAGACTGAATCCCTGGCGCCGGCCGAAACCGATACGGGCGGTCCCAGGCAATTTGCTTGCGGCAATCTGCTGCAGACCTTCCATGATTTACCCAAGCAGTGGGACGCCTGGAATATCGATCCCGATTTTGAAAAGCAGCATTGGGATCTCGCTAGCGCCGACCAAGTCACTTTGCTTGAGAGCGGACCCCTGCGGGCGGTCATCCGGGTCAAGAAGCACTTCCAAAACTCCGCATTCGTGCAAGACATCACCATGTATCCTGGGGTGAGCCGAGTCGACGTTCGTATGCAAGCCGACTGGCACGAGAAGCATATTCTCCTCAAAGTGGCATTCCCCCTCAGCGCCCACAATAGCAAGGCTAGGTTTGAGATTCCCTACGGCTCGATCGAGCGCCCGACCACCCGCAATACGCCGCAGGAAAAAGCGGAATTTGAGGTTCCGGCGCTGCGCTGGGCCGATATTTCCGACGCCCAGCACGGCTTCAGCCTGCTCAACGACAGCAAGTATGGTTATGACGCCAAGGGTAACGTTCTGCGCCTTTCGCTGCTGCGCTCCCCAACATGGCCTGATCCTCACGCCGACGAAGGCCTTCACCAGTTCACCTACTCGCTTTATCCTCATGGCGGAGACTGGCGCGCGGCCCAGACCGTGCGGCGCGGTTACGAACTGAATTACCCACTGCTGGCGCGTGCCACGGAGAATCACCAGGGCAGCCTGCCGGGCGCACATGCATTTATCGCCGTCGATCCCGAAAACGTGGTCGTCAGTGCGCTCAAGAAAGCGGAAGCCGACAATTCCTTAATCCTGCGTTTTTTCGAGTGGGCCGGCAAGGCGGGTGATGTGAAAATTACCTTACCCGCGGCCGCACCGTCGGCCCTCGATACGGACCTGATGGAGCGCCCCTCGCGGGAACTGCCGGTTCACCAAGGAATGGTTTCCGTTCCCACGCAGCCATATGAAATTAAGACGGTGAAGATTAGCTTTGCGCAAGCTAAACCATAGCAAGCATCGCGGCACAGCCGGCGATCGAAGTGGGGCCATGCAGAGGGCAAAGACAAATCCGGAACTCAAATGCAAATCAATGGATCGCTAATCAAGAGCACTTTGGTAGCAGCGCTGGGCGGTCTGCTCTTCGGCTTTGATACGGCCGTGATTTCCGGCACCACGGCGGCGCTCACGCAAAGCTATGAGCTCACGCCCCGCCGGCTGGGTGCCACGGTGGCCAGCGCCATTGTGGGCACCGTGTTCGGTGCCATGTTGGCGGGCTTTCCCGGCGAGAGGTTCGGTCGTCGCGACAGCTTGCGCGTTATGGCCCTGCTTTATCTGGTCTCGGCCCTCGGCTGTGGGTTCGCGTGGAACTGGCCCTCGCTTGTCGTTTTTCGTCTCCTGGGCGGCCTTGGTATCGGTGGCTCCTCAGTTCTCGGACCCATGTATATCGCTGAAATTGCTCCGGCCAAGTGGCGCGGCCGGCTGGTTGGGCTGTTCCAGTTTAACGTGGTGTTCGGGATCCTTCTTGCCTATTTTTCCAACTATGCCATTGGCCTTGCTCATTTCGCTGCCCTTGAGTGGCGCTGGCAACTCGGGGTGGCCGCCATTCCGGCCGCGTTCTTCTTGCTAATGCTATTTGGCATTCCCCGTAGCCCGCGCTGGCTGGTCAAAAAAGCGCGGGTGCAGGAGGCCCGTGCCGTGCTCGAATCACTCGGCGAGGAAAATGTCGAACAAGAACTCGAAGACATCGTTCAGTCCGTGCATCTCGAGCAAGGCTTACAGAGCGAACCGCTGTTCACCCGCAAGTACCGCTTTCCGATCTTCCTGGCGGTTACGATCGGCGTCTTCAATCAGTTATCCGGGATCAATGCCATTCTCTATTACCTAAATTTCATTTTCGCACGCGCCGGTTTCAGCAAGGTGTCGGGCAACCTGCAGGCGGTTGCGATCGGCGCTACCAACCTGCTGTTCACCATTATTGCCATGTCGGTAATTGACCGCCTGGGGCGGAAAACTTTGCTTCTGATCGGATCGGTGGGCACGGCGACCTGCCTGGCGGGAGTTGCCCGCATCTTTTTTACCGGGCAGATGGAGAATCTCTTGGTCTGGTTGCTGATCGGTTACATTGCCTTCTTCGGATTTTCGCAAGGGGCGGTAATCTGGGTTTACCTCTCGGAGGTTTTTCCTACCACCGTGCGCGCCCAAGGGCAGAGCCTGGGCAGCTTTTCGCATTGGTTCATGAATGCTCTGATTTCGTTCACGTTTCCATTAATGGCCGCCTCTTCGGGGGCCTATCCGTTTGTATTTTTCGCAGTCATGATGGTAGTGCAGTTTTTTGTGGTTCTCCTCTTCTATCCAGAAACCAAAGGCGTGACTCTCGAACAGATGCAGAAACAGATGGGAATCGCCTGAACGCTATCTTGTAGGCGTCGAGACTCGAGGCCAAGGATAGGAATGACGGATCCCACCGGCTGGCCGATGCCAGTCATGACAGAGCGATCAGATACAAGCGTATGACGACCGGGAGTTAGCGTTAGCTGTTTGCTATACCCTGTCGTATGGCGCATCATCGCAGAGAGAAAAATTGCCGCCAGGCGCCCTGTGTGTGTGGCACGCACAGTGACTTAAGTGACGGGAAGTGGACTGGGCTTAAACGCGACTCACATCGAAAGTAGCGATGGCGGTCGACAAAAAAAAATCCTCCTCGCCACAGGTAGCAATGACCTCGACTACACCTTCGTGCCATTCGCGCCAGTAGCGGCTCGACGTACTCAGCGTGTATGATGAGAGACAAGCCTGCCAGTCGCAGAACGAACTGTTCGAGAATGCTTTTTCTATGTCGTAAAATCGCACTCTTTTGCTGAAAGGATTCGCTCCTTGCCCGAGTTAAGAAAAGATCCCATTGTCGGCCGCTGGGTAATCATTTCCACCGACCGTGCTAAGCGTCCAACCGATTTCGTTCGCGAAGGTGTCAAGAACAAGGGTGGCTTCTGTCCCTTTTGTTATGGCAATGAGAGCAAGACCCCCCCCGAGATTCAGGCTTATCGCCCCAATCCCAATGGTGGCTCTCCCCAGCGCGACACCCCGGGTTGGACGATCCGCGTGGTTCCGAACAAATTCCCTGCGCTCGGCATCGAGGGCAATCTCAATCGGCAGGCCGAAGGCATGTTCGACAAGATGAATGGCATCGGGGCTCACGAAGTTATTATTGAAACGCCGGATCACAATGCCACCCTGGCCACGCTTCCGGCTAAGCGGATCGAAGACGTGCTCTGGACCTTTCGCGATCGCATCCTCGACCTCAAAAAGGACCGGCGTTTTAAGTACATTTTGATCTTTAAGAACCATGGCGAACCGGCAGGAGCCTCCCTCGAGCATGCCCATTCCCAGCTGATTGCGCTCCCCATTCTGCCCATTTACGTGGTCGAGGAGCTACAGGGCGCGAAGCAGTATTTCATTTACAAAGAACGTTGCGTCTTCTGCGATATCATCCGGCAGGAAACCGATCATGGCATTCGTGTGGTTGCCGAGAACGAGGATTTCCTTACCCTAGCTCCCTATGCACCACGATTTCCCTTCGAGACCTGGGTGCTTCCCAAGAGGCACGAATCGGCGTTCGAGAATTCCTCATCGCACATGTTTGAGAACCTCGCCAAGGCGATGAAGATTTTACTGAGTAAGGCCGACCGGGTGTTAGATAATCCGCCGTATAACTTGGTGATTCACACTTCTCCGGTGCAAGACCCGACCAACGACCACTATCACTGGCATATCGAATTCATGCCCAAGCTGACCAAGACGGCAGGGTTTGAGTGGGGAACCGGCTTCTACATCAATCCCACGCCTCCCGAGGAAGCGGCGAAATTCCTGCGCGAGGCGAGCGTTGAAGAAGCCGCGCCAGCGGTGGTCGCGGGTTAA
>JAFATF010000743.1 GCA_019244045.1 Acidobacteriota bacterium
CAGCCTAACCCGCGACATCTAGCGGGAGGTAATGCCAATTTCCACACGTCTTGACAAGACCTCCCGGAAGCGCGGGAGAGCCTAAAATTCGCACAAGGTTACACCAGCGGGTACCGACATCACGCCGCTACTCAAGGGCCTACCGGACGATCGCTGTTCCGCCCCGCATTTGGGGCTATGTGATCAAAGGCCAAGTGCGAGTGATCTACGCAGACCACCAGGAAGTGCTATGCGCTGGCGACCTCTACTACCTGCCACCGGGCCATACGGCGATCGTCGACGAGGACTACGAAGCCGTCGAGTTCAGCCCGCCGGCGGTGCACGAACAAGTGCTCGACGTCATCAAGCGCAACGCTGCCATGGCGCCGACGGCGACAGCGTTGAGCTCATTGCACTCGCGTTTGCCGCCCGCCCGCTGACGCTACCGCGTCGGCCACTAGCCAGCCGCGGCCGGCCCTACCGTACAGTGTTCCCAAAATGATGTATTGACCCGGTGCAGGCCGTTACTCTCGAGCCACACCGGATAGTCGCCGCAGACTGACGCGTTACGAGGCTATGCGTTCACTTGTCAGCTATTAAAACAGTCGCGCTGCCACCAGACGTTCCCAGAGCCTCGAAAGTTATCGTATTGTCGCCACGCCGCATCGCGCCCGCGACATTCACCTCGCGGACCTCCCGGTCCTTGAGATTCGTAACCTTGAATTGTTTGCCATTCACGATCAGTAGAAGATGGTTAAGTCCTGGCATGTCGTTATGGATGTAGATCTTGCTCTCAGCTCGCGCGACGTGATGGAAGGTCTCTCGATGAGGGACACCCGGCTGCCGGCCAACCGTTGCGACGATCGGGTCGCACGTCGCGAGGTTGCCGGCCTGGTCTGCGACTTGCAAAGCTAATTGAGCCCCCTGGGTCTGATCGAACTTCGTCGTGGTGATTACCACCGGAGTAGTCGGGTGGTCAGCGGTCGTTACACTAGCCGGCGCGCTTGTGATGCCCGTTCGGTACGTTCCCACGTCAGCCGCGGCATTGACGAGGGTGGTGACTGATACCGTCTCGAGCCCGCCATCGGAATCCTGCACTGATACCTGGATATACTTCTGCCCCTGAGTGTTGGTACCCGTACCTGTGAGGGAGCAGATTGGTGCAGTGGTGTCACCGGAGACGATCTGCAGCGCGGAGCCAGGTGTCGACGAATATCTGATCTGGACTGACTGGGAAGAGCCAACCTGTGCAGTAATCGGAACAAGAAGCGGAGGCTGAGCACTGCCATCCGAAGAGAACGCTGATATTACCAAGGTCTGCATGCTCTGGGCTAGCGGGGTGACGACGATACGATAGATCTCAGTGGACGGCTGGAACAGCGGTATGTATGAATCGGTCTCAGTAGGTTGATCACCAGTTTACGTCATCGGCCAACGAGTCCACGAACGCGAACGACTGAGGGATCGCGCTAGGCGCGCCGCCCGTCTGCGGAGCGGTACTAGCTTGTTGGCCGGACTGATTGGTAATGCTCAGTTCCGCATCGGGCACAGCCAGATCGAGTTCGCTAATCTCTCCCGCTGGATCCCCAACCCAGCCCCTTGTCACAAAGCTACTGTTATACGGCGGACCATCCAGGAAACTGCTCTGTCCAGCTGGGTCGGCGATAGTGAAGCGTCCGTTCTGCTGTCCAGTTACAAGAACGAAGTGACATTGTGTTTGTTGCCCGTTCTTGTCCAGCCCGCACGGGACTCCCTTGGAGCTAACATTGACCCCCACGATTACGCCGCACTTGGACTGACACAAGGCCGCTGCCAGGTCGTCCGCTGAGCTGCTTCTGATGGCATGGAATTTTAGGCCCTCGCCGCCCGCGTTTTTTGTGGCAGGGCCCCAGTCGACACCGGTGCCATAATAACCCCCATGTGCATTGAGAAAGTCGTTGAGCACGCCGGGATCATTTGGCACGCCGGCGCAATTGAGTGACATCGAAAGCGATGTCAGCCCGCAACCCTTGTGGCCAATCGTAGTGTTCGAGTGGTTGTATGTCATACCTCCCCACGGTGAAGCTCCCTGAGAGAGGCTGCGTACCTGGGCCGGATTACAACATTCCCCCGTTGACTGTTGGCAGAATTGTCCCGGGGCACAGCACCCACTTACACACAACTGCGCGGCCGGACAACACGTCTGATTGAATGGGTCACATACCTCGAAAAGTGAACAGCATGCGCAACTGAAGTCAACCGGTGTACAAATGCCTGTAAAACAGCCTAGTGTGACGTGACATTCAGATAGACACGTGTTGACATCAGTATAGAACGTGTTATTGCAATTACAGAAGACGCAGGTGGGGGGTCGCCGCCCCAGCGCGACTCGGCCACAGACCGCCAAGGACGCTTCCGGCGACGCTCCCGGCAACGAGTGCGACAACCTTGCGGCGCGGAAGCGGGCTGCCGACTAGCCGCGAAATGTCATCGAACAACATGCCCATCACTCATCTCCTCGCGAGTTGCCTCTTCTTCCGCCAGTGCCAGGATTGCATCTCGGCCCCTGGCCACGTTCTTCAAGATGAGGCCGTTCTCGCCGAGCAGAAAGCCAACCGGAGTGCTGAAGATTCCGTAAGCTTTGGACACTTGCCACCGGTCTTGGAGTGCAACAGGGAAGTCAAATCCGTAGTATTCGGCTTTCTGGCGATTCTCATCCGGGTCACCACGGCCAACAACCAGCACGGCGAGACCGTCATCAGTGTGCTCCCGGTGCAGTCGAACAAGATCCGGCGCCAGTGCATCACACGGACCGCAATGCGGATCCGTGAATACCAGCAACAAGCGACGCCCGCGGTAATCCGCAAGCGACACGGTGTCTCCATGCAGGCCAGGGAGCGTGAACAACGGGGCAACCGTTCCTGGCTTGAGTCCGTCCCGTTCAATGCGAGTCTCGCTTAGACCAGAGTTCCGGAATTGCCGGGCCCGGTGTCAGGCTACATTAGCCAGGGGCGTGACGAGTTCTGGTTGTAGGAGTGGATCGCGCAGACGACGCTCCAGGTCCTGTCTGGTGAAACGCCAGGCAAACGGCTTACCGAGGGCG
>JAFATF010000042.1 GCA_019244045.1 Acidobacteriota bacterium
TCAAAAAAATGGCTTAAAGGCTGCTGCCGCCGCTGAACTGACTGAAGCGGCGTCTCCGCCCCAGCGGTCTTATGCGCGAACCACGCGGGTCGAGTGGGCTCCCTTCCGCTGCCCCTAATCTGAGAGCGCTTGTGGAATGCGCGCTAGGTTCAACTCGGGGGCTTGCGACCTTCAACGAGAGGGCGAATAATCTGAAAACACATCAGCAGCGGGAGCGCATGACAATCTCGGTTGGGGAGCTAGTTAGAGATATTAAGCCAAATCGAACAGTTCTCTTTTTCGGTTCTGGCTCTTCAATTCCCTCCCACGCTCCATCAGTTTCTGAACTACAAAAGCACTTCGAGGCCGTATTCCACGTAAGTGCCAGTGGTTACACCCTAGCTGAGCAGACAGCCATAATTGAGCATCGTACACGGGACCGGCCGCGTCTCATTCATGAGCTACGGAGCAAATTTAAGGGAATAGCGCCTACGGGAGCGTTGCTCAACCTGCCTCTTTACGAATGGAAAAGCATATTCACAACCAACTACGATACTCTCATAGAGGACAGCTACAAGCGGCGGTCCTCGCCCATCTACGCCTGTTCTTCCAACTTCGACTTCGGAATAAAGGAAGACCCTCGCGCGGTGCAGTTATTCAAATTGCACGGCACGTTGGAGAAAGACGTCTGCGATGGTGACCGGTCGCGGATTATCCTAACCTCAAACGACTATGACCTTGCTCATGAGTTCCGCGAGCAGCTTTTTGATAGGTTCAGAGCGGATATAGCTGGCTGTCATTTGGTGATTATCGGTCATTCCCTAGCCGATCCTGACATCAAGGCAGTCATTGATCGAGCGTTGTCTATAATAAGCAAAGCTGGCGGCGGGGGACGGATAACTGCATTCATTTTCACCAAGGATGAGGGGCGAGCAACTCTGTTTGAGACGCGCGGACTATCGGTCTGCTTCGGAGGCATTGACGATTTCTTCGCCGCCCTGACGAGATTAATCGTCCCGGTGCCTGCGACGAGCATGCCCGCATCGGGCGATCCGCTTGATTTGCATCCGGAGTTGCGTCCGACAACACTCGACGTAGCACATGAGCGGACTTCGGCATCATCAAACGTCGCCGCGATGTTCAACGGCTGGCCCGCGTCCTATGCGGATATCGCCGCAGGACTAACGTTCTCGCGGAACGTGGCGAGCGAAATCGTCGAGCAATTCAAAACTGACGACAAGTCTGTTGCAATCCTCTTGGGGCCAAGCGGTGTGGGCAAGACAACGGCCGCGCGACAGGTGCTAAGCGGACTTGTGGCAACGGGAGTGTTTTGTTGGGAGCACAAAGAGGACCACACGGTCCAAAGCGATGCATGGCGAAAGCTTGCGGCCTATTTGAAGGCGAGCTCTGTAAAGGGTTGCTTGTTGATTGATGATGCTCACGTCGAACTAAGCGAAGTGAATGATCTTGCGGACTACCTCGCATCCGACAAGAACACTTGGCTCAAGCTGATCTTGGTTTCGTCTACGAGCCAGTGGTATCCACGTATCAAGACGTCGAGCATTCACAAGCTGGGTAAAGAATACTTTCTTAATCGTGTGAGAAGCGTTGAGATAGATCGACTGCTAAATCTCGCAGAGAACGTTCCGGCTGTCAGAGCGCTTGTTGAAGGGAACTTTGCTGGTTTTTCGCGGGCTGAGCGGCGGCAACGTCTCACGCAGCGCTGCGAGGCGGACATGTTTGTATGTCTGAAGAACATTTTCTCGTCGGACAAACTAGATGACATCATCTTGCGAGAGTACGCTGGCTTGCCCGTCCCTCTGCAAGAAATCTACAAAGTGGTCGCTGCGATGGAGGCTGCCGGCGTCAGAGTTCATCGGCAATTGATTATTAGGATGCTGGGGGTGCCCCCCATGCAGACCGGCGGGGGTTATCGGACATCATTCACGAACAGACTGTGGACGAGCGGCAGGGTGTTTATGCTTGGAAGGGAAGGCACTCGGTCATTATGGGCATCGTCGCGGAACATAAGTACTATACGGAAAACAAACGCTTCGATTTGTTCAGCAGAGTGATCGACGCTATTTCGCCGACTTACGACATCGAGATTAGATCCATCGTGGAGTTGTGTGGCGTTGATAAGGGATTAGGGTCCATTAGTGATCGCCGCGAGCAGAATATATTGCTGCGGAAAATGTTATCAGTTGCTCCGAAGGAACGCGTTCCGAGACATCGCTTGATCCGTAATCTGATTGCCTTGGGCGAATATGATCCGGCTGAAATCGAAATTCGATTGTTCGAGCGCGATTTTAGATTGGATGGGCCGGCCGCACGGTACAAGATTGACTTGGCCCTTTCTCGTGCGGTTCGTTCTCCGGGACTTATGGACGAGGATCGTATCGTTCTTCTAGATAAGGCTCGAGAGTTGGCAGCCTCCGCCGCTTCTAGGTTCAGCTATAACAAAGCAGTGCTGACTGCCTATTGTGAAGTTGGTCTTGAGACTGCTCGACTTACAGGAAGACAGGATGTCTTCGACGTGGCCATCTCGGAATTGAAAGCTGCTGAAACCGAAACCGGGGATGCTGACATAACGCGAAGGATTGCGCGGCTCGAAAAGAAGATGACTGCAATCGCTGTCGATGGAGAGGTTGAGTACAGTGCTGCTGAGCTAGCAGTAGACGAAGACTAACAGAAGCCGTCGGACCAGATTGTCGCGGACTTGGCAGTGGTACCAGCCAGTGGTATCACAAAGTGCGGAATGCGACCAAAAAGACCAGAAAATGCAGGCTCTTCGCTGCTGGCGTGACCCCTCGTTCCGGGCGCACCATTTGGTCGACTTCAAGCTAGCGCAGAGTTCCATAACATTCGATTTGCGAACGAGGAATGATCTAGCTATCGGCCTATAGCCCTATGGGAAGACAGCTTTGGTCACGTGGCATCGGCAGTTACTGCCGGACAAACAACGGTTCCTGGTAGTGCGCTCAGCCCATCTCTAGCCTCTAACTTGTCGTGCGAAAGCCTGCAAAGGACGAGCTTAAGCATCGGCAAGGGGACGACCACACAATCGGGGACTAGG
>JAFATF010000106.1 GCA_019244045.1 Acidobacteriota bacterium
CTGGCCATCAAACGCGACGAGTTTCACGGCGAGTGGAACTACCGATTGCGGCCACGCGAGCCATCGGCCATTATGTGAAGTGTTCAAGTTATTTTTGCTAGAATCCTTACAGATCATTGCTACAGGCGCGGATGGTCTTTGGCGAGAAATTCTGTCCCTCAAGCGCTTTGACGAATAAATCTTTTGCGTGTGTTGTTGAAATTTCCTCTCTCATACGCTGTATGCTACACCGCCGGGGAATTTTCGGAAAGCCCCGGAGCGGTTGCTAAAATCATTGGCTATAACGAGCAATATTTCCATTATAAGCCAAAAGGAGACCGGCCGCAACAGCCACTGCCCGCCGGAGGCATTGGCTATAATGGATAGTTATAGCCAATGAGGAGAATGTTAGCAGATGGAGGAGCATGAGAGCCCGAGGACGACAAGGCGTATCGCCGCAACCCCACGGCTCGCCGCCGCAGTGAATTGCGCGCCCGCTTCGATTGCATCTTCCGCCGTCGGTCTTCAGTCGCGCCCAGCGCGCGTAAGCAACCTTATAAGCAGGCGGCACTCACATCATTCCTGCGCCGGTCGAGGCTTGGATCAGGCTCGGGGCTTGCTCAGCTCTCGACTGTAACGGTTGACCCCGGCATCGATCAGCTCGTGGGCCTTATCTGGTCCGAATCGGCCGCCAGGTTTGAATTCCTTGCCGGCGAGGCGATTGTACTGCCCAAAGAAGGCTTCGATCTCGTCCATGAGTTCCGGACGTAAGTCGTCGAGCGAGTTGATATATGTATGGCGGCGGCTGCGGGTGGCGACTGCTAGCAGTCGATCATTTTGGACCCACTCACCGTTGTGCTCGCGCTGCTTAGCCACAATGACACCGATCAATTTAACAGAGAGCACGCAACCGACCGGTGTCGGAGCATCCATCAGAACGAGAACATCCAACGGGTCACCATCATCCCCGAGAGAGGAGGGCACAAAGCCGAAGTCAAACGGGAACGACATCCCTTCCGGCAAGACCGCCACAAAGCGAAACGCGCCACAGCTGCTATCGTAATCGTATTTGTTCGGACTTCCTTTCGGGGTCTCGATGACTACAGTTAGATCACCAGTTTTTGGATCAAACGTTGGAAGTTCAGAAAGAAGAAGGGTCGCTCGCGAGGTGGGCATTGTTGGACGAGGCTCCCCGAGGAGATGAGATTTGATGTCGACAAAACGCGGCACTGCCAAGCTCAGTTGCACTTACGGAAGTGCAGGTGCGTTTCCGTCTATAATTGAACAGGGTTGACGCGGAACCCGCACGAACATTTGCGGTGCGGCGTTGTCAGGTTGGCGTCTTCGGCCGATCGTGGCAATCTGCTTGGAACGATGTCTCAAAACCCGCCACCGCGGAAAGGTAGGAGTACCTCGACCGCTACATTGCGGCCGCCGGGCTCAAAGACGCGCCCAAAAGCCCCTTATTTCGGGCGTCTGATGGCAAGACAAAGATCCTGTCGGATCGGGCGCTTGACCGCAAGGACGCCTTTGCGATGGTGCAGCGGCGGGCCAGGAAAGCCGGGATCCGGACCAAAATCGGCTGCCACACGTTCCGGGCAACCGGCATCACCATATACCTGACCAATGGCGGGGATTTGGAGAAGGCCCAGCAGATAGCGGCGCACGAGAGCCCGCGGACGACGAAACTCTATGACCGGCGGAATGACGTCGTGAGTTTGGATGAGGTGAAGAAGGTGGTGTTTTGAGCCCGCAATAGGTCATTTTGTTGCTGCACATATCGCGTTCGTACTGAGCTGACATGAAGGGCCTCGCTGCGCCAGCCAATTGATGCAGACTATAGTCTCTTGAACTGCAGCCATGATCGGCACTCCCGACCGGCAGCTGAGAGCAGTGCCGATCGGGGCCATTGAGCAGGATGGAATCAGTTTCAGCGAATTCACTGGGAGGGTATGCTGTAGAGCTTACCTGCTTCCTGAATGTCTGTACTCAGATCATCGTTATCTTCCACGCATTGGAAGTTCGCAGCATCGTTCGGGTTTCCAGTGCCTTTGTAGAGGGCGACCTGAGGATAAGGGCAGAGCGGCCGGGTGAAGGCAACATCCCCGTTTGCCGGGACGTCATCTGCGAATTTGGTAGCGATGATTTTGGCTGGCGGGATGCCCTGATCGACCCAGCGATCAACAGCGGCGACCACGTCGTGTTCCGGATCCTGCGGATTGCCAGGGTTGTTCGCGCCATTGAAAACATTAGCGCCCGGCCCGCTCAGACAATGACCCATGCCCGGAACCATGAAGTACCGAAAAAAGTTCTCGGTCGCGTTCAGAGCTTCACGATCACTGCCGAGGCCCTTCTCGGCTCGTTGAGCGGTGATGACACTGTCATAATACTGGTACCCTGCCTTCGGATAGACGAGGATGTCTCCCCAGCCATGATAGAAAATGGCTTTGCCGCCACGATTTTCAAACGCCCGCAGATCGGTATTGATGGTATTGTAGTTATTCGGGCCTGAACCGTACCTCGCATCCAGCATGGCCGTGTCGTTCGTAAAATCGAAGTTGAAGAAGTCTGCGTACGTGTAGTTCAGGTCACCGAAAACCAGACCACCAATTTGCGGCAGCGTGAGCGGCCCTCCCAACCAAAATGCCGGCGGCTCTACGGGGCTGAAGCCTTGCCAACCATAGAGATTCCCGCTTGCGATGTTCGGATTAGCAGGAGGAGCTTCTTGTCCGCGCGGCTCGCCCGGGAAAATTTCCTGGCCTGTTGCATTGTATAATGGCTCGTACATCTTCTGAGCCGCTGCAACCTGGTCTGGGCTGAGGCATGTTGAGGGATTTTGTCCCTGCTTGCATTGAAGCACCTGCGGGTTGAAATGGCAGTCCCGCGGATCGTTCAGCCAGATATCGGTTTGCAAGGTACCTTCTTGACGGCCACAGGCGTCAAGCACGCCGTTGTGTAAGATGGTGAGCGCGTTTTCATCAAGAACCGGTGTAGTATTAGATGCTGAACCGTTCACTGTTACAATGTTGTAGACTTGGCGTACCAAGTTGTGTGTACTGTAAAATGCGGTAGCTCCTCCGACAATACCATCGAAATCGTCCGGAAAACGTTGCATCTCTGTCGCTGCTTCACTTCCACCCTTCGAGCAGCCGGTGAAATAAGCATGACGGGGGGCGCCGCCGTAGAAGGCTTGGATAATAGCCTGCGAATTCTCTGCTGTCTCATGCACGGCATTGATTCGCCAGTCCAATACTTTGTTAGTGTCGAGGAGAAAGTCCGGGATGTCGCCCGCCGTTCCATCATCTGTGCTTGCGGATGCATAACCTTGGCGGAGAGCGATCGCAATCCCGCCGTATTGGATTGAACCTGCCAGGCCGCCATTGCCGACTTGCTCGAACTTATGGTTCCAGCCACTGATCGGCATCCATACCTCGAAACCAATATTGGATGTAGGTCTTGGCTTGGAAATGCCCACCACGCGGCAGAATGCAGGCAGATTGTCCTGGCCCATAAAGCTTCCCGCTGGAACCTCCTGAGCGGTGATGGTTGTATTTGGAACGGGTAACGGAATGCCGCTTAGACTGTCACAGTTAGATGCCGCCGCTGATATACATCCAAGAGCTGTTGTTGCGAGTAACACTCCTGCAAATGTTAGCCCTGCATTTTTCATTTTCGTGGCCTCTCCTCCGCTACGTTGTTACAAGTTCCTGGTTTTCAGACAACGCAGTTCCGAGCCTTACTCGCCCGATGCGCGCACTTCTAATCGTTAGACATTGACTGTTTAACCATTAGTTGGGTATGGGTCAATGGTCAACCTTTCTGAAGCCCAACTTAAATTAGCACCCACCAGTATGCGAATAGTCGGCATTCCGAAGCGAAGAGGCGGGATAAGCTGCCGGCTTCTTTGCTACAATGAACGACAATAAAGCGAGAGGGAGGACGACATAGCAGCGGCCCGCACGAAACGAAGCGAGCAAATTCCCCTGCTCAAAGCCGCTGCGCTCGCGATTGCCGAGCGGCAGGAGAAAACGCCGGATATGGAGGTGACGCTGCTAAATATAGATTAGCGAAATCCCCACGGCATGGGGATGACGCCTAAAAATGGGCAGCCGGTCTAGTCTTGGGTCAATGCGATTTTCACGTGTGTGGGCTAAGTGATACTCTCATAAAAATACCGAAACCCCACACTGCGCCTGGATTTCAGCTGATATTTTCTGTCGGATTATGACCGCACGGCTATCTCAACTTAGCGAAGTCAAAGGCCGGCGCATTGGTGAGCTGCTCCTTTGTTAGGTCG
>JAFATF010000231.1 GCA_019244045.1 Acidobacteriota bacterium
AAATCATCGGCGGTAATGAACCGATCTCGTGGTGTCACGATGGACAGCTTGATATCTTCGCGTTCTTCCATTGGTTTCCACGTTGCATAGTGGACCGGGAAGTCCCCGCGTCCAATAAGAACCTCATCGCCGGGAGACCACCGTAGTGCGTACGCAACCATCGTGGCTCCCGACTGAGCACCGGTAGTCAAAGAAATGTCATCTGGATCCGCGCCCAGGAGTGTGGCGAGTGAGCCGCGCACACTGGCTGCCGGCCCAAAAAATTCCGCATCGCCGACCAAGTGCGGCAATTGCTTGGCGCGAATTGACACCTGCACGGCATCGAGTGCAACGGTCGGAATTGGGGCATTGAACGCAAAATTCAGGTACGTCACACCATCCATCGGATGCCATGCCTCTCGGAACTGGGCAGATTCGGCAGCTGGTTTTCTCGTTTTCACGTCTAGCCTCTTTCGACAAATTCGGAGCACTGTTTCCACATGATCACTTGCCCTGCGCACTCCGCCTGATTGCTCTTATTCCAGGGCAATGACGTCGATCTCTACCAGGCTGTCTTTGGGTAGACGCGCCGCCTCGATCGTTGTTCGCGCAGGGGGATGAGGACCGAATATCTTCTCGTACACAGCATTCATCGCTGCGAAGTCATCCATATTCTTTAGGAACACTCCGCAACGCACAACGCTGTCCAGGCTGGATCCGGCTGCCTTGAGAACTGTCGCGGCATTCTGAAGGGCACGCTCGGTCTGTTGGCTGGCGTCGCCCTCGATGATCTGCTGCGTTATGGGATCGAGGGCAAGCTGGCCGCTGACGAAAATAAATCCACCGCTTTTGACAGCTGAGGAGTAGTGCCCGACACCGGGAGCATCACTGGTACAAACGACATTGCGCATAGACTGTCCTTACGTTTTGTTTCAATTTCAGGCTTTCATACTCAGTGCTTTTCTGTGGCTGGGATTCTCTAATGCGCGGATGCGTTGCGCCGTCATGGAATAAGCACGATTTTGCCCCGCGCACCGGACTCCATGATTCGCCGGTGAGCTTCTGGAGCAGAAACCAGGGGCAGCTCCGAAGCGATCACTGGATGCAGGGCTCCGTTACCCAGTCCGGCTTGCAAGGCAGCATGGATCTCTGCAGCTTCTGCATCCGGTACGTCCCAAATAGCCATCCCGAACACCGCTCCTCCGCGGGTCATGAGGTCGCGGGGTTAATCTCCACGCTGCCTCTACTACCCACCACCACTCGCCCGCGTGGAGACAGCATTTTAAGATCATGGCCAAGGTTCACGTTGGCCAGCATCTCTACGATCACATCGACTCCTCGTCCATTGGTTACGTCGAGAACTTGTTTCTGATAATCGTTAGAGCTGTGGTTCAACGTATGCTGCGCGCCCTCGGTCTTGATCAATTTCAGGCCTTCATCACTTCCGGCAGTGGCAATGATCTTGGTGCCCGCCGCAACCCCGAACTGGATCGCAGCCAACCCAACTCCACCGCTGGTACCATGCACCAGCAAGGTCTCGCCGGGCTTAGTACGTGCCACGTGAAACAGCGCGCGATACGCCGTGGCATAGGGAACGAAAACTTCCGCGCCTTGGGAAAAATTCAAGCGCGCCGGCAGCGTTTGCACCTGGGAGCTCTTGCACAACATGAACTCCGCGTAGGCACCTATCATCATCCCACTCGTATAGACACGCTCCCCAGCCTTCAGATTGACATCGGCCCCGGCCGATTCCACGACACCGGTGGCGTCGGAGCCCGGCGTATAGGGAAGCGCTGGATTCCTGGCGCCATAGGCGCCCGCTCGCATGTAAGTGTCGTAAGGGTTCACTCCCGCAGCCTTCACGCTGACCAGCACTTCCCCGGACTGCGGCGGTCTAGGTTCGGGTATGTCTTCTAATTTCAGTACTTCAGGACCGCCAAACTCTCTTACGCAGATCGCCTTCATCGAGAGCCCATCCCTTCGTTTGATTACAGTTAGCTAAGTAAAGAAATCCGAGAACCGTCTTATCGGCGCTCGCATGCAGTCGGCCCGCGCCAGCGAGCCTGCATGGCCTCGGTCGAAATGCCAACCGCGTCTGGCAGAACCGCCAGTTGATCACCGCCAACGTGTGTGTCACCTCAAGCCTTGACGACGAGGTCGATCTCGATGCAGGCCCCAAGCGGTAGCGCGGCCACCCCAATCGCCGTGCGGGCGGGAAAGGGCGGGCTGAAATACTTCGCGTAGATGCCATTCATCGCGGCGTAGTCACTCATGTTCGTGAGAAACACGCGGGCGCACGCAACGTGATCGAAACTCTTGCCGGCCGCCTTGAGAACCGCCGAGAGGTTCTGGAGGACGCGCTCTGTCTCCGCCTCAATACCCCCCCTCGACCACCTTGCCAGTGGCAGGGTCTTGGCCGACCTGACCGCTGACGAAGAGGAAACCGTCGATTTGGACTGCCTGGGAAAATGGGCCGACCGGCGGCGTGAGTTCCGGCGAGGTAATTGCTGTTTTGCTCATAACAAACTCCTGTAGCTATTTTCGTCGCTGATCAATCTCCACGCGCGCACGAATCCTATGCAGTATCGCTGGACAAGCAACATTCAACAAGTTCATTATTATCACAATGATGTTGCTGCTTTGGCACGATTCTGCTATTGGTTGGAGGATCATGGTGAATGTACAGGGTACGCACGTCAGCTGGGTGATCGTGGGTGCACACGAATTTGTCTCCTGTACGCATGGGCGGCGTACACACCGCTTGTGATTGCTCTGGCCAAACGGCAAGATGTAACTAGAGTGTTCTGGCTACGCGGAACCCGAAGCTGGTGACCCGTTTGGACGTGAGGATCCCGCGGCGTTGGGCCGAGCGGACGACGCTGAGATCAGCATTCCAGAAACCGCCTCGCACAACGCGCCGCCCGCAGTCTCCAGATTGCGACGCCGTGCCATCAGTAGGCGCGCCACTATAGTTGTTCAGACGTCAACTCGGACAGCTACATCACCACGCAGATCTTGCCGATGTGTCCGCCCGCCTTAAGGTGCAGGAAGGCCGCATTTGAATCCTGAAATGGAAAGGTTCTATCGATGATGGGATGAAGCCGTTTGAGGTCAAACCAACGAACAAGGTCTTCTAACATTGACCGAGATCCCGTCTCGATTCCGTCGAGCCGCAAGTTCTTCTGAAAGATCTCAGCCAGGTTGATCTCCGTCCTCAATCCGCCGACGAGGCCCACAACGCTTACGACACCCTCCATACACACAGACGATATGGATTGTTCAAGAGTGGTTGCGCCGCCTATGTCGATGGCGTGATCGACGCCTTGGCCGTCTGTCAGATCTACGACTTCCACACCCCATCTGGGTCGTTTCAGATAGTTGACCGTCGCAGCGGCGCCCAACTCGCGCAAGCGATCAAGCTTAGCCTCCGTACTGGAAGTCGCGATGACCTGCGCACCAGCTGAAGCGGCGATCTGAAGGGCGAAAAGAGATACGCCGCCGGTGCCTTCCACAAGGACTGTCGAATCCGGTCTTAACGATCCGGCGCGGGTGAGGGCGTGCCACGCGGTCAGCGCCGCACATGGAAGGGTCGCAGCCTCGACGTCCGTCAGATAGTCCGGCGCTGGAACCACGGCAGTTGCATCAAGCAGGATTCGCTCGGCCAAGACCCCGTCAGCCGCGGGACCTCCTAGGCCACCCTTACGCTTCTGTACGGTAAGTGGGCCTGAGATCCATTTCGGCAAAATCGTCGTAATGACCCGCTGACCGACGCTGATTCCGTTTGCGCCCGAGCCGACTGCCAGCACCACGCCCACGCCATCGGAGACTGGAATGCGCCCAGTTGGCGGTAACCAACGGTCATGGCCTTGGGCGACCAGTAGATCCCGAAAATTCAGAGAGACGGCGTTCATTCGAATGAGAACCTGCCCCGGTCCAGGGTCAGGCAACTCGGGCCGCTCCACTGGCCTAATATCCCGGAGGTCGAATGACGCCGGCACCTCGATAACTTTCATGTCCCTCTCTTCATGTCTGACGATGCCATGTAAGCTTGCCTTCTGAACTTCAAGCGTCTGCGGTGCGGGAGCGCCTTGATCGAGAGGCAGGCTCATACCGCGCCTTGCACGCCGTGTGCGCATGGGAACAGATGTCAGAACCTCGTGCTTGTATTCGCGCACTGAGATTAATTGTCAGGCCCTGGTTCATAAGGCACGACGGGCAGCCACACGGCGCTCGCCGCATCCGCCGACCGCAGTAGTGTAATCGTCGCTTTTCGGAAGTCCTCCGGTTTCGGGAACAGTGGATTGTCCACGAAGGTCTGCGGATTGCGGTCATAGAGCGGAAATAGCGTTGACTGGATCTGTACCATGATGCGGTGGCGCGGCAGGAACACATAGTTCTGATTCGGTAGCGGGAAGCGATAACGCTGCGCTTTGTTTGCCGGTATCGGTGACGGATGCTCGAAGCTTGTTCGATAGCGTCCGCGGAAAATGTCGATACCGATCGGCAGTTCATAGCCACCGAGCTCAGGTTGCATCGGATATTGCGGTGGATAGATGTCGATCAACTTGACCACGAAGTCCTCATCCGTGCCGGTGGTGGTCGCGACAAGGTCTGCGATTGGCGCTCCCTCGATCTTCAGCGGAGCGGACAACGCTTCAGCCACATAAGTCAGCACGTCCGGGCGTCCATCTACAAAGCGCTGATCGCGCACCAGCTGGGTGCGCCAGGAGTCGGCATCATCGAAATTCACAGGTCGCGGCCAATTGGGAACCGGCTTCGAAGGATCGGACACGTAGGAATCACCCTCGCGCAAGCCGGTCGGCGAATCGAATGAGAGTTTGAAATCGGCCTGCAGGTAAAGCGCTTTTAACGGGTACCTGCAGCCGCGTTCGCAGGCGCTCGGCCAGCTGTCGAAGCGCTGCCAGCGTTTTTCCGCCGGACTGTAGATCGTGGCGCGCGCGAGATTTGCCAGCGGACCGTTCCTCAGGTACTGATTGAAGAACGGCATTACCATGGAGTGCCGGAACTGCTCGGCGGTATCTGCGGGCCACTTGAATGGCCCGATGGTCCAGCCGACGCGATTCTCCTGACTCATATGCCAGGGGCCGAGCACCAACCAGTTGTTCGATTCGTGTCCGACCGCTTTGAGCGCAAGCCACGCGTGAGTCGCTCCCCATATGGTTTCCTGGTTCCACAAAGCCTGTACCCACAGCGTCGGTACCTGGGAGGGGTGCGCTGCCAGTTGCCGGTCCAGCGCGTACCCCTGCCAGAAGGCATCGTAGGCGGGATGTGCCACCACTTTTTTCCACCAACCTAGCTGATCGAAGCCGTTCGCGAGCGCATACGCCCCCGGCGAGCCGGCGTTCAGGAATACCTCGTAATCATCGTAGGCTGCGTGGGGAACCTCCGAGCCCGCGCCGCGGTACCCGGTCATCTGAGCAAAGAAGTCCAGATATGCCTCACGAAAGGCACCGTAGTGATACCAGTCATCTCCCATCCAGTTGTCGACCTTCGGTACTTCAGGCACGGCGGCCTTGAGCGCCGGGTGCGGATCGAGAAGCGCCATGGCCACTGTGAAGCCGTCGGAGGATGCGCCAATCATGCCAACCTTGCCGTTGGACTGCGGGACGTTCTTGACCAGCCAGTCGATGCTGTCCCAGGCATCCGTGGCCTCGTCGGTGTTGGTTGCGTTCAGCGGTCCGCGTCGCGGGCGTGTCTCCTCGAAAGCGCCCTCAGAACGGTATTTGCCACGAACGTCCTGAAACACGCGGATATAGCCGGCGCGGGCGAACTCGCTGTCGGCCGCCGGCAGCAGCGCCTCCATAGACGGATTGTTATTCGAGACATATCTATTGGTGCCGTTGGGCGTGCGTGTCAGGACGATCGGGGCGTCCTTCGCACTTTTCGGGATGACGATGACGGTGTAGAGCCTTACGCCATCTCGCATCGGAATCATTTCGATGCGCTCGAGGTAATCTTTTTGAGGCTCGCGCCTGACGAACTTGTCAGGAATTTCGCTGATCTGCGTCGCCGGGGACGGCGCCGGCTTCACTTCGCCGGTTTGTGCGCCGGCCAGCGTTGCGGTCATCCCGAGCACCGCCGTGCCGGCGACGGCCACCATGACTCCACACGCTACTCTGTTCACGCACCCTCCACCGCCTCTACTTATCGGTTGTAGCGGGGTACCGACAATTCCGCAAGTTCATTATTCTCACAGTTATATTGCCGCTTTCGCACGACTCTGATATTGGTTGGGAAGAGGTATATTGGTTGGGAAGAGGTTTTAGGAGTTACTTTAGGACGATCCCGTGCTCGACCGCCGCCTCAGGCCTTGACAACGAGATCGATCTCGACGCAGGCCCCAAGCGCTAGCGCGGCGACCGCGATCGTCGTGCGGGCGGGAAAGGGCTGACTGAAATACTTTGCGTAGATGCCATTCATCGCGGCGAAGTCATTCATGCTCATGAGAAACACGCAGGCCTGCACGACATCATCGAAACCCTTGCCGGCCGCCTTGAGAACCGCCGAGAAGTTTTGGAGTATGCGATCCGTCTCGGCCACAATGCCCCCCTCGATCAGTTTGCCGGTGGCCGGGTCTTGGGCGACCAGTCCGCTGAAGAAGATGAAACCATCGATTTTGACCGCCTGGGAAAACGGGCCGATCAGCGGCGCGAGCTCAGGCGAAGTAATTGCGGTCTTACTCATGGAAAACTCCTTTGGATACTGGGTCAGATGGTCAGAACGGTAGAGCCGGAGGTGGCGCGCGCTTCCAAGGCCTTGTGGGCGTCAGCAGCGTCCTTGAGCGCAAAGCGCTGATTGATCTTAATGCGCACCTTTCCCGAAGCCACCACATCGAACAACTCGTTAGCGGAAGATTCAAGCTCTTCTCGTCGCGCGATGTAGTGGAAGAGCAAAGGCCGTGTCAGAAAGAGCGAACCCTTCTCCCGCAGTAGAACGGGTACAATAGGGTCGATTGGACCGGAAGATTGTCCGAACGTCACCATCAAGCCACGCGATCTTAGACAATCGAGCGAGCGTAAGAACGTGTCCTTGCCGACGGAATCGAAGACCACCGGCAGTTTCTCGCCGCCCGAGATACGAGAAACCTCTGCGACGAAATCCTGTTTGGAATAGAGGATGCTGTGTTTGCAGCCGTGGGCGTGGGCCAGCTCGGCCTTGGCTTCTGTCGAAACGGTGCCAATGACCGTCGCGCCGAGGGCGGCCGCCCACTGACAGAGAATGAGCCCGGTCCCGCCGGCTGCGGCGTGCACGAGGATCAAGTCACCCGCTTTGACCGGATACACCTGCCGGATCAGCACCTGAGCAGTCATACCCTGGAGCATCATCGCGGCTGCTTGATCGAAGGAGATCGCATCGGGCAAGCGCACCAGTCGATCGGCCTCGATGAGGCGCACCTCGGAATAGCCACCGGCGGGACCGGCATAGGCCACCCGATCGCCGACTTTTAGGCCACGCACAGCCTGCCCGATCGCCTCGACGATCCCGGCACCTTCGACACCCGGGATAAAGGGAAGCGGCTCCGAGTAAGATCCCGTGCGATGATAAAGATCCATGTAGTTCACGCCCGCCGCTGCCTGGCGCAGGCGCACCTGACCCGATCCGGGCTCACCGACCTTAATCGGTGTCCAGTTCAGAACCTCGGGACCGCCAGTCAGCCGAATTTGAATCGCGTAAGGCATCAGGTCTCCACAAACGCATAACTCCTTATTGTCTTAGCGAAGAACTGACAATTCCACAACTTCATTATTCTCACAATGATATTGCTGTTTTCGCACGATTCTGCTATTGGTTGGGAGGAGGTTCTAGGCGTTACCTTAGGGAGGATCCCGTGCTCGACGATTTACACGCGCTCGTAGAGTTTGCCCAGGCCGGGTCCATTGTCGGCGCAGCTGATCGTCTATTCCGGACACCATCGGCTATAACCCGGCAACTGCAAAGGCTGGAGGCTGAATTGGGTGCTGAGTTACTCGACCGCTCAACGAAGCCGCCGCGGCTGAACTCGCTTGGCTCCAGAGTCCTCGAACAAGCACGAGATCTGCTGCTGCGGACGGAG
>JAFATF010000348.1 GCA_019244045.1 Acidobacteriota bacterium
CGGCAAGAACGCTAGCTTCGAAGCCGCATAGCCTGATTTTTCGATTGGACAAACCAGAGAATCGGCAGAAAATAGGCGGGCGGAGGACGCGGCGAGCCACTTAACGGTCGGACTTAGTTGCATGAGTAGCGAATTTGGGAAGGCGACAACTCCCAAGGTATTACGGCCGCCGTCGGTGCCGGGCGCCTTTGCCTGCCTTGTGACAAGCATCTCAACTTCGAGCGTTTCCCTCGGCTCACAGTTGACATGCCTTCACGATTTGTCTGATGTGAGTCACGGCAGAAGCATCCGACGACCTTTGCCATTTTGTATTCTTTCCGATGCCGGTTTCTTCCTGCTGCGTGCAGAACGGCATCGCCACTGGCTTTCTAAAATGGGAGGACGATTGTCATGAGCACTACAGTTATGCCGCCCGAAACCCGCTCTTCAGGCGACTACATCGAAGCTGTCATGAATACCGTCAAGCTAAAGAACCCGGCAGAACCGGAGTTCCTTCAGGCAGTGCAGGAAGTACTCGATTCACTTCGTTTGGTGCTGGCGAGGCATCCAGAATACCGCACCGCAAAAATTGTGGAACGCATCCTGGAGCCGGAGCGGGTCATTATGTTCCGCGTGCCCTGGTTCGATGACCAGGGCAATGTTCAGGTCAACCGCGGTTTCCGCATCGAAATGAACAGCGCCATCGGTCCTTACAAGGGCGGTCTGCGCTTCCATCCTTCGGTGAATCTCGGAATTTTGAAGTTTTTGGCTTTTGAGCAGGTTTTCAAAAACTCGCTCACCACGTTGCCCATGGGCGGCGGCAAGGGCGGTTCTGATTTTGATCCCAAAGGCAAGAGCGATAACGAGGTGATGCGCTTCTGCCAAAGCTTCATGACTGAACTATGCCGCCACCTCGGGCCCGATACCGACGTGCCGGCGGGTGACATCGGGGTTGGAGGTCGGGAGATCGGTTACCTGTTCGGGCAATACAAACGTATTCGCAATGAATTTACCGGCGTGCTGACCGGCAAGGGACTGAATTGGGGCGGTTCGCTGATTCGCCCCGAGGCGACCGGCTATGGTTGTGTCTATTTTGCCGCCGAGATGCTCAAAAGCCGCCAGGACTCGCTCGAAGGCAAGCTGTGCCTAGTCTCCGGCAGCGGCAACGTTTCGCAGTACACCATCGAGAAGCTGCTCGCTCTCGGGGCCAAGCCGCTCACGGCGTCGGACTCGAACGGCGTGATTTACGATCCCGATGGCATCGATCGCGAGAAGCTGGCCTGGATCATGGAACTGAAGAACGTCAGGCGCGGCCGTATGCGTGAATATGCTGACAAGTTCAAGAAAGCGGTATTCATGCCGACCGACGTGAAGCTCGATCATAATCCGCTATGGAACGTCAAGGCCGACTGCGCCTTCCCCAGCGCCACCCAGAATGAGATCACCGCCACGGATGCCACTAATCTCATTAAGAACGGCATCCAGCTGGTTGCCGAAGGGGCGAACATGCCCTGCACCCTCGAAGCAACCAAGCTGTTCCTGCAAGCCAAGATCCTCTATGGCCCAGGGAAAGCTGCCAATGCCGGCGGCGTGGCCACCTCTGGCCTGGAGATGGCACAGAACAGTGCCCGTCTGAGCTGGACACGCGAGGAAGTGGACGATCGCCTTCATAAAATCATGGTCGCCATTCACGGCACCTGCTTCGAAACGGCTGAAAAGTACGGCACGCCCGGCAATCTGGTCAACGGCGCCAACATCGGCGGCTTCCTCAAGGTCGCCAATTCGATGCTGGATCAAGGCTTGGTTTAATGGTCTTTGCTCGCCCCGCCGCGCGCGGGGCGGACAAGTTCTATGCCTAGGTGGCTTTATGCCGCACCGCCCGAGCAAGACCTGGAACCTACCAAAAAGGCTGTGACCACCACCCGCATGCTCTCGAGTCCTGCCATCGATGCCGAGAAGCTCTTTGAAGGCTTCGAAAACCTGATGCCTTTTCGGGTGCAGGACATATTGCTGGTCTCCAGTCTCTATGACTCGTTCATCCTGCGCGAAGATGGACGCTTAAACGAATTGCTGATCGGCGAATCGCTCGAGTTGAACCTCGGGGAAATTCCCGGTCTCACGCATGTTTCCAGCGGCGCTGAGGCGCTGAAGCGTTGGGAACCGCGCTATAACCTGATCGTCACCAACCTTGACGTAGGCGACATGAATGCTGCGGAACTGGCTCAGCGGGTGAGGGAATCCGGACTGCGCGTCCCGGTCGTTGTGTTGGCCTATGATTACCGTGAAGTCCAGAGATTCATCGCGCGAAACCCGCTCACGGAAATTGAGCGCATCTTTCTCTGGCAGGGAAATATCCGCATCCTCATTTCGATTGTCAAGTATATCGAGGACAAGCGGAATACAGCCCACGACACGGCCGAGATCGGCGTGCCTGTCATTTTGGTCGTGGAAGATAATATCCGCTACTACTCCTCGTTTCTGCCAGTGATCTATACCGAGCTGCTCACCCAGTCGCGGCGTCTCATTCGCGAGGGCATCAACGTCGCGCACAAGCTTATGCGCATGCGCGCTCGGCCTAAAATTTTGTTGGCTTCCACCTACGAAGATGCAGCTGAGCTGGCGAATGCCTATCAGGAGTATCTGCTGGGCGTGGTATCGGATGTAGAGTTTCCCCGCGCCAGCGACATGAGCCCGGAAGCGGGTTTTGACCTGGCGCGCATGATTCGCGGTCTGGTTCCCGACTGCCCGATCGTGCTTCAGTCCAGCCGAACCGAGTTCCGCTCGCGGGCGCACCACCAGGGCTTCTCTTTCTTGCGTAAAGGATCGCCCACGCTGCTGCGCGATTTGCGGCGGTTTTTCGGCGATCAGTTCGCCTTCGGTGATTTTGTCTTTCGTCTACCGGATCGAACCGAAGTGGGACGGGCAACCGACCTTAACCAGCTTGAGCAACAGCTGCGCATGGTTCCGGCCGAGAGCATCGCCTATCACGCGCAGAGCAATCATTTTTCCCGCTGGCTGCGGGCGCGCACCGAGTTTGCCCTGGCCCAGCGCCTTCGTCCACGCAAGGTTTCAGACTTCCCAACCTTTGAGCACCTGCGGCGCGACTTGATCTCATCGATCGCTGAATACCGGACGGAACAAAGTGAGGGGTTGATTGGAGATTTCGATCCGCTGACTTTCAAGGCGAACGATGCCTTTTTTTTGCGCATTGGTGGAGGTTCTCTGGGGGGGAAAGCGCGCGGCCTCGCCTTTGTGCGCCATCTGCTGCACCAGCATCGCATGAGGCGGCGCTTCGCCCCAGTGCAAATCGCCGTGCCCCCTACCCTGGTGCTGGCAACCGATATCTTTGATCGTTTCGTCAGCGAGAACAATCTTCTAGATTTTGCCATTCACTCCGCTGACGATCGAGAAATCGATCAGCGATTCCTCGCCGCCCCTCTCCCTGCCCTGGTTCGCGAGAGTCTGCTGGCCTTCCTGGCAGAAGTCGCTTATCCGGTGGCAGTGCGCTCCTCCAGCCTTCTCGAGGATTCGCAATATCAGCCTTTTACCGGCGTCTACGACACGTTCATGCTGGCGAATCAGGGACCAGACCTGGTTTTCCGCTTCGAGCAACTGATGGAGGCCATCAAGCGCGTGTACGCTTCAACGTTTCATCAGCATGCAAAAGCTTACGTGCGGGCAACCCCCTATCGGCTGGAAGAGGAAAAGATGGCCGTGATCGTGCAGCGGGTCATTGGGGCGGTTCATGGACAGCGCTTTTATCCGGATTTCTCCGGAGTGGTACGGTCGCATAACTTCTATCCCGTTCCGCCCATGCGCTACCAGGATGGAATCGCGGCAGTGGCGCTGGGCATGGGTCGCGAAGTTGTCGACGGTGGCAAGTGCCTATCCTTCTGCCCGCGTTATCCGCGTAACTTGCCGCAATTCTCATCGGTGGAAGACATTCTGGCCAATAGCCAAACCGCATTCTGGGCGCTCCAGCTGAAGGAATCGGGGAGCGAAGACCCCGTATCGCAGCTGCGGGAGAAGGCCTTTGGGCTGGACTGCGCTGCGCTCGATGGCACGCTCGATCTGGTTGGCTCAACCTACTCACTCGACAATCACGCCGTCTATGACGGGTTAAGCCGACACGGCACACCTGTCGTGAGCTTTGCTCCCATACTCAAGCACGGGATGTTTCCTCTGCCCGAGATCGTTCTGCAGCTGATGGCCATTGGCGAGGAGGCTTTTGGAAGACCAGTTGAAATCGAGTTTGCCGTTCGTATGGGGCAGACGGCATCGGAAAGGGCCCAATTCGGCTTTCTACAGATTCGCCCGCTGGTGCTGTCGCGGGAAGGCGAAGAGCTGCGCATGGACGAGATCAAGGTCTGCCATCTGCTGTGTCAGAGCTCGAAGGTCCTGGGAAACGGGCGCGTCCAGGATGTCTGCGACATTGTCGTCGTGGACTTTCACCGTTTTGAACGGTCCCGCAGCCCTGAGGTGGCCAAGGGCGTCGCCCATTTCAACGCCAAGCTCACGGGGCAGGGAGTTCCTTATCTCTTGATCGGGGTGGGACGCTGGGGTTCGAACGATCCCTGGCTGGGTATTCCGGTCGAGTGGGACGAGATCTCCGGCGCGCGACTGATTGTGGAGGCGGGGTTTCGAGATTTCCGCGTCACTCCCTCGCAGGGCAGCCACTTCTTTCAGAACCTGACCGCTTTCCAGGTGGGCTATTTTACGGTGAATCCTGACGCTGGCGAGGGGTTCGTCGACTGGGAATGGTTGAATCGGCAGCCCGCGCTCGAAGAGCAGGGCTGCGTGCGGCATCTGCGATTTCAAGCTCCTTTGATTGCTCTTATGAATGGCAGAGGAAGCCAAGGACTCATATTCAAGCCGGAATCATAGGCCGCCACCGAGCTCGTCCTCAAGGTCGCTCCCACGGGTCTGAGCCGCAGCCTTCCGGTCGCGGATCTGGCCCTCACGATCACGTCCGGGTCCTGGGGGCGATTCCATGATGCAATGCTCGCTAAAGGCGGGCGGCGAATTATTGGCCGGCCCGCTCGATTCTGATGCCGCCTGGCGACATGTGAGCCCAGGACCTGACTTTGACGGCTCTCCCCCGGAGACGCGTTCTCGCGAGCGAAAGCAAAAGCATGGCTAAAAATATGGTAAGCAGCCCCAGCGATGCGCCGCCGATCCCCATCGCCTGCTTCCTGAGAATGGAAAAACGTCCGTAGACCAATTCAATGTGCACCCAGTAGACCAAAAGTGAGGTTTGACCCAGTTGAATCAGGGGACTGAAACCCCGACCGCCCGCTCCCCAGCGGCACCAAAGATAGCTGGTGGATAAAACTAGGAGCAGAATGCCCACGCGGATAAGGAAAAAATTCGGGCTGGTGTGCCAGAAGTCAGACAGCGGATAAACTTGCGGACCTTTGTCGAGCCACCTTCCTGCCGTGATCAGGAGAATTCCCATTCCGCCGGCAAGCCTCAAGGTGAGGGCTTCGATCCTTCTTACCCTGGCCCAGAGCAGCAGGAACCCGAGCGCCAGGCCGATGAATGCAAATCCTGTCCACGGAAAAATTGGAAACAGCCACCCCTGAGGTTTGCCTAAATTGTGGACGCCATCAACATAGGATTCAATCGGCCAAGGGAGCCAAGTTGGACGCCAGACAGTCCATACCAGGGGCGTCAATAATGAAATGAGCAGAGCCACGCCTAGGGCCGCTCCCGCCCGTAACCAGAGGGACGGGGCAGCGCCGGGCGCCGCCCGGCCGAGAAACATGCGGCAAGGCCAGCATACCCCGGCCATCATCATCATGGCGACGCCAATTGTGTTTAGGATATCGACACGGAATAGATCG
The DNA here is from genome assembly GCA_019244045.1 of Acidobacteriota bacterium. Classification (GTDB taxonomy): domain Bacteria; phylum Acidobacteriota; class Terriglobia; order Terriglobales; family Acidobacteriaceae; genus Gp1-AA122. The sequence continues at coordinate 5,823 of JAFATF010000348.1, forward strand.
GTCCATGGTGCCCAGGGAAACGAAATGAGATATTCTTGCACCCGAAACAGAAACCCTAAGGCGAGGATTTCAGATCCGCGGCGGATGGCAGATAAGGTAATTTCCTTCGCCGCCCGGCCGCTTTTCTCCGATCTGTCGCTGGCGAAGGCAAAAGAAATTCCTGCGAGAAAGAGAAATGAGGGCGCAGGCAAGGTGCCCAGCAATTGGGACCGAATGAAGAAAGGGGATTTCTTTGCCAGCGGGCTTAACCAGGCATCATAGCAATGGGTCTGAAACATTAAGACGCAAGCTACGCCTCTCATCCAGTCGATGTAGCCGAGTCGGGAGGAGTTCAGATTAGCCATGCCCGGCAACGAACAAACTCGCCCAGCAGGTATTTATTCAGAATCGCTGGATGAAGTCAAAAGGGGGCCCGCTCTAGTTGGGCGGGGCGTCAGCAGGCGACTGAGTCAAAGAACATCTCGTTCCGCAACACGGCTTCAATTCTCTCAATCGATGAGCGCCCGTCTTACTCACTGCCCCCTGTACACCTGATTTTTTTGCGACTTCGGTGAGCTGAGGCGAGAGATACGTGGTGCACATCAACATACGAACGCTCGGA
>JAFATF010000456.1 GCA_019244045.1 Acidobacteriota bacterium
GCTTGCCGGGTAGAACACACTTAAGACTTTGCCAGGTCCAGCAATCGTTCGAGCAGAATCTCACCCAACTAAGCGCTGCCAGCGAGAATTCGATCAGATGAACCAGGCGAGCATGGAGAGCTTTCATCGGCAGCAGGAAAGCTCAGACAGGATTATGTCGTACAACTCCGCCGGGAGGCACCCGTCCCAACCATCCAAGGCCGGTAACCCTCGCACATTTCGGTGGGTCAACCACCGTGGGTGCCTGGGATTCTGAACGCCGGTAAGCTCTCTCCTTATTTGCGCATCACATGCGAACCTCATTTTTGCGCGGTATAGAGATAGCGCAATAGTCGTCGTTCGCTGCTAAGCGTGTACACGCAGGACAGGAACTGCTGTAGTCCTTGGAAATTGCTATTGCCTTCAAAAGAACTCAGCAACTGCTGGCGCTTTTCGCGAGCTCTATGCCAGCGCTGCGCAATGACCGCGGCGTTCTCAGTGGTATCACGCCGCTTAATCAAGCGGAAGCCGCTGCGTCGCATTAATGCTTCGTTCTTTCCTGGCGGACTAAAGAGGTAATATCCGATTGAACTACGAATTGCGATCTCTTGTTGTGAGATTAGACCACCAATCACTAACGCGTCACTGAACAACAGCATCCCGCCAGGTTTCAGAATACGGAACACTTCTTTCAAGAGCTGGAATCTTTCAGGAATGTGGCAGAGGACATCGTTGGCAAATACCGCGTCAAACGAGGCATCGGCGAATTGCAGTCGCTTAGAAGCGTCGCCATGATCAAAACGAACTTGAGACAAAGCTCGAGCGGTTGCTAGCTGGTTCGCGGCTCTAATGGCCGACACATTACTGTCCACCCCCACGATGCGGCAGGCATATTTTTCCGAGAGGTGAAGCGCGTAGCGTCCAGACCCGCAGCCAATCTCGAATACCTGTGACTCAGGGGCGAGATGCAGGATTTGGGGTATTTCGTAAGATTCTTCGCTTGTAACCCAGCTTGTCTGGCCGAGATCCTCTCCATAGGTCTCAGTGCGCACCAGCGCGTAAACTTGTTCTTGATAATTGCCATAAGCGTTGTCATAGAGATCTACCTTCACTGACATGCAGTTCTTCTCCCTTGTAAGCGCCCGGTCTTGCAAAGCGACATTCCGGAGGTCGCCTGCTCAACGTGAAAATCAGAAAAACGTCTCGCACTGACCTAGCTGAGCCATCGAAGGATTCGTGTCTAGCCGAGTCACCATAACCCCGGGTGTGCCGGATTGATGCCAGGTGCTTTGCCGTCCCATGCAAACGGCCTTGCTTTTCTGGGCGGACTTCACCTCATGCCGCTGGCCTACGCTCATTCCCGGTACAACAAGCCCTCCTGGCGCGGTCCAGATTCAGTTGCCGGAAAGCTCGCCAGTGTGCGATGTCTTCTATGGAAGGTCCAGCGAAGAAGCGGATACTTACTGCGCCTTAGCGGTATCGCAAGGGGCCTGCTGTCCAATATTAGGTTGTAATTCAGGGATTCGCTCATCCAGTTCGCTTCTGCCTGAACCGAGCGCCCGGGAACGCCGTCTGGCCTTGTAGCTCGCCATTCCTTTCGCCATGCACCAGCCGTTCGGACTGGCCTGATAAATGGGAGTTCGCGATGCTTGTTTCAGGGTGCAGCTCGCGGAATCTTCAAATCACGGGAAGACGCTTGTCGCGGCACAAGGATTACTGTCCTCTCATTCACTGCAATTGGCTGGTTATCCCGTGTCTCGCTCTTAGGTGCAGTCGAAGGTGTGCCTGCGGCATTTATAATTGCTTGCTCGCGGTAAATTGGCTATGGGTGCCGTGCAGCTTGTCTTCGAACTTTACGGTCATAGTGTTGCCGTCGGCATTAACCGTTAAGCGCTCCACACTGATCACCTTGCCATCTCGTTTGTCAGTTTCCTCAATGCTGTTCTTTCCAAGGCTCTTAACCGAGACGCTGGTTACGCCCGGATCACCTGTGTACGGTGCCTCTGTCCCGTCCAGCTTGGCAACATAAGATTGCCCCGTGGGGCTGCTCATGCTCAAGCTGTCCCCATTCACTTTGTAGCTGACAGTCAGGCCATTATCAGAAAGGTTCTCCAATTTCGAGGTTACCCAGGAACCGGAAATTGGGTGTGAGCCCGCAGGGCCTTTGGCGACGCGCTTGATCGTGCCCTTTCCGGTGATCGGGTCGCCCTTCGTGTTGCTGCTGTCGGTAAAATCGAAGTCAGCGGTGTTGCCGTCCAGCGATACTACAGTCCGTGATGTGGCGACGGTCTTTCCAGCCTTTTTCTCCACTTCTTCAATCGTCCGATCATCCACTACCTTTACGTTGACGCTATCGAAATAGGGGTGCCCCGTCACCGCGTGGTCCTCGCCATTCGCTTTTACCTCAATCGGCGGCACACAGGTTTTGCAGTGATATACCCCATCCTGCAGCAGAAAGACATCGGGCTTCTTAGGAAACTGCGCGTCGTTGAGACGAAACTTCCATGTACCATCGAAGGCATTTTGCGCGGTCGCCGCGAGCGGGATCAGAGGCAATAGTCCTGACAAGAGTAGCTTGTTCATCGCATCTCCATCGAAACTGACTTCCCTTAGCTTTGCGCAAGCACTCTACACCTGAGTGCCTGCATCTGCAATGACCTCCTATAGGTCGGGTGAGCCGGCGGGAATGGTTAATGGCGGCGCAAAAGCAGTTCAGTTCGGTCGCAACCCAATGCCCCACGGCCATTCCCTTCCGTCATTTGTTGCTTTCGGCTAACCGGAACAAAATTCAGCAAGCGGAGGCCTTTACATGAAAGTAATGCAGGCGAGTGTCAGCGTTCTGGGTTGCCTCCTACTTTGTGGCATGCTGACTGAAGGTAAGCAAGTGGACAAGAACAAAGATCTTCATAGCCCTTTTGCGAAAGCTGCCTTCTGGCGCGTCATCACAAGGGCGGAAACCGCGCCCAGCCCACAAGAGCCTCCAGCAAGGCTTCAGCGCGGAAAAGACGATCCACGCGGGTGACGCCTAGGGAGCATACGCAAGCAGCACAGAAGGGTCACGGCCAGGCACCAGCCCAAGCGAGTCACCCCGGCACAGACACAGCCTGTCAAAAGCAAAGCCAGCGTCGGCGAAAGGCACACGTTGCGACCCGCAACAACCTAAGTTAGCAAGATCACCATGCGGAAGGCGGGCGGCCTCGCGCTTGAATGCGTGGCCGCTTTTCTACGATCCGCATCTATGCACCCGCTGTGGCGGTGTAGCGGCTGGACAAACGCTGCAATGAATCAGCAGCAGCGATGGGCCTTGCTGCTGCTTTTCGACTGATCGGCACCCATTCTCGACGAGTGCTGCCTCGTTCAAGCGTTCAAGCCGCCCCTGGCCCTGTGCTCGGACGTAAGGCGGATATTGTGTATCCTCGCTCCCGAAGATGAGCAGAGTACGAGCAGAATGCCTGGGCGCCAGCAACCCGGACGGTAACGCAAGAGACGGTGGGCAACTTTCCCCGAGGGCCGCTAGTCTAAATTTGATTACTTCGGGCGGCCGGAGAATCTTTTTGGCACGGTGTGTACCGTTTGTTCTTTCATCGAGGGCCGGGAAAAGGAGAACCATGGCTGACACTGCTCTAGGGGACGATGCAGTCGACGGAGAGGAACCGAAGAGGGCAACGGTCAGCGTCAGCGTGGCCATAAGCTCTGCCCTGCCAAGAAGCATTAACCAGGCGAAGCATCGCCTTGCCTGCTATTTGGTTGCCTTCATCAGCATCTACTGGGGACCACTGTTGGGTGCGACCCTCATTCCCGTTAAGCACAAAGAGGGCGTCTCCCACGGATTCATCGTGCTGCACTCCGAGGATGGTCGAAGACTTGCAACTGGCGACATGATCCAGACTGTCGAAGGCGGGCGCGTCACCAGCGAAGTAGTGCTTCATTTCGCGGATGGATCGGTTCACGACGAGGTGACCGTCTTTTCGCAGAATCACGAATTTCGGCTTATTCGTGATACTCTCCACCAACATGGCCCATCATTTCCTCACCCCGTGGATGTTTCCATCGATGTACCGAGCGGTACCGTAAAGGTTCGCTCGGAGACAGACGGAAAGAACAAGAGTCAAGAACGACACATCGATATGCCTGACGATGTTGCAACCGGAATGGCGTTAACCCTTGTAAAAAATATTCCTGCTTCTGCCCCCGAAACAACTATTTCAATCGTTACGACCGGCCCCAAGCCTCAGGTTATCAAACTTAAGATACACAGTGAGGGTGAGCGGCTGTTTTGGAGTGGCGGAGAAGCTCACAAGGCTATTCACTATGTAGTGCACGCCGACATCCCAGGGCTAAAGGGCGCGGTTGCACCGCTTGTCGGAAAGCAACCACCCGACACACACGTGTGGGTGCTCGGGGGAAAGGCGCCAACATTCGTCAAGTTTGAAGGTCCCTTATATGAACAAGGTCCCATTTGGGTTGTTGATTTAGCCCCCCTAAAATGGAGCGGGGATAACCCGAACCCGGGAAAATAACCAACTTCATCATGTCTGTACCAAACATTTACGCTCAGCATGCTTTCGGATCGATGCTGAGCCGGCAGTCGAAGATGGCGGTCCCGAAGATGGGCTCGTCATAGTTGAGTAACCCGTGTTTATAGGTTGTGTAGCAAGAGCCGGCTGCTTGGGTATTGGAAGCTGATGGAACATGGCTAAAGAGAGCCTCGCCAGCTGCAGAGCTCATTCAGAATGTCGAGGGTCTTGACGCTAAATGCACAGCAAGATCCAGCTTCAGTGTGACCTCCGTTTGGCCCCCTACCTCAGAGGCGCGAGGATCACGTCTAGCAGGTCGGGATTTGATTTGACTCTTTCGAGGTGCGGGTAGCGCATTCCCTCATGGTAATCAACAGCCACGGTAACAAACTCCTTCTCGCGTTTGAGCAGAAGCCGGATGGGAGAGTTGTCGTGCTCGGCCCTTAGGACAGCTTCGCGCAGGTTAGCAATGGTGAAAACCTGGTTGTTCACCGCTGCCAATTGCATGTCCGGCGTGATACCCGCCTTGAATGCCGGACTATTCCACCACACCTCAATGATGCTGCCTGTAGCCGGATCGTTGTCGTCCTCGATGTCATGAGCATCTTTGCCCTTTACCACAAATCCAAGCGAGGTAGCAAAGCTTGTCCCGCGAGACCTGTCCATATGCTTCATCCACTCGGACTCACTATCGTTGTAAACCACCCGGTAGCCGCCTCGGAAAATGCCGTTCTCCGGAACCTGGGGCTGGAGCTGATCGACGCGGGCGCGGAAGAATTCTGCCCAGTCGTAGGGCTGCACCGTGTTTAGAGCCTTCACCAGTTCTGCAAAGGTATAGGTTATAGTGACGTAGCTCCGATCATTCATCCCGAAGAACAGTTTGGCAAAATTGTCGAGCGACTTCTGCCCCTGGCTGAGCTCCCGAATCTTCGTATCTGCGTCCAGCCAAATGAGGTCTGATTCGGGATAATAATCGAACGCCCGTTGCCAGCTTGACCAAATCTCCGGGTAAGCGCCATGAGCTGTGATGATGGGCTGGTTGGTAGTATCTTGCAAGGAGCGCCAGGTACGACCCGGGCTGATTTCAAACCCCGCAGCGATATCGGCGAGCACATCGCGCGCCTCCTCCGGCGTACGCATTTCCGAACGGGCGCTTAAGACATTTCCATAGTAGTTCGTCAGACCTTCATAGACCCACAGCAGGTCGTTCTGCATTGGTACGTTGAAATTGGCGGTCCAGAGATCAGCCGGCCGGCGAAACTTGCCATTCCAGGAATGGATGTATTCGTGGGGCAATAATGCACGTCCGGCGACGCCTGCCGCCCAGTCGGTGAAGTAGTTGGCGCGTGCGCCATCTTCGCTCGATTGATGATGCTCCAATCCCTTACCGCCCACGCTGTCGCTGACCGACAGCAGAAAATCGTAGTGATCATAGTGATGCGCATTGAAAAGTTTCTGCGCCTGAATAACCAAGTTCTTGTGGTAGGCGAGTTCTTCCGGCGTGACCTCTAATTGCTCGGGCTTATCTGCAAAGACATCGAGGTACACCGGATTGTCTGGCCCCGTCGACAGGTCTACACGGTTATAGTAAGCCCCAGCATACAGTGGCGAATCGATCAAGGTATTAAGCGGAACATCTTTGAACTGAATGACTTCCGCGCTTTGCGATTTCACTTCGAGCGCAGTGGCAAACTTCCAGCCTTGGGGTAACTTCAGTTCAGGAGAAAATTGAATCTGCCGCGCAAAGTATCCCGCCGGATACAGAAGCACGCTGTTCCAAGTTAGGTCGGCGATTTTGGTTGAGATACGGCCTTGTTGTGGCCTGACCGGGGCCAAGTACTGAAACGTGAGTTCGAGCGTGCTCGCATCCTCGGGCACCTCGATGTGGAATGCCCACATGTCGACGCGATCGCGTAGCCAGGAAATACGCTGACCCTTTGCCATGACGACAAGCCCAGCCAGATCGCTGACCGGATTTGACGCTGCGTGTGTACCAGGGAGCCACTGCGGATAAAGTAACGTGATCTGGCCTGGTTTGACCGGAATCGTCTCGCTGACGTTGAGTACGCGATCATGGACATTTGTGAGGTCGACCCGCAGAGTAATGGTACCGGAATATGGCTTGTCAATTGGTCCCACGATCGCTGGGGGCAGCGGTACAGGTTTTGGAGCCACCGTATTCTGCGCGAATGCGAGGCTGGTCAGAAGGCAAGTGGCGGCGAAAACGGCGGCCATGGACTGATGACGGAAGAACCAACGTGCCATAAAGATTCTCCTCGGTCGCAAGAACTATATCGCAACGTGTGATTTCTCACCGAGTTCGCGGCTCTGGTCCTAATGCATGCGCTGTCGGGCTTAATTCAGCGACTTTCATGCCGGCTTACGTGATGCGGCATGGCAACTGTGAGGCCTTGCGTGGCACGAGCTGCGATCCCAGTTCGGCTCAACCCGAAAAGCTAACACTGCAGTACGACTCGGGTGAGTACCAGTTTAAGCTATTGTCGGACAAGAGCATTGGCAGGCAAAAGGCCGAGCGAGGAAGCACTTCGAGTGGGAAACTACCTCCGGGCGCCAGCTTATGAGCGACTTCGGCCGGTTCGCCTTTCCGGCCGCTGTCAGGCCCGGCCCTTACGCGATTATGAAATAAGGTCATCTAAACATCCGCCCTATTATGGTAGGCCGTCTCCCATAAGTCGGGGGGGGAAGGTGGGGTCCAGAGCCGGCCGCGCGGCGAACAAGCCAATACGCTTGTGCGAACGTGCTTTGGTTACCGGGGATGGCACAATAATCACGGGGTAAATCCATGAACCGCGAACTTCTCCCACCAACGCCGACACAAAGTGCAGTGCCGTCTTGCTCCTTATTTGACGCTTTATTGAAGCGCCGTTCT
>JAFATF010000402.1 GCA_019244045.1 Acidobacteriota bacterium
AAGGTGCGCCAGGAATTAGTTCCCGCCCTAGGCGTGACCGACCATCCTGCACAAAACGGCGGTACGCATCCGAAGAACGAAGAAGCATACGATATCTACTTGCGCAGCATCGCCGTGCCGCACGATCCTCAGTCCAACAAAGAGGCCATTGCCATGCTCGAACGGGCCGTGGGGCTCGATCCCAGTTATGCACGGGCGTGGGCCGCTCTCGGACTTCGCTACTACTATGACTCCCAATATGGCGCCGGTGGGGAGGAAGCATTCCAGCGTTCCGACGCAGCCGACGAGCGCGCGCTCACCCTAGATCCGAACCTGGTGAGCGCAGCCGGCTACCTTATCGCAAAACGGGTCGAACGGGGCGAACTGGTGAAAGCGTACCGGGATGCCAAGGCCTTAGTGCGAAAACATCCCGAAAAAGCCGAGGCCCATTTCTCCCTAGCGTATGTCTTGCGTTACGGCGGTGCGCTGGCGGAGTCTGCCCACGAGTGCGACACAGCATTGTCTATCGACTCTGGGAACTATGGATTGCGGTCCTGTGCATTGACCTTCGATCACATGCGGAACTACGCGAGAGGATTGGATTTTCTACAACTCGATATGGGGTCGAACTGGGTGACAAACAATCTGGTGCGACATTACATTTTCCTCGGCAATTTGGCGGAGGCTCGGGAGTTGGTGCAAAGAGCGGGCGACAACCCTCTCGAACGGCTCAGCAAGGTATGCCTGGACCGCCCTTCGTCGGCTGACTTCGACAACATCGTAAAGGAAACACAGGCAGCAGCCTTCTCGAATCCCGACGCCGAGAACAGGTACATCGGCGCCGAGATCTTCGGCTTCTGCGGTCAAAAAGAAATCGCGATGCATCTGCTTCAAAGCTCGATCGCAGGAAGGTATTGTGCCGATACTTTTCCTGCGGACCCGATGCTCGCGAGCGTGCGAGATATGCCTGAATTCAATCAGACATTGAGCGCTGCAAAGAAATGCCACGCCGACTTCGAGGCAGGCCGCTCCCACTCCTTAAACTCAGACTAGTTATCCGCAGCTCGGTAACAAAACCTGCCTAAAGATTCAGATATCCATGTGGAATTTCCGGCGCAGCGCTCTGACAGCACTGAAAGGTTCGAAGTGTGTGCCGCTTGCCGGTATCATTCGTTCAGCTTCGCGGGCCAGTTCAGGACGACCGACATCGGCGCCGTCTCCGCCTGCTCAACTCGTGTATTGATCGGAAATCGCTGGCAGTCCCGGCTCACGTCCAAAACGAAGAGGCCACAAATTGGGACTGGCTGCCCGGGAGTGGCTTGGAACAGTGCGCGGCGTCCTAGCAACGAATCGGCTCCCCGTCATGAACAGCGCGGCCATCGTCTTTTCGTCCGAGGACACCGAATAGTCGGCACTGGGCGGCCGATTCACTTCTTCATCTCCAAATCCCAGTTGACGAGCAGGTTGATAGGTTGGGGAGCCGGCGCCTGGTCCTCGGAATCCACCAGAAAGCGCTTACCATCCGCAGCAACGTCATAAGCACCCCACTCCGGACTCATAGGCGAATACAGGGTGGACACCGAACAATTCCTTCGGAGTGCCGATGCGAGGGGCGGACCCGCTGAGATCAACACCGCCATGACGCTGGTGTCGTTTTTAGCCAGCAAAAATAACTCCTTCCCGTCGCCGCGCCATCGCGGGTAACTGCCGCCCGCCATGGAAACTTGCCACTTTCCGGTTTTGCCAGGAAGCGAGGTGATGAATACCTCGCGTTTCCCCGACCCGTACTCTACGTAGGCCAGAATGATCGGGTTATTGTGGTTCGACTACACTACCGCTCGCAAAAGCCAATTAAGCTCACCGTGACCGGCCGCAAGACCCGGCCAGGAGATCTCACAATTCCGATCTGGTTTGTCATGGATAAGGAAAAGATCTACTTGCTCGATCGCGATGAACAATTCCGGTGCGATGTGCGCGATCAAAGTGCGTCGAAAATTTCCATCCGGATCTTCAACTTTGATAACTCGGTAGTGAAGTTCGATCAATGCAGAAGAATTCCGTAGGTGGTACCGTCGAGAATGGTTCTGAATGATGGAGGAGTTCCAATGAGCAAAGGCCGCCTTGAAGCATTTAGTGATGGCGTATTTGCCGTGATTATCACGATTATGGTGCTCGACATGAAAATACCGCGAGGAGCGGACCTGCAAGCCCTCAAGTCAGTTATTCCCGTTTTCCTCTGCTACGTTTTAAGTTACCTCTATGTGGGCATCTACTGGAACAATCATCACCACCTGTTGCACGCAACAGAACGAGTAACCGGCGGAATCTTGTGGGCCAATCTTTTTCTCCTGTTTTGCCTTTCGCTTGCACCCTTCACAACCGCTTGGATGGGCGAAAACAATTATGCTCCGCTGCCCGTGGCTGTATATGGAGTGATGCTGCTTTTCGCCGGGCTTGCGTATTTCATATTAACCAAGAGCTTGATCGCGCACCACGGGAACAGCTCTTTATTAGCGAGATCGATCGGAAACGATTGGAAGGGCACGACGAGTGTGCTGGTGTATGCGCTTGCCATACCTATAGCTTTCGTAAAACCCGCGCTGGCCTGCGCTTGCTATACGTTGGTGGCAGTTATGTGGCTAATTCCCGATCCTCGTATCGAAAAACACGTAAATGCTTAATCCAATAGACCGGTTCGGCTGGGTGCGCTAACCAGACAAAACTGTAAACTTTTCACGTCATCCAGGATGTTGGAACAAAACATCTGCCGCATCCCGCCGAATGGGCAACTAAAGTTTCACAAATCGCAGATCGGCCGAACGAAAGGATATATGCGCTACGTATCGGGGATCGGCTAAGCTTCGTGAGACAGCCAGAGAGGCCGGCTGGTCTACCGATGTTCTCTTTTACTCGTATGTTGGAGGAAACCTTTTTCAACTTCTTATGGCGATTGGCAGGTTCACAGGTTTCAGAATGCTGAAAAACGAGCCCAGAGCCTACGCATTGCGTCGCCTCCGAGGGAGCAGTCGCGGACCAGCAAGCTTTTTTTGTCACAGAGCGCCGCTTTAGGTGTATGTTCTTCTCTTACAGTTGGGCAGGCGCCTGCCTGAAGGAGGAGGACGTGCCTGGTTCCGGATACCGCTTCTGGCCGGGGCTTGGCTGGCAAGCGGCGGTGCAGGGTTGCAACTTTCAAGCGAGACTTACTAAATTCGAAATCGTTGCCTAGGGAGGAAATATGGGGATACTCGATTCGGTAAATGATGTACTGAAAAAGTACAGCAGCGGGGGAGCCGAGAACACCGCAAATGCACCTGAACATTTCGATCAAGTCGCAAAGGCGGCTCCCACTGGCGTCATCGCCGAAGGACTTGCTGCCGCCTTTCGCTCAGATCAGACACCCAATTTCGGTACTTTGGTAGGCGATCTATTCAGCCGGTCCAATGGGGAACAGAAGGCTGGGATCCTGAATCACCTCCTGGCATCTGCGGGTCCGGGAGTTCTTTCACAAATTGGAAGCAGCGGCCCGCTTACGGAACTGTTGGGCAGTGCAGGAAGAGGAATCACAGCTGATCAGGCCCAGGGCATTTCGCCGGAAGCCGTGCAACAGCTGGCAACTCACGCTGAAAAAGTGGATCCTTCAGTGGTGGACAAAGCTAGTGCCTTCTATGCGCAACACAGCACCTTGGTGAAAACCCTGGGAGGCGCAGCATTGTCTATAGCATTAGCGAAAGTGGCAGAGCGGCAAAGAGCTGCTTGACCTAAGCGCGCAAGATTGAGACGCGGATCTGCAAGTCAGGCGGGGAAGCCAGCCCAAAAGGCCTCAAAGGCCACGAGCTTAGGTTAAGCGATCGGAAGAGCAGTAGATTTGCGGGGTTGGCACAATTGACAATCTCGGTGCCTTGAGAGCAGACTCGCATCTGCGCCGCGTCGCATCCCTCAAAAGGAGTACTTTCTTATGGCTGACCAGGACTTAAAAAACAAGTATCAACCAGTGGCAGATTTCATGTCACGAACTGGGTTCCAGATTCAGCATTTTCACGTAGAGAACGGTAAGGTAGTTCTGAGCGCGACGGCTCCTACGGAATACCTGAAGAATCGTGCTTGGGATGAGATCAAGAAAGTTGATCCGAATTTTTCAGATCTTCAGCACAATATCACCGTCGGATCGGAAACCTTATATGTTGTTAAATCAGGAGACAACCTTTCGAACATCAGCAAGTCATTTTATGGCAGTCCCAACGAGTACACCAAGATTGCCCAGGCAAACAATATTGCGAACCCAGACAAGATCCAGGTGGGACAACAATTAAAAATTCCTGCAGCCTGAGCCGGCAGACCGCAATAGGGGTCTTGCGAAATGAATCCTCGGCTCGGCTGCGGTTCTCCGTTAAGCCGGGGTGGCCAAGATCGGCCTCATGAAAGCTGCGATGAAGGCAGCACTCGCCAATTTCCAGTCCTGTTCTCTCGGCTAACTCCTGCGGCGAGGCGCGCCAGGCGAGGGGGGTTAGACCTGCGCGCCTCCCTGCCCACGAGCATGGGCAATGCGGGGGCGGAGCGCATTAGCCGCGAGCGTTTGCTATCGAATGAGGCTCCGCACAACGCGGCATCTACGATGCTTTCACCGCCTGATGAGGGATCGTTTGGAATGGTGCAAAGACTGCACCTTGCGGATCAGATATAACGGACCATCGCCCGACATTTTCCATTGTCATGGGTTCGACGTATGCTTTCGCACCCAAGCTCTTGGCCCTGGCCGTGATTGCGTCGCAATCTGCAATTTCGAAGTAGAGCAGCCAGTGCGGTGGTGTATCGGGTTTACGATGTTGCACCGGCGGAATACCGCCGATGAACTGCTCTTGGTTCTTGATATGTAAATACCCGGAGGGGTCCTTCTCGCCCTTTTCCACCGCCCAGCCGAATAATTCGGAGTAGAAGTGGGCGGCTGCCGCCGGATCTGGGGTGCTCAGATCGGCCCAGCACAGTGTTCCTTTCTCGCCGGTGACCCCAGTGCCCTTGTGACGTTTCGCCTGCCACACAGAGATTGCCGCTCCGGTTGGATCTTGGAATACCGCCATGCGGCCGAAATCGAAAACATCGAAAGGAGCCACGCATACCCTGCCGCCCAAAGTGGACGCGCGAGTTGCCACCTCATCTGCGCTAATGACCGCGACATAGAGCATCCAATTCGGTGGCATGCCGCTTGATTTCTGTTCGGAGCGCATGGTATATGCCGCAGCCACGTCACGGCCTCCGAGGTTGAAAATCGTATAGAACTCGCCTGGACCCATCGGGGTGTCAGCCGCCTGCCACCCGAACAATTTTTCGTAGAAAGCCTTCGCTGCATTCTGGTCGGTTGTGGCTAGTTCGATCCAACAAAACGAACCCGGAGCGTGTGTATCAATGTTTGGCATAATAATGGAAGTATAAACCCAACGGCAGAGCCTGTTCACCTTTCAGCATCGCCTCAATTGTCCCCTGATTTTCGGAAAGGCTGATTCCCGATCCGCGCCGAGTATTGCCAAGCACATGCAGTTGGGGATTTTGTTCGGCGATTCAACAACCCAACGGCGATATCCCTTAATCTACTTGCAGGTCCCCATCACTGCCGCCAAGCGGATGTGGAGGACAATCATTGCACGATGCAGGAGATTAGCGAGGCCGTGGGTTTTCAGGATGTTCGCTTTTTAGCGGACGCGCGGTGTCTGGCTGAGCGTTTATCGAGAGCGGTCGGGCGCGTAGGTGCGCTGGGCAAAAAGATACATTTGCTACAAGTTCATCGTGCGAACAGAATGGATGTCAGATCGGTTCGAAGGTCTTGCACATGCCATGCCATAGTCGAGGGTTGGCCACCTTCAGGACCCAAGGGAAACTAGCCCGTTGTGCCGTTTACCCGATTGCGTAAACTTAGTCCCACACCGGTGCTCCACATGACCATCAGCTGCTCAGCCACGGCTAGAGGTTTTTCCTTCCATTTTCTTGCTTGCATCTGATTTCGCCCATTCACCCTATCCCGTCTGGAGTCGTTGGACAATTCCAGACATTCGTCATGACAATCGAAAGGATCTGTGATGCCAGTGCGATCTTGTGCGCCAAGCCTCCCTGCCCTGCCCCCGCGCTGCCGGAAGGGCGCATAACAGGAAAACGGATGCGTGAGGGGTGCGGGGCAACTGTCCGAGGGCCAGAGCTTGTGCTAGATTTCTGAGCTTATGCTCGCCACACCCGGCTTGCTGTTGCCCTGGCAAGTCTCAACCCATTGCAGGTTGGAGTGGCGAACGAATCGCTTTAAGGGACTTCCACATGTGTACCGAGGACCCGATCGCGCGGTGCTGCGGCGGAGTAAGCGTAACAACCGCCAGGTACGATCCTGGTTAGAAAAGTCGACGTCGGTCTCGCGAAGCTCCAGACACTCGATGGGCGCAACCGCCAGGAGTTTTTCGGCGTTTGCCTGCGCCCAATAGGCGCAGTTTGACCGATTCTGTTCCGGGAGGACGCTCTGAGTGATTGGGACACATGGACTGCCGTAAGTTGCCCGCGTACCTCCGAAATTCAGGTCCATGCTAGGGCAACTATTTCGAGGCGGAACATAACCTTGCCCGCGCTAAAGAGATCTATGACTCAAACGCAAGCGACCTCCACGGAAAGGCAACAGCTCTGTCGAATCAACAGGGGAGAAGATCATGACGAGATTATCCGCTCGAGTGTACGGCTCTAGGCACGTTTTGTTTGCCATTGTAATCGCTCTCTTGGTCGCCACCGCGGTCGGTCTCGTGAACACAAGAGACATGAATAGCGAGGTGGATAGTGTGTTTGCCGATTTACAGAAACCTGGATCGCCAGGCTGCGCCCTCGGCGTTTATCGAAACGGCGGAGTTCTCTATTCCAAAGGCTACGGTCTGGCGAGCCTTGAACTCGGTGCTCCGATCACGTCTGAGACCATTTTCGATATCGGATCGACCTCAAAGCAATTCACCGCAGCAAGCATTTTGCTTTTGGAACAGCAGGGCAAACTCTCGGTTCGGGACGACGTTCGCAAGTATATTCCTGAACTGCCGGACTACAGCCAGCACGGCGAGGCGCCCATCACGATCTTGAATCTGCTGAACCACACCAGCGGACTGCGCGATTACTTGGTTCTCCTAGGTCTTTCGGGTGTCAATCAAGATAGCGTTACAACCGACGATGATGCGCTTGCTCTGATCGTCCGGCAGAAAGGTTTAAACTTTGCCGCGGGAAGTAAATTTTCCTACAGCAACACGGGGTTTTTTCTGCTCTCGGTCATCGTGAAACGCGCCAGCGGAATGACCCTGCGAGAGTTCGCCGCCCAAAGGATCTTTGGCCCTTTGGGGATGACACATACGGTCTTTCGTGACGACCATAGCATGCTGATTCGCCATCGCGCTCTCGCCTACGAGCCGGGCGACAAGAATGCTTACAAGCTCGACGTTTCCTATTATGAGCAATTGGGCGATGGAGCAGTGCATACTTCCATCGAGGATCTTGCGCATTGGGATGAGAATTTCTATTCTGGCCGGGTTGGAGGCAAAAACTTC
>JAFATF010000484.1 GCA_019244045.1 Acidobacteriota bacterium
AGCATGTCCATTTCCTCGGGCGCTACCTGTTTCGCGGTAACCGCCAGCCCATTGACCTCGTAGCGCTCCTTGCCAATGTGACGCTTTAGCGTAAGTCACTGAATTCCAAGGAATTCAAAAATTTCGAGGGTTTGGGCTTGGAACCCCTTAATCGAAGTGATCTCAGGAATGTCGCTCGATCGCTTCGTCGCTCAGAACGTGACCGGACCACTGGGCATGACCCACACCGGCTATCATGTGCCCGAGGGCAGCTGGCACCGCATCGCACAGCCAATGGCAGACCCGATGACTGGGAAGTTGCCCGACCAGCCCGACGTGCGGCACCCGCCAAAATTGGTCAGTGGGAATAGCGGCATGGCCGGTACTGCCATCGATTACCTCCGGTTCGCTCAAATGATGCTGAACGGCGGTGTGCTGGACGACGTGCGCATTCTTGGCTCCGGCACGGTTGCACACATGACCAGCGATCATCTCGGGCCGATCTCGCGTAATACAGAGAGCGCCAGTTGGCTATTAGGGCCAGGCTATGGCTTTGGGTTGGGGTTTGCCGTGCGTCTTGCTGGGGGCGAGAGCCTGATGGCAGGCTCGCTCGGTGACTATTGGTGGGCCGGCGCCTTTCGGACGGTTTTTGCCGTCGATCCCTCACGCGGACTGTGCGCCGTGCTTATGGTAAACGAGAGCATTTACCCGATCCCGCGCTGGTTACAACTATTCCGTACGCTCGTGTACCAGACACTTGTTCAATAAGGCGCAGCGCGATCCCGGCGATCTGTTTTTCACCCGACACCTCATTCCGCCGGGAATATCGGTTGAGGGGCATGAAAACCAGTTCTCGCCGCCAAGGCTAAGCGGCCGTTGTGGTTCGAAAGCTGTCCTTTGTTGCTGATGATTTGAGCCATATAGGCTTTTGGGTCAGGCTCTCAGCACCGGCGGACCCCATCACCGCTTGAACAATTTCACCGGCCGCTGCCTGCGATAGCTCCCGTTCACTGCCCTGTCAATGATCTTGCCTGAAAGTTTAGGAACAATTTAAAGGTCCGTTTCATCCGCGGATGATTATTCCTTTAACTATATTGGCCCACCCCTACTTTGTGGAATTCTGTATTCCCTATTGACAATTTGCGGTAATTAACGGCATACTATACTCGACTTATGACAATTATTGAGTATTTCAAATTAAACGAAGAGCCTTTTCGAATTTCCCCTAATCCCCGATTTCTGTTTTTGAATGAACAAGTGAAGGAGGCCAGCTCCAAGGTCACCTATATGACAAAACATCGAACCGCGCCGTTGTATATGTACGGGGCGATTGGCTCCGGCAAGACAACACTTCTGCGCCGGTTATATGAAGAGCTCCAGGACGACACCACCTACAACCTTCGCCTGTTGTTCGCTCCCAATGTGAAATCCTCGATGGCCTTCTTACGGGCGATTATGGATGCCTTTGGTGTTCCGACCGATCGCGCTTATGACCGCTCGCTCAAGCTCTTCGAAGGCTTTCTGATTGAGCAATATAAGCAGAATAAGGTGCCGACATTGTTTATCGACGAGGCGCAAAACATGACGAGAGATATCCTGAAGCTGGTTCACTATCTGCTCAATTTTGAAACCAGAGACGTCAAACTCTTGCAGATTGTGTTAACCGGCCAGGATGAACTCGCGGAAAAGGTGAAACGCTACCAGGAGCTGCGCTCACGCATGATCCCGATTGCGATTAACTCGATGTCCCCTGCTGACCTCCAGAATATGCTGCGCTTCCGCTGGAGTGTGGCCTCCGGCAACACCTCGCAGGCTCCCTTCAGCGACGATGCCTTCCAAGAAGTTTTCGCCTACACCAAAGGGCTACCACGCGACGCAATCAAATTGGCCGACGAGGTGCTTCGGCACCTCTACATTAGCCAACAGGACACAGCCACAGCGGCCGAGGTGACACACGCCGCCCGGCAGCTGGATATGGAAAAATAATATATGGCAGATTATTCAGAATTGCTTGCCGCAGAAAACAACAAAAAATCGCAAAGCAAACCCGTTTCATCGGTCAAACCAACGCCGGAGAAAAACGAAAACTCTCCCGTATCCAAAGCAGGACAAAATAAAGATCAACGTCGTGACGTCACGACGTCGCCACGTCATGACATTGACTATAGAGCGTGGCGTGATATCATCGAGAATACCGAGACGCATAACTCGGCACTCCGCTTGACCCGCGAGGAGCGCTACGAGGTCGAGGACATAATCCAGGACCTTGAACGCAAGCATAAGATCAAGACGTCGATGAATGAGGTCGCACGGCTTGGTCTGCTCTCCATCATTCTCGACTACAAGCAAAATAAACAGCAATCGTTGCTGTATAAAATCAAGAAGTCATGACGTCATGACGTCGTTCACTGTGTATGGAAAAGCTTGCGGACCTTCGCCAATTTCAGGATCGGCAGAATATTGTCTTACAAGGATTTGACCCGGTGTCGGCGGGCGGTTTTACCCAGGTACCAAATATTTTACTGAAGGATCCGAAAGTCTCAGCCAACGCCAAAGTCGTCTATAGCATGCTTCTCTCATACGCTTGGAACAACGCCTACGTCTTCCCCGGCCAGGAGCGGTTAGGAGAGGATATCGGCCTCTCGCAACCAACAATCGCTCGGGCGGTCAAGGAATTGGAACAGCACGGCTGGCTGGAAATCCAGAGGAGAGGACAGGGCAAAACCAACATCTATGTCCTCAAATACCGGATCGATCCTGCAAACAGCAAAAAAATGTGGAAAAATCTTGGCAAATGAGGCTGATATTCACCGGTGAATATCAAGATATTCATCCTTGGATAACCAGTTATTCATATATGAAAATCAGAACGAGGCTAAAATGAGGCTGGCGAATAATATATAGATAAA
>JAFATF010000514.1 GCA_019244045.1 Acidobacteriota bacterium
TGTCCAACCGGATCTTCCGATCCTACACCGACATCCTCGACCATTGCTGCTATGCCTGGAACAAGCTCGTCGATCAGCCATGGACAATTATGTCCATCGGCTTGCGAGATTGGGCGCATCGGTTCTGATCAATGAGTCTTGGTATTATCAGGTAAGTCCAAAGCTTCGTCCGCTGCAGCGCGCCGTTCCAGCCCTCCTTTACTAGTCTCTGTCAAAATCGCCTCTTTCTCCGAAGCATAATACGATAATAACGCATCCTAGAGTATATATTCCCGGCCGACCGGCATTAGGGGCGATCAACCGCGGGCACCGAATCACATGCGGACAGCAGCGTTCTGGGAAAATCGCCGGTGACCGCATTCAAACCGAGTACGGACACCAAGGATTTCTTGCAGGCGCGTGACACAGGACGGGAGTGACACCGGGTCGGCGGCGATTACAATAGGATTGGTATGCAAGTTCGCAGCGGCAGAGATCGGCGGAATTAGGCGGCCTTCTGCTTCACGGAACAACCCAATAGATGAAATGTTATTAAACTGCACTGGTAAGTCGCGTGCGCAAAAGCGCGGCCGGGGGAACGCGTGTTTAGGACCCACCGCCACCAAGCCGACGTTTCCTCCGGCCGTCCGCGTGGACCTGTCAGCATGGGCTATGGACTCGTCCAGGCAGATTCGCCAGCCTTGGTTCCCAAGCGCTTGGATTTCGGGCCATGTCGAGCAGATCGAGAGCGCGTCCTCCCCGGGTATGTCCCCGAGACCGAGTTCGGGGGACGCCGCTTACGGAAGCAGCGGAGTAGGAGGCAAAGAAATCACATGTCTGTTGTCGGCTGGATCATACTCGGCCTGATCGCCGGGTTTATAGCGAGCAAGATCGTCAACAAGACTGGTGAGGGCTTTTTTCTTGACATTGTTCTCGGAATAGTCGGAGCCATTGTCGGAGGGGTCATCTTCACCGCCGTTGGCGCTACGGGCGTTACTGGCTTTAATCTTTATAGCATGTTCGTCGCGATAGTCGGAGCGGTAGTCGTGCTGGTGCTTTATCACGCAATTTTCGGGCGGCGTTATTAGAAATTGCGCTCGCCGAAGGACGCCATCGCCTCGGTTCGCGATTGCTAGAGCGAGGTAAAGCTCGGTGAAAAACACCAATCCGGGCCCGGCGATCCTGACCTTCTTATACGGAAAGAAGAATCCGCCTGCGCCGTGCTGGGCTATGCGACGTAGTGCGCTGTCCCTGAGGCGCAGCTCTTGCACGATGTCGGCGTTCGACGCCGGGCGCCGAGAGTCATAGATTCAACGCCGTCACGCCAAGACGGCGCTAGGCTATGACATCAAGCAGTGCTTCTTCGTCATCAAGACTTGAGTTCGTCCGGTACGCGGCCGCCGTTCTCAGCCAGCTTCTGCATGACTCGCTTATGCAGCCAGATATTCATCGAGGCCGAATCGTTCATATCGCCAGTATATTGCAGCTCCTGCGCCAATTCCCGTCGTGCGTTTAGGCTACTGTCGAGATTCAGGAGCTTCATCAGATCGACTATCGACGTGCGCCAGTTGAGCTGGTGCTGGTTCTTCGATGCGAGATCAGTGAGTACCGCCTCGACATCGACCGGCTGTTGAGACGCGCTGGCCTGCGTAGGAGGAGCTGACGCGGCGGACTCCGCTGGCTTCGCGCTCGGCGTGCTAGCGGCCGTCGTTGGGCTTCCAAAGATTTTGGACATGATCGAAAAGCCGGCGAGCGCATTTTACAGAATAACCGTTAAGCACCGTGTCGGTGAAACCAGCGAGCGTAGGAGCGTGGCGCTGGCGCTCCGAGGCCGGACATCAACGCTCCTTCGATACTCGAAGGCTGTTCTCAATCCCGGATAAAATGGAGCCTGCGCCGTCGTGAGGTTTCGAGCCGATGCTCAGCAGCATGGAGTTGCTTTGCCTCGCGGGCGTTCGCGATCAACAACAAGGCGTCCTCGCGAGAAAGGATGCCCTTTTCGATCAACGTCAGGATCAGCGCCTCGCCCATGTTCAACGCGGCGAGAGCCACGGACAGTGAATCCTCGCTTCGCATGTAGGATCAACATGACGAGAAAAGGGTTGTTCCCTCATAGCCTCTGATTGAGGTTCAAGTATCCAGGCTGAGGCTGGGGCATCGAGGTAGGGCATTTCGGCGGCCTCGGGCAATCCGCGGGCACATTCGCGTAGCCGGGCAAGGTTTAGAACGATGACCACTTGACGGCCGATGAAGTGATCCGTGCTTCCCGCATTCGTCGGAGCGTGCGGTTCACATGGAATGAGCGACAGGTTGAGATGGTCGGCGGTCTCCTCCTGTTTGAGTGGCTAATTGAAACTCCCGCGGTTGGCAACAGCCCGGCTACATAGCCGATTATACACATCGAGAAGCATCACGCAGATGCGCGCCTCCGCATCTCTAATATAAGACTTGCGAGATTCGCCTGTAAGCGGTGATCAGGAAGCATCGGCAGAACGGGTCTGAAGGAGATCCGCCTCGTCACGAGAGACAGTTTTCGTCGAGGACGAGATTTTCATTCCCTTGATGCGCAGCAATGACGGAA
>JAFATF010000617.1 GCA_019244045.1 Acidobacteriota bacterium
ATCGCTCCCGTCGGGATGCTCTTCATTCCCTCCCACAAGGGATACAGCCACCGTCCTGATGAGTTTACCTCTCCCGTCGATATCTCCCGTGGCACACTGGTGCTCGCCGAGACTCTGTCGGCGCTATGTGCCTGAACGCTGCTCCGACTAACAGCCCAAAGCTGCGAATCTCAGTCCGGCTTGGCTACTGGCGAAAATAGATGCAAGCAGCAGTCTCCGCTTCGCGGTCGTACTCTGACCAAGAAGTGCGGCAGCGGATTACAATGCAAGACCCTGGAACTATCTGCCGCAATCTCAGGAATTCCGAGAGCCGATTGTATCGGAACGAAGCCGGACAGCCCTGCGAATTGGGTAAATAAGGTGTCATTAGAATGAAGCAGGCTGATCGAGAGTGCTACCACTGCAAGCAGTGGATCAAGGAAGGAGAAAAACACGATTGTCGGATTACCACGGAAACCACTCTGACCCAGGACCTCTCCGAGGAGTTGCGGGATGCTTGGGAGCGGCTGCGCGAGACCGCCATTTCTTTCGGCGATCAGCGGATTTACGCCTCGCACAAATCGATCATGTTCTCGCGCAAGTCCTGCTACTTCTTTGTGCGTCCTAAGAGGAGCTGTCTGGAGCTCTGCGTCTTCCTCGGCCGCACGCTCAACACTTCTCAAGTACGACGTGTCGAGCGAGTGTCGAAATCGAAGATCGTGCACGTCATACACATTAGACATCGAGACGAGGTGGAGACCCCGCTTACTGAATGGCTTCAGGAAGCCTACCAATTATCTGACAGGCTGCGGTCAAGGGCTAGTAAACCTCGTGCCAACTCGAAGTAAGAGCTGTAAGACGGCCGGATTCTCTCGGTGCGATCCTACAGGAATGACAATCGGCTCTTCGCGGATCGTCGGAGGGGTGAGAAATCGGCAGGTGGCACGGGAAGCGAGGAGATTGTGGTGTACTGCGCAAAAGGGCACGCGATCGGATTAAACCTTTGTTGTGACTATTCTCCCGTGACATCTCTCAAGGCGAAGGCGGGCAACGACGGCCTCATCAGTGCCATCGCGAGGCGCAAGCGCGGTGGGTGTACCGCGATCGGTGTCCCACCAATAGTGCGCCGCCAACCGGCAGTAATAAGAATTCTGCAGAACTCGGAAGTGGCAGGCACGATTACTCGAGCATTCCTTGTTGACAAAGGAGAATTCATGGAGGATCCTTTTTGCGCTTTTCACCTTTCCTGGAGGTCAAAGTGAAACACGCCACGATCGTCACTGTGACTTTATGTTCATTACTTCGATTTGCGGCTACCTGCATTTGGGCACAAGGCATCCCACCTTATCCAAAGGCAGTAACGGGTAAAGCAGTGCTGCGTGAAACCTCAATGCTACCTCCTCCTGTCAATGCTCCTTTTACGGACCCAGATTTCGGTGAGACCATCGTCCGAATTACCGGCCCGAGCACAAATGGCTTCGATCCGCAGCGGACATTTTTTAGAACGGAGGCATCCGGGGAAGAAAATGAATGGAATGTCGATTCCACTAAGTTTTATGTATTCGCGACCGGGGGACATAATTTGGCTTTTGGATTCGATCCTTCAATTATGGCTGTCAGATCGCTACCCGGCGCTTTGCCCGGTTACGGCCTGGAGATTCCATTTGGGCCCGGACCCACGTTCAGTTTTGCAGATCCTGATCTCATCTATGGCACACCTGTCCAGCACGGGCTGATCATCAGCTCTTTCAGATTTTCAACCCGCCAAATAGTCCCAATCATCGATACCACCACCTGCGGCACCGTACCGGCTATTGGAGCCGGGTCTGGCTCTTTGGTGAGCAACGACGGTGACCTCAGTCTTTCGGCAGACGACAGCCGCATGTCAATTTCTGAGGTTGGCCCTCAATACGGGGCGACGATGGTGATTATTGTTTATGACAGGAAACGTGGCTGCCGCTGGTATAACACGCAAACGGGGCAAATCGGAGGACGATGGGGTGCGAGAGGTACGGCCATGGGTCCCACTATGCCGTACTATGTACAACGCGCGAAGTTATCTCTAAGCGGCAACTACATGAAAATACAGGCGACGTCGGGCAACTACTTTTGGGACATCTCTACATTGAACGTGTCCTATTGTAGGAAGGCTTCAGGTTGGCATTGTTCCGGCTATGATGCAATTGGATACAACAACATGGTCAACGCTGCGGGTGCTGTTGACGAAATGAATATCATCAAACACCCCTTGCGCAATCCGGCTGACATTGAGCCGCTGGTCTGGCCCCTAACGCCGCCTTATCATTGGGATCAAGAGCACCACTTCAGTTGGAACAATGTGGACGCTGCTGATAGTCGACCCGTTTGCCTTTCTAACTACAACTACGAAGGGGACCCCACAATCAACAATGCGTACGACAATGAAATTGTCTGCGTGGAAACAGATCTTGTTCGATCGACGGTTTGGCGATTTGCTCATCATCGTGCAATTTGGCTAAGCCCCTGGTTCAACAGCCAACCTTTAGGGACGGTATCTAAGGATGGCCGTTTCTTTCTCTTCACATCGAGCTGGGACTTGCAAGTAGGTTGGTTAATCAATGGTGCGCCACGCTCGGATGTCTGGATTGTACACTTAGAATGATTTTCTCTATTGCTGCTATATTGCATTTTGATTTGGAAACATGAAAAGACGGGAGATGACGCCGAAGGAGGCAAAGGCTCAGTTCATCAACAACGCAGGTAGCAAGCAGCAGAACTGCTGTTGACGCCTGGAAAGTACAGGATGCGATAACAAGCTATTGATGTCTAGCACAAGTAAGGCATGGTCAAACGATTTGACCTTCGTGACAACGTCACTGGACCGCTAGAGTGCCTGGCGATCGTGCATTCCTGGGATTATTTATTGTAGATTTGTAGATACTCACGGTAATTGTGCGCACAAAGAGGCCACGCCGCGTGCTGAGCGGGAGCGTCTAGGTATTGTTGCAACCAGTGTAGGTTAGTTTTGCAGAAATAGACGGCATGGGCTTCGGGGCCTTCACAAAATTCTTAGCGCACCAGGTAAGCCGTGATCGGGTGACTGGACCGTGCGCCGCGCGGTATGACCCTACCAGGAAATTGAAAAGACAAAACTGTCGGTTGTGAGCTCGAAGCCAGCGCAAGCGCGATAATTCCAGTCGCTGATGCGCCCGGAAGAACCGTTAGCAACGGCAGTTGCTGATAGAGTACTCTTACCGGCGTGCGATGCTCGACCTTGAGTTTGCTGGCCAGTTCTTCACTGAGTTGAGAATTTGTGAGACTGTATAAGGATTGGCTTGCGCGGACCCGATCCAAGTGGAAGACCTGCGGTGAACGCAGTGAGTATGGGTCAGTGCTGCCATTGAATACGGTGTAGCGGACCAGAAGCTGGCCATCTTTCTCGTATACATCGCTGATTCGAACCTCAACAGGAAGAGCGCCATGTGGCGACTGCATCCGAACAGGCCGCACTTCGAGCAGGACATCGGAGATGCTCGGGGGTGCTGCTTTCGGCTGGGTCCCGGATGAGACAACTGGATCCGGATCAACCAGGTTTTGATCAATGGCGAAATCCATATCTCCCACCGAACTCGCCGGCTCCAGCTCGTAATTGAGACGTTCGTTGGGGGTCCATATGAAGAGGTTGGTTCGCGCCTCAGTTTCTGTCGGTTGGATAAAGACTTTGTTTTCCCTCCATTGCACTCTATATGAAGGGCTACCGGACGCGACTTCGAGGACCGGTTCGCCGAGTTCGATGACAGTTAAATGGCCTAAGGCCGTCTTCAAACGAATGATCTGCTTGCGATCTGTCTTCTTGGTTTCAATCTTCTGACCAAGTGCCACAGACAGAACTGCCGTTACCATCGCGAATGCCAGGACCGTGTGTCTCATCATCCACCTCGCACTGGAACCGTCCAAAAGCGATCACTCTCTAGAAAAGTTCCCGGAGACTGACGTTCATGTACTTCAGTCAGGGACATCGGCCGCGAGCAGTATGCTTGCTTTAGGCGCTTCGGCGTGTCCCGCTTTTGTGAGTGGCGGGCGCGTTGATCGGCCGCCAAGTGTGGACAATCTGCCTAAACTGCTCATCATAGCCTAGGTCATCGGGGAAGCGACGACATGCGGCAACAAAGGTGAAGACAGTCACCATGTCGGCCGCGATTTCAGGATCTACATCCCACAGCCTAGTCAGATCAAAGCCCCCGAAATTTCGAGCATTCCACCAACTCAACAAGAACTCCGCCGTCATCTCGGATTGTCCTGTGCCGGCCTGTGCAATCCGTATTAGCCGCTCTAGGGCAGCTCTTTGTCGAATTGAAAGTTGATTCTCGATTGTCCCCGTCAGTGCGCCCCAGGCGCTTTTTGCTGGGGGAGAGCTTCCTGGCTGCATCGTAACCCTCTGCCAGCGAAGTCCGGTGCTGCTCGAAAATTTTCTGCCAGGTACACCGCAGTTGCTTAGCAAAGTGCTTTGATCAAGAGCTCGCTTGTTTATTTCGCCTTCCCGGCCTCTGTATCCCTGCCTCTGCTCGGGCTTGCCGCCAATATTACCCAACATAGCCACCCTGCATCTCCTTCTTTCACCAGTTCACGTCCGAGTCCCAGACCGTTTTGCCGAGCTGGGGGACCCGGTCGCATGAGCATCCTCGGTTTAGTCGCTCGAGAAACAAGTCACGCTACTGACGAGCCTTAGTTCTCGGATGCGAGTTGTCACGAAGGACTCCTCAAACTCTGCCTTATTTGCCCAACTCACTCCTTTGTTCAAGACCGTTTTCCCGCTCGCCTAGCATCTGCTTTTCGGAATATTCAGCAACCAGTAGGCCGCTAGGGTTCAGTTCGCTGCGCTCCTCCTCAACAAGTCGAACGTTGTATTGTCCCACGATGCGATCCGTGTCTTCCGCTCCCTCCCTCACCTTGTGAATCTCCTTGACCGCGAACGCAATGTAATCCCACGGACCGCTGTTTGCCCGCTCAACCGAGCGAATCCTCAAATCGGAGATAATATGATTCTCCTCGATGGTTCCGAGCGTATCCTCATCGCGCAGTTTGTTCATCGTCAATGAGCGAAGATTGGTGGTCATCATGTTCAGTGCCTCGGCCAGATTGCGAGCGGCCGAATCTGATGTATAAGAGAGATAGTGATCCAAAAAGCGCCGCACGACAGCTTTGCCTTCTATGTCGGTCGGTGCTGTCCCATCAGAGCTTCCGCTGGCCGCACCGGTGGCCTGTGCGCTAAGCATTACGCGAATGGCCTGCATGCCATTGGTTCTCGCCCCAGCACCGACCACCGTGGCATTGCCATCCTTATCGACACGAATTACGGTAGGCGGCTGAACGCGAACATAAATCGCGAATCCCAAGGAGGTAAACGCGACTACAGCAAACACTATCGCCAGAAACATCGCACGGTTCGCGTATGCACGCAATAATCCATCCTGCTCGTAGTACTTCAGGGCGCGGCCCCTATCGGGCAACCCTGTTAATTGCTTGAGTCTCATAGGCCTGTTCCTAGCCTGTGCAGCAGATTCTCTGCCAAGCAAACATATGCTAAATATCGTCCAGCCATGACTTTCTCACTGCATGCTGCAGCAAACCCTCTCCTCCGAGTCGTTAAGCAGGCATCATTTCTTCGCTTCTCTCACCCGAAGTCAGAGCCTTGTTCTTTCCAGCAAATCGTCATGGTCATCTTTGACCCTACAAGCTTGCTTTGCTGTAGGTGTTGCAGATGTCGGCTACAATCCCCTTTAGGGTGGGGCGCCGAAAGAGGCAAGGGCGGCATTGCCGCCTACCCCAGAGTTGGGGCGCGAAGGAGCGCTGCTGATAACGTTACGGGAAGGACCGGGCGGGGGTGGTGGGGGAGGTGGTGCTTCCGCCGCCATTATTCTGCCGCCCGGGGCGACTTCGCCGGCGAAGAAGGGTACTGCAGCAAGCGTGTTTGCGGCCGTCACCGCTCCGCTCAGGACGGCCATCACGCTGCTCCCCACATCACCGCGCACAATGCGGCTGGCTATGAACGGGATGAGGGCAATCATGACAGAGATCAGAAAACTTGCCACGCTCATCGCGATCATTTGACTGGAACCTACAAACGCCTGCAGGAACGACCCACTGAACTGCATGGGGTTGGTAATCTGCAGGGCAGACATGAGTGACTGCAGAACCGCGTACAGCAGTCCCCAGCACTGGAAAATCATCATATTTGCGAAGAAAGACCGCCCCAGTTGACCCAGGACGCGGGAGGGTAGCAGGGCAAGTACCAATGGTCCCACAACATACAGAATTGAGCCATACAGCGCATAGAAAAGAGTGAAGAGCGTGTAAGTAATAGGCAGAACCAGGTAACCCCCGAGCGTAATCAGTCCGGAGACGACAGCAGATGCACCGCCCGTGACTAAGTTCCAGAGAGAGGAAAACCAATTGGGATTTGAGTTCCAGGCTTGCGAAAGGCTGTTCAACCATGCCTGGACGGCATCGACTCCACCCGAGAGGGAGCCAATTTCATCGGCCACTGTACTAAACATCGAATTAACGGCGCGGAACGCACTCGGGTAATTCACGAAGATGAGGCCGAGGACCAGATATTTAGTTGCCGTGTTAGCAAGCAGTCGCACGTCGCCACCGTTCGAATATGCTTCATAGACTCCCCACAGTAGGCTTACAATCAGGATCACACCCGCGATCTGTAAAACCGCTGTAGTAATTCCTTGCTGGTCTATGCCATTCAATCCGTCTTGCAACAACTGCTCGAAATAAAAGTTCGGCATGGCGAGTTTCCTTTGACCGCCTCTCATTGGTGCTGCAGGAAATTGGCTAGCGCTTGCCGCAAACTGCTTGTATTGGTCGCTCCCAATTTGATATCGGCGCTGAGGTTAGCGAGGTCGATTGAACGGAGTCGCATCAAATCGGCGGTGGCGCTTTGGGTATAGGCCTGCGCACGAATCAGCCAAGCATCTGCTTGCGCTTCGATGATGGTTGCGCTTCCCGGCGCAGCGTGTTGAATGCTTAGATTGAGTTGGTTCGCGACCTGCAGTTCGAGGTCGGCGAGCGCATCAATTTCGATGGCTCGCTTCATGGCTGCTTGCGCAGCAGCATCGGTCATGTCCACGATATTGAGGACTCGCTGAGAGGCGCCCGTAGGTGGGGGGACTGGGCCATAAAGGGCTGTGTAGGCGCTCGAAGTTTGTGCAATGCCATTCGGATTATGAGAGAGCAGCAGTTGTTCTAATTGCTGAGAGGCTGGCAATGTGGCGCTGCCGACCGGAATCCGCGAGAGGTTTTGAATTTGTAGAAGGTTGCCTTGCAAAATACCCACCAAGTTTTGGGCTTGAGCAATCAGGCTCTGCGGCCAAACCACCATCTCCTCGTACTGCTGTATCGAATTGTCGATGGCAAGGATCTGGTTAAGGCCTCCCCCGATCACGTTTGTCAACGCCGACTGAATGCTGGCCAGTCCTGCGGCCAATATGGCGCAGCATGGGTCAAGCAGCTGCGCTCTGCTGGCTGGCGGTGCAGTGCACGCCAGGATGAAGACCAGGAATGCGGTTCGCAACTGATGTTCGCACACCCAGGTGCCGGCAGTTCTAAGCAGGTCTTTTGCCCTTGGCATGTTTCTCCTCTCCGATTTACTGGTGTTGCAACAGGTTCACCAGGACCCCGCGCAGCTCGGTCGTATTGTTGACGTTTTCTTTCCGAAGTGTATTTCTCTGTGCCAGGCCTGCCGCTTCCTGTCTGAGCTCGGCGGCCAGCATTTTCTGAGTCAATGCGTGGCTACTGATCCCTGAAACGATCGCTGCCGCAGTCAGGAAAGCTGCGGACCCGGGAGCCGCCTGGGCGGCGGCGTTCTCAATCGAATCCGCTGATCGATTTTCAATGTCGCTTGCCAGGTCGCTGGCCTTGAGCAGCTTGAGGCTGTCAAGCACAAGTGCGTCATCCACGTCGGAAATCGTGCGCTGTGTGCTGCTTGCCTCAGTAGTGGTGGGCGCGAGCCCATATAGATCGCCGTATGCAGCGGTTAAATCTGAGAAGTTGTTGATGTGGTGATCGCAAACAAGGCTTTCGAAAGCTTGCGGTGCAGCCAGCGTGGCGCTCTTCAGGTCCGTACGGACCATGCTAGTCATCAGGTTGCGGTACTTGCCTATGATTGCTGCGATCTGAGTTCGTGTTTGCTTGATCAGCTGTTGTGGCCAGACCGTGACCTGCTGAAGTTTG
>JAFATF010000653.1 GCA_019244045.1 Acidobacteriota bacterium
CAGGGATTGCCAGGAAACAGCCAGACACCGGATTTTTTGCGCAAACGCCAGTATGCGCGAAGTTCATCGAGCAGAAGGGGGCTAAGCATCACGTCGCGGTCTTTGCGCCACTTGCCGCCTTGGATGTGAATCACCATCCGTCGGCTATCAATGTCGCTGACCTTCAGGCGCGTTAACTCAGCATTGCGAATGCCGCTGGCATACAGCGTCATGAGGATGGTGCGGTAAAACGGACTGGGAGCTGCATTGATGAGTTGAGCCACCTCTTCCTGGCTGAGAATGGTCGGCAAGCGATGCGTCTTCTTGGGATAAGGCGTGTCGGCAATGCTCCACCGTCTTTTAAGCGTCTGAATGTAGAAAAACCGTAAGGCACACAAATGGTTCGTCACTGCGCCAGGTGACAACTTCTGCTTGGAAAACAGTTGAGCTTGGTATTCGCGGATATGTTGTGGACCTAAACGATCTGGAGAGCGATGAAAGTACCGTGCGAAGCGTTCAACGTGGCGAATGTAATAGCGTGTGGTACCCTCAGAGTAATGACGACGCTGGGGCTCCTCCAGCATCATTTTTCGTAGATGGGTCACAGGGACCTCCTTGTGACCCACAATTTATATGATGGAGAGGACCACAGCTGCCGGCCTCACGTACGCGCCAGCGTCCGCCGCGCGAGCGGCTTCGTTCTCACGGGCAATCCGGAAGTCAGTGGAACGTTGTTCTCAGTTTTCTATTGGCCGGCCACTCATTCGGAATCCGTCGAATGTGAAGGCAACCCAGGAGTTCGGCGCACTTTATGATGCGACTACCCGTGGCTGATTATTTAGGCTCCGACCGCCTAACGTGCGGAACGAAGTGTGGACGAATTCGGCGATGCCGAGAACGACGGCGTAGGCAGCGAAGAGAAAAGCGCGGTAGCGGCCTCCGGATGCTTCCTGAATTCTCGGCATGAAAGTTCGCAAGTTCGAGAGCACGACTATTCCCCGAACATTCCGGGTATCGCGAGAAGCAGCATGGCGACGACCCAATCGGACGGGGCGACGTGGCGCCAAAGGAGAATGGCGATGCAGAGCGCGGCGGAGATATGGCAGAAAATGCGTTTTGGTGTTGGCTCTAAAACATGTCGCCGCACGTGCGCGCGACTTTGTCACGCCGCAGGAGGCGAGCTGGAACAGATCCCAGTTTCTGCTTGAACACGTTTCCATTCAAACGACAAAACGATACCTCAGGTTGCAAACAGCGGATTCAGGGCTATCAACGACACAATCGGAATAGACCCGTCGGGCTGAGCGAGCGTTCATTGTCCGATTCGCCGACAGTTCAGCCACGAACCAGCCCTTCACTTCCTGCAACGCCATTCTCGAGTGCTAGGATGGTGCGGAAGTGACGACGAGATTACTTGCCCTGTGGCGTGAACCTCCAGATTGTGGAAACCAGACCCAGTCGGCTGGCGACGATTCCACCGTCGGAAGTCCAAGCGGCCGAGGGCAGGTCGCTCGCGTTATCGCCCGCCAGCCGCGTGATCCGCCCGGTCTTCAAGTCGAGCTGCGCCAAGGGATTGAACCACGAGTCGGTAACATTGAGCGGCACCAGCATCTGGCCGTCGCGGCGAATCGTGCCGGACGAAAGAAATAAGTTAAATAACGGAGACCTGCGGTCCAAAGGAATCCGGCGTTCCGGCCCGCCGCCGGCGGGCACATCAAACAGGCTGATCTGCGAACTCTCAGCACGACCAACCACCAGCCTACTGCTCGAGGGATTCCACACCACCCAATCGCCGGCACAAATCTTAGTCGCGTCGCCGCCGCCGGACGCGATGGACCAAACCGATCCTCCCGCCGTGAAGTAAAGCGTCCCTCCGTCCGCCGAAGCTGCCAGAGATTGAATGAAGCCCTTGCCCGACGAAATTCGCGCGCTGATACGGCCATTGGAAGCATCTGCGACGGCGATGGTTTCGTTCAGCTCGGGGCCGATCATGAAGGCGACGCGGTTTCCGGCCATGGCGGTCATCGGTGTCGCGGTAACTTCCGGCGTGTTGATTAACGGTACTGGCGCCTTACCGCGCTCCACCGCCATCAGCCGCGTTATGCCGGAGACCTGTGCGGGTACCACGGCGCGCCTGTCTGTAAGCACCACAACCATGTCCGGAAAGGAAAGCTCGGGGAAACTAGCAATTTTCACTGGTTGCCCCAGAGGTCGCGTCCCTTGCCATGAATAACTGACAATTTCTGCCGGACGCTCCAAAGGACTCACCAGAACGCTCCCGTCTGGGGCGGCATCCAGGGCCCAGACGTCGCTCGTCGCGCTGAAGAGCTCCTGAGATACACCGCGTCCGCTGAGAGGAATACGGACGATGTGCGCGAGTGCCTGCTCCCGAAATGCTGCGATGACGGCTTTTCCATCCGGAGAAAGGGAGTAGGTGCGCAGGTTGGCGCTGGGCAGCCCGTTGACCAGAGCAAGTCGCGCCGATCCTGTTGCCAGGTCGACGGTCATCAACGATGGACTCTCGCCGCCTTTTTCCAATAAGCTTCCGAAGACAATCGCGAACCGGCCGTCGTGTGAAACTTCAATGGGAAAAAAAGAAACCGTTTTAAGCATCTCAACCGGAAGTCCTTGCAGTTTTCCCGTTTCCGGCCAAAAGTGGAACAACTGCCATCGGCGTTGCTGGTTGATTCGCGACACAAGAAGAGAACCATCCGGCAGAGCCGCCGGATTATCGGCATTTTCCAGAAGTAAGTGTTCCTCGCCGCCGAGGAAGGGCACGCTGAACACTCCCTGTGGAACATCCGCATTCCGGCTGAAATAAATCGTGCTGCCATCGGACGACCAGCACAGATAGTCGATCGATCCCCGGTCGCGCCGCTGTGTCAGAACATTCCAGTTGCTCGATTCCGGTTTCATGACCGCGACCTGCGTATTTCCGTCAACCATGGCTTGAAATGCCAGCAAGTGCCCGTCGGGCGAGAGGCGCGGGCCTAAGGCCATTTCCGGTCCTCCCAGGCGCACGGCGGACCATCGTGGGGCTGGCGGCTCGCGCGTCAACCACCGAGTAAGCGCGAAGGTTGTTGCTATAGCGATCAGCAGCAGGGCTGCAGTGAAAAGCCATCCGCGTCGCGGAGGCGGGGAAGCGATGGCCGCAGAACCGATCGCTCCAGAAGCGACTGGCGCCATTGCCTCGCTCTGGCTGTCGCCTTGAGAGAGCGCGTGCAGCGCGAACCCGAGGTCGCGCGCCGATTGGAAGCGGTTGGCCGCGTTCTTTTCCAGACAATGCAGCACCACCTCGCGCACTCCGCCCGGCACGCTGCGCGGCAGATCGGGGGCATCCTCTTGCAGAATCGCGGTCATTGTCTGGGCCGCGGTTTCGCGTTGGAAGGCGCACTGGCCGCTCAACATCTCGTGCAGCATCACGCCGAAACTGAAAATATCGCTGCGATGATCCGCCTCAAGCCCCCGCACCTGTTCTGGCGACATGAAGGCCGCGGTGCCCATGACCATCCCGGGCTCAGTGCGCACGGTCATCGTCTCTTCAGCTGCACTGCTCTGCGAGTTGCGAACGCGGGCCAGGCCGAAATCGAGAATCTTCGCGCGTCCGTCTTTCGTGATCAAAACGTTGTCCGGCTTCAGATCGCGATGCACGATTCCCGCCGCGTGCGCCGCCGCGAGGCCGCTCGCGATCTGGGCGGCGATGTCGAGCGTCTTGCGCATTCCGAATTTGGCGCCGCGCAAAGTCTCGCCATCAACGAGCTCGCTAACCATGTAGCCACCGCCGACGTCATACACCGCGACGATGTTGGGATGATTGAGCGCGGCCACGGCTCGTGCTTCCTGCGCGAAGCGCACCCGGCGTGAAGGATCTGCCGCAACCTCAGTGGGCAGGATCTTGAGTGCAACATCGCGTCCTAGGCGGGTATCGTGGGCGCGGTACACTTCGCCCATACCACCGGCACCAATTGGTGCAAGGATTTCATAGGGTCCTAAGCGAGTTCCGGGATTCAGGGGCATGGCGCGTCGGACGATTGTACCGCGCGAAAGAAATAGATAGGAGATGGATTACGAGCAGACCGGAAGTCGTACCGCACCGCCGAGCGGATTATCGGCCCTTATCGAGCAATTCTGATTTAAGTCTCCCCTTGACGTGCGATTCGCTCGCGCGTCGAAAATACACCTATTCCCGTTCTCCCCCCAGGTCTGTCCCGTCAAAATACTCGCCAGCAGTCCCGTCCGGTAAATTGTGCCGGAGCAAATTCGTTGGCCGCTCTGCAGCGATCACCGAGGCAGAATTTCAGAGTGGTTCAGCAATCCGGAAGTCATTCGACGGGATCCGGAAAAAATCGAGTATTGCCGCCGCAAAGCAATTCACTCGCAGCCCTGGTCTAGTCTCGTGGTCTTACGCTCCGATACATGAAGATTCTCTTGCGCCAAATCTTGGCGCGGGAGGATCACATGCAACGCGGAAGTCTGGCAATGATCGGTCGCAAAGAAGGACCAGCTGTTTGGCAGTTTCGCTGGTCGGAAAAGGATTTGCATGGAGCTCGCGCCCAGCGGAAGCGGGTCATTGGTTCCGTTGAACGCTATCCGAACGAAGCCGCTGCCCGTTCTGCTATCACGGTCTTGTTGGCAGAGATCAACTCGGACAAGATGAGGATGGGTCCGTGCTCGATCACCGTCGCACAGCTTTGCGATCATTTCCAGCAACGCGAACTGGCAAAGGATAATACGTGGCGCAGCTATGCAACCAAGAAAACGTATCAAGCGTACTTGACCCGCTGGGTACTTCCTCACTGGCGGCAATACGAACTCGCCGGGGTTAGAACCATACAGGTCGAGTCTTGGCTTCGCACCCTGCCATTGACGAAGAGCAGTTGCGCCAAAATCCGGTCGCAGAACACCAACGGTCTTGATGCCCGCTGAAATCAAGGCTTTGGTCGATAATCTCAGCATCCGAGAACGAACGCTAGTTCTCCTGGCGGTATCCACCGGCTTGCGGCAAAGCGAGCTGTTCGGCTTGAGATGGGCCGACATCGACTTCTCCCAAGGAACGATGAACGTAACGCGATCCATCGTTTACGGTGTCGTTGGTCCGTGCAAGACCGAATCGTCGCAGAAGCCCGTACCCGTCCATCCGCTCGTTGCCGATGCAATCCTTGCGCGGCGAAAGTCGCCTTCGTCGTTGTTTTGCGCCCCTTCATCAAATCTGGGAATGAGCCATTAATGCAAGTCCCATCAAAACACTTCCCTACTCCGCTGCCCTCGATTCCACGCGGCACATACTGGGCACCGAAGTAGGGAAATTGTAATGCACGAGCCTACTCATCGGGCTGGATCAAGAAGCCCAAAGAGAGCCATACGAAATGGGACCCCAGATGCCTATTATTCGGCGCTGTAAGCTGGTTCGTCCCCCCCCGGCCCGCGCAAGTTATGCTAGTCGAGCTTGTGATCAGAGTGCCCGTAGTCGCAGGGGTCCGTGTATCGCGAGCATGCGGCCGACAATCCCCAGACCCAGTGCTCGTCATTGTCATCGGTCGTGCGACTTCGGCATTGTAGATTTCCGGTTTCGAGCCGCGCATCTCACCGCGATAAACACCGCGAGTGTCATTCCGGAGTTCGAAGTTGGTAAAGCTCTGCATCGTGCCGTCGCCTGTATGCATGAGTCCCGCGCCATCGGCAGTCGTTTTCCTCACGCAGACAATCTCTGACGTGTACATACGTTGTTCATCTGTAATCGACACGACCGCCCAATTCCCTCTTACTTCTGCCGAAAACCTCATATTGAGCCCCGATGTCCGGCGCGAATTATCGGAAACGCGTATTGCCCTCAGTTCTCACCGATGACACCGTGAGGATCGAGCACAAACTTCTTGGCCGCGCCCTTGTCAAAGTCCTTGTAACCTCGAGGTGCGTCGTCAAGCCGGATCACTTCCACGTTCACGGCTTTCGCGATCTGAATCCGGTCATAGAGGATCGCCTGCATGAGCTGTCTGTTGTACTTCATCACAGGACACTGGCCTGTGGTAAACACATGCGACTTTGCCCAGCCCAGGCCGATGCGGATGCTCAATCGACCGAGCCTTGCGTTCTCATCGATACCGCCTGGATCGTCTGTTACGTAGAGGCCTGGAATGCCAATCGCACCCGCCGCACGCGTGATCTCCATCAGCGAGTTCAATACCGTTGCCGGTGCTTCGTGCGAGGCATCCGCACCATGTCCTCGCGCTTCGAAGCCAACACAATCTACCGCGCAATCGACTTCTGGCACTCCCACAATCTGTTCGATCTGTTCCGCCACGGACACCTTCTTTGAAACATCAACAGTCTCGCAGCCAAAGCTTCGTGCTTGCGCCAAACGTTCCGGAATCAGGTCTCCCACAATCACTACCGCCGCGCCCAGCAAATAACACGATGCCGCGCAAGCCAACCCGACCGGGCCCGCTCCGGCCACGTACACCGTTGAACCGGCCACCACTCCGGCGCTGACCGCGCCGTGGTACCCGGTGGGAAGAATGTCTGACAGACAGGTCAGATCGCGGATCTTTGCCATTGCACGATCTTTGTCTGGAAATTTCAGCAGGTTGAAGTCGGCATACGGAACCAGCACATACTCCGCCTGGCCGCCGATCCAGCCGCCCATATCGACATATCCGTACGCCGCGCCCGGACGAGCCGGGTTCACATTCAAACAAACTCCGGTTGCGCGCTCTTTGCAGTTACGGCACCGGCCGCAAGCGATGTTAAATGGAACCGAGACCAAATCTCCTTTCTTGATAAACTCCACATCCCGCCCAGTTTCAATCACCTCCCCAGTGATTTCGTGTCCCAACACGATTCCCTTGGGGGCGGTAGTGCGGCCACGCACCATATGCTGATCACTGCCACAGATGTTGGTCGAGACGATTTTGAGAATGACTCCGTGCTCGCACTTGCGAGCGCCTAGCGCGAGCTTGGGAAAGTCGATGCTCTGTACGTCCACCACGCCCGGCCCCATGTACGTCACGCCGCGATTACTGGCCATAGTAAACCTCCTTGTTTAAGCTAAGAAGCGGGACTAAAACGCGGCCGCGCCAGCTTCCGCCACTGCGTGATCTTGCTCCCCTGACCCGCCACTGACTCCTATAGCGCCGACCACTTTGCCATCACGTTTCAATGGAATCCCGCCGGCGAAGATCATGATCTTGCCATCGTTGGAGGCGTGAATACCGAAAAACTGGCTCCCAGACTGCGAATGTGTGGCAAGGTCTTTGGTCGTGATATCGAAAGCGCGGGACGTGTAGGCCTTCTTGATGGAAATATCGATACTGCCAATCCAGGCCCCGTCCATGCGCACGTGCGCGACCAAGTTACCTCCACCATCCGCCACTGCGATATTCATGGGTTGTCCGACTTGCTGGGCTTTCTTCTCCGCCGCTGCAATAACGCGACGGGCGTCTTCTAATGTCACCATGAGTAAGCTCCTCTCGTGTTTGAAATCATGAAAAACTTTGAAGTCATGGAAAACCAGCCCTTCTCAGCAAAGGATGGCCTTATAACCGTTCAGTGACCAGCCAGGAGCTAGTTCCCTTCCATCTCTTGTTTAATAAGGCGAATTACGGGAACCCCGATCATAACCTCGGCCAGTGCCTCCCCTCCGTTCTCCTTTTGGACGAGCTTCGTTCACCTTGAGAGTGCGGCCACCCACTTGTGCCCCCTTCAATGCAGTGGTGGCTTTCTCGCCATCCTCGCGGTTTGCCATCTCGACGAATCCAAAAGCACGCGAATGGCCTGTGTCCCGATCCGTCATGATCGTGACCGGTCGAGTTGTCCGTATTGCCCAAAGAGCTGGCGCAGCTCGTCTTCCCCAGTGCTGAAGTCGAGATTTCCAACAAAGATGTTTTTCAAGCGATTGCTCCGA
Source organism: Acidobacteriota bacterium (assembly GCA_019244045.1). GTDB lineage: Bacteria > Acidobacteriota > Terriglobia > Terriglobales > Acidobacteriaceae > Gp1-AA122. The sequence continues at coordinate 7,880 of JAFATF010000653.1, forward strand.
TTAGGGCTTTTGAATGTGAGCCTCGGCGGCGGAGAGGTGGTCAGCTTTCCTGCCCGGCTCTCGTTCTGGGAAAGACGAACATTTCAAACGCGGTACGGAGTATAACACCTTGCCGAAGAGTGCGATCAAACCGGGAAATTAGGCGATTCCTCCGAACGATTGCTTGCAACCAATTGTGATCGCGCAAAGGTTTGTCTAAATACATCACTGCGGAAAGCACCAGCCTTGACCCAGGAACAGAGTAGCTAAAGCGCCGTAAGCAGCCAGCATCATCGGCCCGAGAACGAACGATGTGGAGTACGATGAACCGTCAGTTACTCCGGACGCTGAGCTGGTCGTCATTCCTCCTTTGGGACCGGATCTGGAAACGGCGTAAGCTGTTTGGCATACAGTACGGGCATACGCCTCCCTGATTCTACGTACGCTGACCCTCCAGATGTCGGGCCCGAGTGCGCCGTCCAACCATCTACCGTAGCCGATCCAATTCAGAGTGCATTGGCCCAGAGCGCACCCACCGCTGGCACACTTTCAAAAAGCGGGGATGCTCTTGACCTTGTTGAGTTATTGAATTGCAGGTGCTTGACTGATCGGCCGTTATCCGTGCTCAACAACACCATCGATCGGAAAGTTGGCTCCACGCCGCGAACTCCTGCAGCAGGCGCCCTAACCGACTGACTACGCCGCATGGGAACCGAGTGCGGACATAAAAAACCATTGCCGCCGCAAAGCAGCAGTCGACCCCTTTTTTGGGGGCACATTTGACACGCACAGCGATCTTCCCTCATAACGTATCCCCTGATTCAGTGCGAACATTTCCTAAACACGGAGGAACCACAAATATGCAGGCTGGAAGTGTCACAGCTGAACCACGTAAGCGAAGCCCAGACGTCTGGTGTTTTAGATGGCGAGAAGCTGGACCAGACGGGCGGAGAAATACACCGCCGAATTGTTCTCGGAACTGCTGAAGACTTAAAGAACATTGCGGCGGCCCGCAAGATGGTCGTCGGAATCAGGCGTGAGATTAATGTGAACGACGTTCGGCTTAGAGGAGAATCGATCACATTGGCCGATCTATCCAGGCATTTCCAGCAGCGAGAGCTTGCTACCCGTAACATCCGGATCTCATATTCAACGAAAAAAGCCTACGAAGGTTACCTGAAAAACTGGATCGAGCCGCGCTGGGGCCAGTACCGGTTGCTCGAAATCCGCGCGGTCGAGGTTGAGTCATGGCTGAAGTCTCTAAACCAGGCACCGGGGACAAGTTGCAAGATAAGGAACGTGATGAGCTTGCTATTCAATCACGGCCGACGCCACGACATTTGTGAGCGTAATCCTATTCAGTGGGTCCGGCAGAGCGCCAAACGGCGTACTGCCCCAGATATCCTGACCACGAGTGAAGTCCAGCTGTTGCTCGCAAGTCTACGCTTCAGAGAAAGAACACTGGTGCTTTGGCCGTAACCACCGGCCTGCGAAGGAGTGAACTATTCGCATCGCAATGGAAAGACGTAGATTTCGAGGCCAAGCAGATCCACATCAACCGTTCAATCGTGCAGAATGTGATCGGCATCTGTAAGACGGAGAGTTCTCAGAAACCTGTTCCGGTCCACGAGCACTTGGTCGAGGCGCTGCGTGAATGGCATGGCAAGACGCCGTATCAAGCGCCAGACAGTTGGATGTTTGCTAGTCCAGTAAATCGGGGCCGCTGGCCGTACTTGGCTCAGGAGCTCATGCGACATCACATTCGTCCGGCCGCACGAAAGCTCGGCATCATTAAGCGAATTGGCTGGCATACCTTTCGTCATACGTATTCGACGCTGCTTCGATCCACAGGAGCAGAACTAAAAATCATGCAGGAACTCCTGCGCCATTCAACGATTCGAGTGACGCTCGATACGTACACGCAGGCGGTCACGACTGAGAAACGGAATGCCCAGGATGCGGTGGTTGCGCTTTTGTTCCCGCAGAAAACGCAACGGCAGTCAAACATGGCTTGAAGCAGCGCAGAAATGGACTGAACCCCAAAAATGAGACACTCGGAAAAGGCACACTATGCAGGGAAAGGAACTGCAAGTGGCAAAGAAACGAAAGACACGAGTGGGGCGGTACCCGAACGAATTCCGCCGCATGGCAGTCGAGCGGCTGAAAAAATG
>JAFATF010000435.1 GCA_019244045.1 Acidobacteriota bacterium
TGATCCTGCTACTCGTCGTATTCGTACAGATCGAGGAGAAGTGATTATTAAGCTGAAGGGGATGGAAGGAGCCGAGAGCTACTCGCTACATCACGTTGCCGGCGCAAGCTGCTATGCTGCCGTTGCGTTGACCACTGCCGCTTGGAATGATAAGCGCATCGTAACGGGTCCCAAAGGCGGCTACGTTCTGGCTTTTGTTGAAGGCCAGGATCTATTTCAGGCATCCCGTATTTTTGTAAAGAGTGAACAGCCCGGATTCGTCCGGGTTCCGGCGCGTTCTAGCCTGCCAAGGCGTGTTGCCCTGATCGAGCTTTCGCCGCTCGGCGACCGCCTACTGGAAGTGCTGCGGTGGATACGCACGGGAGATGAGATCGAGATTTTGATCGCACCGACTCAGCAGGCGTATTGGATCGCGATCGACTGGGCAGATTGAAACGTAATTATCGCCCACGGTAGTACTAGGATGAGCCTGCGACCAAGCAACCCTCAAGCAGTACAGGTTTGTCCGATTTGGCATCTGTTGCATACCGTCGCAGCTTCCTTTATACAGCCCCTAACTGTGATGCGCACAGGGCCATTTCCGGTAATCAATTGCTATTTGTTGGATTCTTCCTCAGGATCGAGCAGAATCCAGATCTGGCGCTGGGCCGAATCGAGCCCGATCCACGGGTTGCGTTCCGCAAAGGCTGGAAACTCGGCTTCGGCGTAATGAATGGCGTTCTCCAGTCCGAGGCAGGCCATATGACAGGCCGGATCCATCTGGCCCCGCACGCGCACCTGTAGCGTGAAGCGATGAGGGCCGACAGCGTGCCGAAGCACATGGGAGGACGGGACAAGGTTCTGGGAATGGCGGCTCGGAGGCGAAAGGCGCTCATTCATGCTCCCAACCTCCGGGCAGCGCACACGGCTGTTCCTGGACCGACCAGTAACGATTGGCTGTCGGCGCTGAGGCGCGCGGGGCACTCCGGCCAGAGGGCGCAAATCGTGCTAAGCCATTGTTCGAGCTTGGCACGAAACCGGCGCGGCCGTGAGTATTCCACTGAACCGAGTTGTTGTGCTAAGCCGAAAGGACCAAAAAGTGGAATGGCTTCCTCATCCCTGGCGAGAAAGCAGCGATACGACAGCCAGAGGAATAGATCGAGTACCGCCGGTGCTCCGGCCAGGACCTTCACTACTTCCAAATCCGTAGGGATCGGGTGAGCGCTGATTTCTTGGTAGAACTCGTCGCTGAGCACGATTACGTTCTCAAACTCACCCGATAACACGGTCTGCTCCGGTCGGCGGTGATACCAGATCCGGGCCTCGCGCAGGAAATGAAAGCGCGAGCGCTCGACCAACTTCGCCTTCCCGCTCATCGTATCGGTGCCGAAGAAGATCGTCGCGCCAAAAATGCGTTCAAACGCCGCGACTAAGCGCCGGTATTCTGTGCCTCCTTTCTGCAATCCAAACGTGTCCAACATCTCCGCTCCGCTCCGAAAGCGCACGGTGGGACTCTTCTGCTGAATGGCGAGCGTCGCTAAGTAGATCGGCACGAGCCGGTCCTGGCCGAAGGGCAAGCCGTACTGCGGATGCCCGGTCATCTGCAGCAGAAAGCGGCCATTGCGCCGCTCAAAGAGCAGCTGCCCTGGTGGCGGTTGCCGGACGGGTAAGCCGCACAGCACAAAGGGACGGGAACTAAAAGCTAGGCTCTGTTTCTGCTCCTCGCGCTTGCTGCGGACCAGCGTGATGCCCTCGACTTGGCGGCATTTCTGTTTCGAAAGCAGGAGTTCCGGGTGGCTCCGTGTCAGGACGGAGCCGGACGACTCCAGGAACTTCAGCCCCGCTGTGCCTGGAAGGGACACACTGCGGGTATTTGTATTTGGCACCTCTCACCTCGCGTCAGCACCCGGACCGAAGCCCGGTGCGGTTGGGGTGAGAAGCCAAAGTTCTCCGGAAGACAAGGGGGAGAGAAGGTCGCAACCAAATCATTACGCGGTTATCAAGCGGCTATCTCCAAAGAATTGTGGATCGGTGTGGAAAAGC
>JAFATF010000717.1 GCA_019244045.1 Acidobacteriota bacterium
ATGCCCGATGAGGTAGCGATGCACCAAGACAGTGCTCTCCTACTGGAAGGCCGGCCACAAGTCCGGCACACCCAAAATGGTGAACAAGAGCTGGCGGGATGAGATGAATGAGAGGAGGCCAAGCCTGTTCTTTGCGCATTACTCAGATCTTTGAACTGGCGTGGTGTAAGTAGCGGCACGATTAGTTGCGGCTTCGTCCACTGTAACTTCAGACTTCGAACAGGCAACTGCACTACTGCGAGTTTCATCCGTATCCCCGCTGTCCAGCAATCGAGCGTGCGCAACTCTGGCCCGCAGCTCCGGTTGCAAATAAGCGAGGAGCCTCTTTATGCATCAGAGTTCAGTCCCCCTTGATATCACACGTCGTCCTCCCCGAACGGCCACAGCACGTGTTCTCCTGCTTGGCATCAAGGCGCTTGCCATGGTGCTCTTTGCTCTCGTTATAAGCGCCCAGCTCTCAGCACAAACCGAAACCAATCCTAAGCATTTCTTCTGGGCTCCGGGTCAGCCCAATACACCCAATCCCTCCTCCCTCGAGAATGACCTCATCTATCACGGCGGCAATGCCGGCTCCGGGGCTATCGGAGTCGAAACCAGACCCGCTGTTTACCTGATCTTCTGGGGGGCGCAGTGGACCAGCGGTTTTACCACAATCGATGCCAATGGACGCTTATTCGCCAGCAGCACGCTCGAGAATTACGTGAAATCTTTCCTTACGAACCTGGGTGGTACTTCGTGGGCGGCCATACAAACGGAGTATTGCAAAAATGTGCCCGCAGGGACCACCAGTTGCGCAGCCGTCGGGGGCGGCACTTACATTGGCAACCCGAGCTACCAGCTCAAAGGTGTATGGACTGACCCAACCCCGGTTCCGAGCGACATTGTTGCGCTCGGGTTGGCCGAGAACCTGGCAAACGATCCAATCGCCATGGAGGCAATGCGCGCTTCAGCGCATTTTAGGTATGATCCGCTGGCGACCTACATCGTTCTTACACCGCCCACGACAATTGCTACCGGCGAGCCGGTCTACTGCGGGTATCACACGCAAACCACAAGTATCGATGGCTTGGGCAATCCCTACCGTCTGCAGTACGCGTTCATTCCCTTTCTCAACGCAAGTTGGCCCGTCATCGGACAAGGCGGTTGCGGCATGAACTCGGTAAACAAGGTGAGCGACAGCTTTGGGCACGGCGTCTTCGATGGCTACAGCATTGTCGTCGGCCACGAGTATTCTGAAGCCGCAACCGATCCTGATAATTTCGCCTCAGTGCAAGACGGCTGGAACGACGCTCAAGGTAACGAGAACGGCGACAAGTGCGCGTGGACCAATCTCGCCAACGTGCCCATGAACAGGAAGACCAACTTTGCCGTGCAGCCGCTTTGGAGCAACAAGGCTTTCGATGCGACTGGCCAGGGATGCGTCCTGCACGCGCACTGATGTCTGCGACCGAAGTGCGAGGCTGAGCTCTAAACTGAGCTCTAAACATCGAGCGTTCGCCAGTCATTCCGAAAAACCGCTTCAGCGAGAGCCGGGCTGGAGGTCAACAGGCGAACGTGATGGCCGAGGCGCCCCGGTCAGCGAAATCCAGATGGCAAGCATCCGAGAAGCAGGGCCTGGGCTAATAGTCAGAAGCTGCCATTCTGGCACAGAGTTCTAGCAGGGGATGGCAACGGGATGTGTGGGATCTCTGATCAAGTCCGCCGAAATGTTGAAAGCCTCGGGCCTAGTGCTTGAAACGAGCCCATTCGAGCGGGCTGGCACTCGTGGCTTCCAAAAGATTGGGTGGCAATGCCTTATATTCCCTACCCAAATCAGGCGGCCGGGAAAGCGGGCGTTTTCTGTTCCAGATAAAATAAGCTGTTAGACATATAGTGGCAGTCCGCAACCGGACCATGATGGTATCCGGGCGGCGAGGCATGGACAGAGGCTGCCCTCAAGCGAGTTAATTATGAATGCAACTCCGGTCGTAACGGAGCCGATGGCCCTTTCATCACGCTCCTGTTTTCGGATCGCGATGGGTCTAGCCATGGTGGCGGATGCGCTTCAAATTTTTGTGTTTCCCCTGTTTGCTGAAGGTGCCTTGTCGCCCGTCGATGATGTGCTCGATGTCCTGGTCGCCGCCGTGTTGGTTCATCTGCTTGGCTGGCACTGGGAGTTTCTCCCTGCATTTGCCGCCGAACTCGTGCCCGGAGTCGATCTGGTTCCTTTTTGGACTTTTGCCGTCTTGAACGTTTACCGGAAGTGGAAAGGTGTTATGCGCCCGCAGGAATCGGGTAAATACCCTCCAGTGCTGGAGGGAACAGGCCATCTTAAGTGATTGGCGAGCACGATCATGGTCAGGACAAAAATTGCTGATCGGAATTGCGCTGCTGTAAGCTTATGACGGTCCAGGCGAAATCGTGAATCGGGTAGCAGTCAAGCAGAAGACCTGGCTGGATGCACGGCGCCAGAATGGCTATTACGGGAAGGTAGATCTAGCTCACGAACAGCAAGCTCATAACCAAAACGGCTCCTCCATCCCTGCGAGATGTTTATGCCACCCGTTCGGACCTCCGGTTAGCGTCCGGTCCTCGCCCCCCAAGCTTTGCGACAACCGCTACAAAGGGTGGGGAGCAGGAACGCTCACTTGAACCGCCGTACCCCGTTCCGTCGATTGCAAGGAGAGCTGCCCGCCGAGTTCACAGACTCGTTCCCGCATGCCGGTGAGACCTACCCCCGCTCCCGTTCCGGTCTCGGCGAAGCGTTCCAACACCTCCGGCGAAATACCCTGGCCATCGTCCTTGATTTCGAGGATTACTCGGCTGGCCTCACGAACCATTCGCACCGCAATAGCAGAAGCCTTGGCATGCTTGTAGGCGTTGGTCAAAGCTTCCTGCAGAATTCGGAAGAGAGCGACTTCCACATGCCCGGGCAAGCGCCCGAAATCCTCGGCAGCATCAAGGCCCACCTTGGTGCCGCTGCGCTCCCCGAATCCGTCGATATACCAGCGGGCCGCTGAAGCAAGTCCGGCTTCATCTATCATGGGCGGGTGCAGAAGATAGGAAAGTGTGCGCATTTCGCTGATGCAGCGCTCGGTTAACTTCTCCGATTCTGCCCAAAGCTCATGGTTGCTCGTGTTGTCACGGAGCATTTCAAGATTCAGCTTAAGAACAGCCAAATACTGCCCGAGGCTGTCGTGCAACTCGCGCGCAATACGACGGCGCTCGGCGTCCTGCAGGCCAAGCACCTGGGACGAGAGCCGGCGCAGAGCCAAAGTGCGTCGCTGCACAATATGCTCGAGCTCGTCCTTCGTGTTGCGCAGGCGAGCCTCGCTGTCGCGCAGCGCCATCTCCGCGCTGCGCTGCTCCGTCATATCACGCACAAAACAACGTCCCTCGATGAGCTTGCCTTGCTGCCAAACTGCATGGGCGTGAATCATTGCGTGCTTCACAGAACCATCTCTCGAGCGCAGCTCGGCAGAAAAGTTTCGAACCTCCTCGCCCGAGATCAGCTTCCGCCAAAATGGGGAAAAATCGTTGCGGCGGACGTAGAATTCGGAAAAAGGATGACCCACACACTCCTCCGAAGCGCAGCGGAGCAGGTCAAGTACGGCACGGTTAACCCAGCAGATCTTCTGGTCCGGGCCCACGCGCACCACTCCTTCAGGTGCGTTCTCCAGCATGGCAGTCAGCTCGGCTTCGCAAAGGCGGAGAGAATTCTCGGCGTGCCTACGCTCCCGCTTTTCCCTCTCGAGTGCCTGCGCTCGGTGTTGCAAATAAGCAATATTTCGCAGGCGCTTCTCAGTCGAGTCCAGGTTGCTGTAGCTCTCTCCGGGAATGACCGACGAATGCGTGTCACAAATCGTCAGGAATTCGTCAACATGATGCTCCTGGTCAAA
>JAFATF010000445.1 GCA_019244045.1 Acidobacteriota bacterium
GGCAGGGTGCGGGCACCGGCCTCGACAATGCGCCGGGCGGTGATTCCCCACCGTCCGCCGGTCAAATACCACAACATCAGGAATGCCATACTGCCCAGGCTCAACCCCAGCCATCCCACGAAGGCGAGCAGATAGGCATGCAAGAACTGCTCGTGTGGGCTGACCAGCGCCCCGACAAGCGAGAGCACGACGAAGAAGAGGCCGATCCACAACGAGCGCATCTGGATTCTTTGCGCCGCCGATGGCGCCATCAGATCGGCCGGATTCATGAACACCGTGCTGCTCATTTCCTTTCCTCTGCGGCGGTTGGCGGCTTGAGTTCGGGAAGCACGCCCCCGTTTGGCGGTTCACCGCGAAATTCCGGCGGCGGGGAAGGCACCGCCTGACCCGCGGGGATCTCCTGCCGGGTTGCATTCTGACTGAACTGGAGAGCGCGCACATAGGCGACGATCGCCCAGCGGTCGGCTGCGGAGATTTGCGAGGCGTAATCTGGCATCATGCCGAAGCCATGCGTCATTACGTCGAAGAAGTAACCGAGCGGCGCCTTGCGCAATCGTTCAATATGAAAGGAGGGCGGCTTGCGCGCGAAGCCGCGGGTAGGCACAATCCCATTGCCATCTCCCAGCCGCGAATGGCAGGGAGCGCAGTAAATGTCGAAGCGCTCCCGGCCGCGGTCGAGAACTTGCCGGGTGATTGGGAAGGGCATGTAGTCGCCCGGCGTGCTGGTTCCGGCTAGCATGCCGGTGGCGTAATAAGAATCGGCCTGAAGTTCTCCGCGCGCCACCGTGCCTTCCACCGGCGGGCGTGCCGAGCGCAGGTCGCCATAGAAATCGCTTTCCGCCAGCGGTTTGAAACGCGGCTGATTGTGCATGTCCTGGCGGCATCCCGCCAGGAGAACCAGCGCAACCAGAGCGGCGAGCTGTCGCAGATCGCCCATAACTCAGCTGGGAACCTCCGATATCGATCGCGGCTCCAAACTCTCGAGAAAACGCCGGGTCTCGGCCGCATCGTACTTTGCGTCGGAGGAGAAAATAATCAGGAAAAAGCGATCTTTGGTGGCGAAGGCGAAACGCGCAACATTAAAGACGGGATGATAGGGCATGGGCAGGCCATTCAGCGCCAACATTCCGAAGACGGCAGACAATCCGGCGAACAGGATAGTCATCTCGAAGGTCACCACAATGAAGGCAGGCCAGGAATTAAATGGGCGTCCCCCAACATTCGTGGGATAGCTGATGGCATGAATCCAATACTGCAGGATGTATCCCCCGAACATGCCCAGCAACCCGCCAATCAGCGTGACCAGGGCCACGTCTTCACGATGAAAACCGATGGCTTCGGCCAACTCCTCGATCGGAAAGGGAGAATAGGCATCGATCTTGCGATAGCCGGCTTCATGGGTGCGTTTGGCGGCCGAGACGATGTCGGTGGGAGTTGCGAACTCGGCCATGAGCCCGTATATGGGAGTGCGCTTCATTCCGCTTCTTTGACCTCCGCTTCTGGCAATAAAGTGCGCATTTCAAAGATGGAGATCATGGGCAGGATGCGCACAAACAGGAAAAATGCGAAGCAGAAGAACCCCAGCGTTCCGATGAACGTCATCCAGTCCCACTTGGTGGGGTAATACATCCCCCAGGATGAATTCAGGAAATCGCGATGCAGGCTGATGACCACGATGACAAAACGCTCGATCCACATGCCGGTCAAGATCACGGCCGAAACCAGGAAGAGAAGCCCCGGGCGGGTCCTCCATTTGCGAAACCAGAGGACTTGCGGAAAGCCTACGTTGGCGAAAAGCAGCGCATAATAGGTGAGGTGATACGGTCCGTGCAGGCGGTTCCACAAGAGAAACGCATCCAAGTCGTTCCCGCTGTACCAGCCCATAAACGCTTCCGTCGCGTAGCCATAGGCCACAATCAAACCAGTGGCCAGCATCACCTTGGCGGAGTTTTCGAGGTGGCGAATGGTGATGAAGTCTTCCAGGGCATACCATTTGCGAATCGGTATCGCCAGCATCAACACCATGGCGAAGCCTGAGTAGATGGCGCCGGCCACAAAATAGGGCGGGAAGATGGTGGTGTGCCAACCGGGAAGAATAGCGATGGCAAAATCAAAGCTGACTACGGTATGGACCGACAGCACCAGGGGGGTCGCCAGCCCGGCAAGCAGCAGATAAGCCTTCTCGTAGCGCTTCCAGTGGCGTGCCGAGCCCCGCCAACCCATGGCCAAAATGCCGTAAATCATCGCCGCCCACCTGTTTTCGGCGCGATCCCGCAAGGTCGCCAAATCCGGTATGAGGCCGATAAACCAGAAAACCAAGGAGATGGTGAAATAGGTCGAGACGGCGAATACATCCCACACCAGGGGGCTACGGAACTGCGGCCAGTAGGTCATGCTGTTCGGGTATGGAAAGAGCCAATAAAACAGCCAAGGACGGCCCAGGTGGAGCAGCGGGAACAGGCCGGCGCAGGCCACCGCGAACAGAGTCATCGCTTCCGCGAAACGGTTGATCGAATTGCGCCATTGCTGGCGGAGCAGGAGCAGAATGGCGGAAATCAAGGTGCCGGCATGACCAATGCCGATCCACCACACAAAATTGACGATGGCAAATCCCCAGGCAACGGGAATGTTGACCCCCCAAATTCCCACGCCCCGCACGAACAGGTAGCCGATGGCGTAGAGCAACATCATGGTGATCAGTCCGGCAAAGCCGAAGCCCACCAGCCAGCTGTTGGTGACCGGTCGCGCCAGCACGATGGAGCTGATCTTGTCCGTGATAGTGGCGAAGGTGTAACCCGGCTGGATCACCGGAGCCCGGCGGCGCTCGGTCACTTGGGTTTCCCGGTCCATTCGCTAGCTGTGCTCCGACTGGCCCGCAGGGACGGCTTGCCCGGCCGACCGCGGTTGCGCACTTGGGTTGCGGATCTCCGCCAAGTAGGTCGTCCTCGGCCGGGTATTCAACTCGCCGAGCAGTGAGTAGTTGCGTGGCGAGCGCTTGAGTTGGGCTACCTTGCTGTGGGGATCGTTGATGTTGCCGAAGATGATGGCCCGCGTGGGACAGGACTGTTGGCAGGCGGTTTCAAGTTCGCCATCCTTGATCAGAGTGTCGGCGCGTTCTGCGTCGACCCGATGCTGGGTGATGCGCTGAATGCAATAGGTGCACTTTTCCATTACGCCACGGCTGCGCACAGTCACGTTCGGGTTGCGCATCATTTTGAACTGCGGGGTGTCCCAATCCTGAAAACGCAGGAAATTGAAGCGCCGCACCTTGTAGGGACAGTTGTTGGAGCAATAGCGCGTGCCCACGCAGCGGTTGTACACCATATCATTCAAGCCTTCGGTGCTGTGAACGGTTGCGCCCACGGGACAGACCACCTCGCAGGGCGCATGTTCACACTGCATGCAGGGCACCGGCTGGAAGAAGGCTCGCGGCTCATCACGATCCCCCTGGTAGTAGGTATCGACCCGCAACCAGTGCATGTGGCGGCCACGAATTACCTGTTCTTTGCCGACCACGGGAATGTTGTTTTCCGCTTGGCAGGCAACAATACAATTGTTGCAACCTACACAGGCGTTGAGGTCGATGGCCATGCCCCACGCGTACGGCTCTTTGGCGTAGTCAAAGCCGGGGAGAACGGGATAGAGGGTCTCGTCCTTCGCCGGCTCTTGCTCTTGAGCAAAATTTGGATTTCTGCGGTACTCGTCGAGATCCGTTTCCCTCACTAAGGGCCGCTCCCCGATCTCTGCATCCATGCTCTGCATGCCCTGCGTCGACGCCAAATCATAGGAGCCGCTTATCTTCCGGATCCCGACTCCGGTGGTGAACCATGGAAGCGCGCCCGCTCGCAGCTCATAAAAATCAAAGCCGAAGCCTGTGCCCGTGCGCCCGGCCCTCCTGCGCCCGTAGCCCAAAAACACCGTAACGGTATTGTCCGGCTGTCCGGCTTGCACCCACACCGGGACCTGAATCCTCCTGCCCCCGAGTTCCAGCTCAACCAGATCCTTTTTCTCGACCTTCAACCGGGCGGCCATGGCGGGAGCGATGTAGACCGGATTATCCCAGGTCATTTTGCTCATGGGCTTGGGCAGTTCTTGCAGCCAGGCATTATTTGAGAAGCGTCCATCCCAAATAGTGGGGTCGGGCCGAAAATTAATCTCGATCGCTTCCGCCTGCGGGCTCGCCGCAGCCGGCAGATTGGCGGCTTTGGCCACGGCGGTCCGGGGGGCAAAGGCTGTGCCCGCGATCCATCCATCGTGCAGCGCCCGCCGCCAGAAGCTATCAAAATCCGCCACCCCATGCTGCTTTTGCCAATAGCCTTGCACCAGCTGGTAACCGGCCGCCTCCGACTGGCCCGACAGCAAGGCCATGAATTCATACATGCTCTTGCCATCGTAAAGCGGCGCGATCAGTGGTTGGATGATGCTGACGGTTCCGTCATACGAGCGCGTATCGCCCCAGGCTTCAAGGTAATGCGCTTCGTTGAGATGCCAGTGACAGAGCTCCGCCGTCTCGTTCTGATAGAGACCAAGATGTATGCGCAGTGGAACTCTGGAGTTTTTGAGGGCATCGGCGAAATCCAAATCGCGGGGGGCATCATAAACCGGATTTCCCCCGAGAATGATCAGCATGTCCACCTTGCCGCCGCGTAAGTCGGAGACCAGCTCGCGCACCGAGTCCATTGAGTTTTCCGGACTGGCCGAGACCGGATCCGTATAGACAAGCGTTTGCCCCACATTGCCCAGGGTTTCATTGATCAGATGTCCCAAGGCATGTACGACGGGCGGCTGATTGTCTCCCACGATCACAGCGCTTCGACCACGATGAGCCCTCAGATCGCGCGCCACTGCCGAGAGCAGCGGTTGCTGTTCGGCCGCGCCAAGCCCCTCCTCGCGATTGCTTTCGAGCACGCGATGCAAAGTGCGCGCGAATTGCTCGATTCGCCCCGCCGGCAAGGGCAGGCGATGATCCGCTTTGGCTCCGGTAGAGGTTGCCGTGCTCTCGACTACGTATAACCGGTTCATCGCCTGCTCGGGATGCCGGCGGGAGGCGTAATCGGCGGCCAGGCGGGTGAATCCGGGATAGCCGCCGTAGAGGAAATCAGCATCGAGCGAAAGGATAACGTCAGCCTTCTCCAGTCTGTATTGGGTCTCGAGCGGCTGCCCGCAGACCATTTGCGCTCCCCCATAGGCATGATCGCGATTGACGGGCTCATATATATGCCACCTGGCTGCCGGATACAGCTTGAGAAAGGCCCGCAGCTGATCGGCCAGAGTTGGCGAGGAGACGGTTTGGGTAAGAATGCGGATGCCCGAACCTTGCACCGCCTTTTGCGCCGCCAGCGGCCCGCGAAATGCAGCCAGGAAAGACGACCAGGAATAAGGATCGCCCAGATAGGTGATGGTTTGCGAACGATCGGGGTCGTAGAGATCGAGCAGCGAAGCCTGCGCAAAGGCATCGGTTCCCCCGCCGGTGGCCGGGTGCTCCCGGTTGCCTTCGATCTTGGTCGGGCGACCGAGATGACTCTCCACCAGAATGGGCGTTGCGTAGCCGCGCATCGTGAATGCACTGGCGTAAAAAAGCGGACGCCCGGGAACGAATTCCTCCGGCTGCTTCACGTAGGGAACAATCGGCTCAAGCGGTTGCTTGGTGCAGGCACCCAGGCCCGCCAGCGCCAGCGAGGCTCCCATAAGTTTGAGGAAGCCGCGACGCGAAAGTCCGTCGAGCCACTCGGAGGCGCCGCGGGGGAACTCGCGGCCCATGAGATCGCGAAATTCGTGACTGGCCGCGAGCTCTTCGAGGCTGCGCCAATATTCAGGGCCCTTGGTCTGCTCAAGCCGCCGGCGAATCTCCCCCCAGTCGAGTTTGCCTCTCTTGCCCGGACATACCTCCCGCATTTGGTTTTCCCGTTCTGTCATTGCCCTCCGAGCCTCGGAGGATCAGGTTTATCGAACGTTTAGCGATGACAAGTACTGCAGCTGGTGATATCGGTCACCGTGCGCAACTTGTACTTGCTGACCAGGTATAGGCCCAACGACTGCTGGTCGAAAAACATCCTGCCATCGATACCGACCGGGCTGTCCGGGGTGGGCGGCTGGTAGCGCATATTGAACACCTGGTCACGCGGCCGGAGATTTTTTTCCGGCGCACGATGGCAGTCAAGACACCACTCCATGTGCAGCGAGGCGTAGTTGTACATAAAGGGCATCTTGTCGACCGGACCATGGCAGGTATTGCAACCCACCCCCTTATTGATATGAATGCTGTGATCGAAGTAAACGAAATCGGGCAAATCGTTGACCCGAGTCCAAACCAGCGATTTGCCCGTGCGATAGCTCTCGCGTACCGGCTCCAGCATGGGCGCCTTAGTCCAGATTTGCGCATGACAATTCATGCAGGTTTTGGTAGGCGGGATGCCGGCAAAGCGGGAGTTCTCGACCGAAGTGTGGCAATAACGGCAATCGATGCCGAGGCCGGAGACATGATGCTTATGACTGAATGGAACCGGTTGCGGTCGCGCTACGCCGGCGTAGGTGACGAAGGGAGACCGCTCGATCTTCAAGGCCATCCAAAACCCGAAAGCAATAATGAATACCGCTCCGAAGATGGTGGCACGCGAGATGGTATTGGTACTCGGATGGAAGATCTGGGCCATCGATGAAAGGTCGAATCGTACGGGGGATCCTCGCCGAGATCCCGGGCCATAGGGCGCAACCAAACTGGGTTTAGCACTCCCAGATGATCGTGACGGCGCTCACCAAAACTTGTGATTATAGCAAGCCGTAGGATATTTGTTGCAAGGCGCTCGAGGGTGGCGCGACAAATTCATTGTGCGAGCAGCGAAGGCCGCTGCCATCCCAGCAAAGCCGAGAAGCTGTCGCCGCCCACGAGCAAGTAGCTCGAAAGACCTGAACGCAGATCAATGCCCAACAGCTTCGGTGGGGTCATTTCCTCAATCGCATGGCGCAGCCCTTCAGGGTCGCATGCCACAATCTTTTGCCCTCCGCAAGGCATGTGGTTGATGCGGAAACTCGGCACATCACCCGCCACCAGACCTCCGAGCTCCAGCTCTTCGAAGGCGTGGAACAGCAGTTTTGCATTGCGGCCTGCCTGCAGCCCATAACGCGAGTGCTTGGGCGACCGGATCGCCGCCGCGGCATCCTTTTAGGATTCAACGCTAAGCACGGGCGCGAAGATCTCCTCCCCATTGACGCGCATGTCGGGCGTTGCTGCCGGTAAGAACCCTCGCTTTCAGCAGCGAACCACGAGGGCGGCCCCGACAGACAGCCGCGCCCCCGCCTGCAAGGCTTGGTTGACGCAATCGGCAGCGCGAACAGCATCGGACTCGCGAATCACAGGTCCCGGGTCGGTACTCTCTTCGAGGAGATCGCTTGTGCGAGTTTCCTGATTCTGCCAGGAACAGGTTTGCGAATTCGCCGTT
>JAFATF010000063.1 GCA_019244045.1 Acidobacteriota bacterium
GCCCTTGCTGCAGGAAGGGGGGAGTCGATCACCGGCCGAACGGCAGCGGCGATAAAGGCAGGTACGTGGGCAAAAGCGGAACGACCGTTTAGACTTGCGTTTCCTCGGCGTTGGTGTCCCTCGACAAAAGAAGACAAAATGCGAGAGTTTGTTCGGGGTGACTGAGATAATCCTGAATTAGCCTGTGGCGGTCGGGAAAAAAGGGCAGGGCGGGCCATTTCACTTGATCTTCTTGAGGTCGCGCAACACGCGTTCAAGGCTTTTGCTGTATTCGGAAGGCTCGTTCCATCTGAGAAAATCGCCGATATTGTGCGCTGGTCACAAAGCTTGCGCCCAAGGTTCGTTCGTGGTGATCACACTGTTGTCAATGCGTATTGCCGTTCCGCGAGGCGTTCGATGGGCCGTTTTTTCACGCAACAAACCGGGCGGTCTAACGTGGGGGATTACGTTGCGACGGAATGCCGCACGCCGAGGTGGATTCGTTACGGTTGTTGCCACTGTACCTCTCTGGTGGTGGTGCCGCGCAGCTCATCTAACTGGACATCTGATGAACGTGTCTAGAGAAACTGGTCCAGAAAGCGGGCTGGTGCCTTGTTGCTCGACAGCCGGTTCATCAAAAAGCTTCGACACGCTGGATCCCGAAGCGCTGGATTCAGCGGCAAGCACTATATGGAGAGGTTGCCTGTCGGCGGTCGTATGGTCCGCGTTATTGCGCAGATTGAGAGTTGAGTGCCCAATTACCGGCGCGCATACGCCTTCAATCGGGGGGATCCGAAGTTGAGACAACTGTTGTGTACTGAATTCGACGAGTCGTGTGAGAGACCGCGCGGTCGACTTTCTACGCCCTGATTCGACGTCGACTTTCTACGCCCTCATTCAACGTAATGTCGTCGATGTAACAGCATCCAGTCTGCTTTCAGTTCGGAGATCGAATGGCGCAAGCTAAGAACCGAAGGAAACCGTTGAAGAGCGCTGAGAACTATCGGCATCAAGATGCGGAGAGTCCGCTGAGGCCTGAGGTCGGCACTCAGGCGCAGTTCAAAAAGCGCAAACCAGCCGTCACTTATCGGTCGATTCGTCGCTGTCACCCGCGCTTGATTGGGACGGGCAGAATCATGCGCGTGAAGCTGGCGAGGCACTCATCCGGGATATTCTGGAGACGGGCTCTATCGAGAAGGCCAAGGATGCCGCCCAGCGTCTCAAGGCCATCAGCAAGCCGTTTCTGAACTGGGCGGGCAAGGCCGAGCGACTGTCGTTCGACGTGCCCACTCTGCCCCTCTTCGTTCACGAGCGGTTGTCGACCAAAGGCATCATTGAGACGCTGAGGGGGCACAGGCTCGAGAAGAAGGTGGAATTCAACCTGTTCGGTGATCCGAATCGCTCGATTACCGACCAGGTCCTCAAGCCATACAAACCCTTTCTGCGGAAATATTGCGGGTGGAATTGCGGAAGAAGCGGAAACCCCTTCGGCAATTTTCTCTCTCCTGGTTGGCGGTCGGGTCCCTTCACGCGGTATCTGCCGAGGTTGTTGTATGAGCCGCTCTAATTGGCGCAGTGGCACTCCGTCGACCGTTTCATTATCGCTAGAAGAGCGCCAAGCCATGACGTGCTAGTCTCCGGTTAACATGGACTCGAAATTGAGCGTGGTCCGCATCGGCCCCAACCGCATCCTGCTCGCCCATCACGAGTTCCGCCCGCACGAACGCGAGATCGGCCTCCCGGAACTCGACTGCCTGGCCGGCCCTGATCTGCTGGCGGGCTGGACCGTCGCTTCGCTCGAAACCTTCGCGCAACAGGCGAATTGGGCGCGCGAGATATTCGATGACGTGTGGGCGGTCTGCCACAACCGGCAATGGCTCATGTGAAGCTGGTCAAATCGGCAAGCCCAACTGTCGCCGCTTGGTGGCGCAGTCCTTATGGAAGCGATGAATCATATTGTCCGTCACCGACGTGCCGGGCACGATTTCTTGCCCGCAGTGATAGCAGCGCCAGTAGGGATCGTGCAGCCGACTGCGCCGCTCGTATTCCTCAATCAGCTCGCGGCCGGCGTCGTCGTAATCGCGGACGATTTCCTCGATCTCATCGACCTCCATCCCGAACCGCAGCGCCGCCGCTTCGGCCGAGTAGTCGCGCGCCGCGGCGATAATTGCCTGGTCGCGCACCCAGCGCCGCCAGTTGTACGTCGGGTCCGAACGCAAGTGCACGATCGCGTGGACCAGGCTATCGACAAAGTCGTCGTGGGGGGCCGCCGGGAATGCGCACACCTCACGCAGGAATTCTTCGACCCAAGGCGCGCCTTCCGGCACCATGACACGTCCGGCTGAGATGGTGGGTTCCGCCGCCGCAGCCCGCACCAGCTTGTCGCCGGCGACCTTGACCGGCTGCAACGGCAGGTCGGTGTCGATGCGCAATTCCTGGAGCAAACTTTGGCCCGAGGCGGCGTCCTCGATCACGACCGCATCGGGCCGGAACTGCCGGGCGAATTGTTTGGCCTGACGCTTTAATTCACTGAACGAAACGCGCCCATGCCACGCGTGAAGGAGATACAAACCCGGCAGCTCGCCGTTCGGGCCGCGCTCCTCGAGCTGGCCAATCGTGACACAGGCGCTGTAATCGGCGGT
>JAFATF010000472.1 GCA_019244045.1 Acidobacteriota bacterium
CCGCTCTCTGCTCCGGGGGGAAAAGCGCCAAAAGCGGCGAGTTTGCGGCGCACGACGCGGACGGCATGAAGAAACGAGAGCCTGTCTGGATCCTCATCGGCTTGCAAGGCCGCCTCGTGCATCAGGGCTGCGAATGGCGAAATGCGCTAGGATCAGCCCATAGAACTCCTGACGCACGAGATCCGGGGTTTTACTGCGCAGCCCGGCTTGCGTCAAACGAAGCTCCATATCTATAACCCGCAACGGTTGAGACTGAGGTCACTGCGTCGTTCAGGTGAGTCGGCCGAAGATCGGGACCGCGCCGCGTCAGGCGACTGCTAGGAACGGCAGGTGGTTGGGCACCGTCAAGTTGACCGGGAGCGGGCTTGGTGGAGCCGGGTTGGTCAGGTAAAGGGGCGGGATGACGACACCTCGCGATCCGATTTATGCCGTCCATCGTTACCCCGCTGAGATCATCAGCTACGCGGTATGGCTCTATTTTCGGTTCCCGTTGAGCCTGCGCATGGTTGAGGAGATGCTGGCGGCCCGCGGCATCATCTTCAGCTATAGGACAGTGGGCGCGCAAACTCAGCCAGTCGTTTGCCAGCCAGATCCGTCGTCGCCCGCCACGGATCGGCGACAAATGGTATTTCGATGAGGTCGTGCTCAAGATTTGCGGAGTCACGTACTGGCTGTGGCACGCCGTGGACCAGACCGGGATCGTGCTCGATATTCTGGTCCAACACCGCCGCGACAAGTAAGCGGTCAAGCGGCTACTGCGCAAGCTGCTGAAAAGCAGATGCAATCGCCCTGCGTCATGATCACCGACAGGCTTGCCAGCTACGGCACAGCAAAGACGGAGATCATGCCCGGCGGCGAGCATCACCAGCAAGTGCCTGAGAACCGGGCGGAAATTTCGCACCAACCAATCCGGCAGCGAGAGCGACAAATGAAATGGTTTAAATCGCCCGGTCAGGCGCAGCGCTTCCTTTCTGCCCATGATCAGATCAACAACTGTTTATCTCCACCGCAATCACATCACCATCGCCGACCACCGAGCCGCCGGGACCCACGCATTCCAAATCTGGGCAGAAGTCAGCAGGGTTGCCATGACGATGTAAACCACCAGCTTGCCTTAACTGGTTATCCAGGTGCATGCCACAGCCGATCAAGTTGACGATGTCATCGCGGAGGCCTTGCGCAGGTCAGCCCGGAAAACGTAGTGCTATGACAATGACAAATACTTTTCAGCGAGGTCTGTTTCGGCCAGAATCGTTGCAAGCGCGCGAGCTGGCATGGCAAGGACGGCCTATGCTGGCGCTGGGTGTTCCCGCGGCGTTCGCGAGTTTTGCATCGATCGTACTTGCAGCTGCTATCGCGGCCTTGATCACGTTCGGTAGCTATGCACGCCGAATCAATATGGAAGGTACGATTCTGCCAAGGATGGGTCTGATCGCGGTCTCCTCGCCGTCCGCTGGCTGGATTGCAACGCTCGCAGTACAGGAGGGCGAGACTGTTGAGAAGGATACCCTACTATACACATTAGATATGGACACTACCACCAAGGGCGGCAAGACCCAGCAGCAGATCATCAATGCAGAAACCGCCGAACGTGAAATGCTCACCCGAGAGGCCGAGCGTAAAACGCAAATTGATGAAGAGATCCAAAGGCAATTGCGAAAAAAAATCGATAATCTGAACATGCAGATTGGCCAAATCAGCGGACAGATCATTCTGCATCAAAGCTTTTATGAGACCATTAATAAGGAATACAATTTATTCTTGAATTTACTCGAACGGCGTCAGGCGACTTTGAATGAAATGGAGGCGCGTGAGCAAGCCTGGATGCAGGCGCAATCCAAGTTAGAGGATCTTGAGGGCAGCAAGCTACGACTGATCGGCGAGTTGGACGATGCACAGTACCAACTGACATCTATCGGGATCTCGACGGCTGACGAAATCGATGGGCTAAAGAATAGAATTTTCGACATCGACGAGAAGTTGGCGAACAGCGAAGCGCGTCGTTCGATCGAGGTCCGCGCACCGGAAGCTGGGGTGGTAACCGCAATCATCGGGCATCCAGGGCAAGTGGTCGGTAGCGGTGCGCCGATGATGAAGATTGTTCCTAAGCATGCAGCTATGCGAGCCGAGCTCCTAGCTCCAAGTAATGCGATCGGATTCATTCACCAGGGCGACCGCGTGCTGCTGCGGTACAGCGCTTTTCCGTATCAGAAGTTCGGCGAATACTGGGGTACAGTGGTCGCGGTCTCGGATGCCGCCCTGACTCCGGAGGAGGTTCAAAGTCTGATGATGGGAGCACAGCCCTCCAACCACAGTGCAACGCTTGGATTGTTACCCACTAAGGATACTGGTCCATTCTATCGCGTGATCGTTAAGCCCGACAGCCAATTTGTCAATGTGTATGGAAAGAACCGTAAGCTGCCGGTCAATATGCAGGTGCAAGGCTATGCCATACTTGATCGGCGGCCGCTTTATCAGTGGATCGTTGAGCCGTTATATGACGTCGGCCGCATCGCGCATCGGCTCTAAAATCCGGGGAATCACATGAAACTTTCCGACCGCTTGTTACAGGCTGCAGCGATCGTCGGAGGCCGGACGCCATTGATTTTACAGACTGAGACGGCGGAATGCGGCCTTGCGTGCCTGGCCATGATTGGGGGGCGCTACGGCTACCGCGTCGATCTGCCAGCACTGCGACAGAGCTATAATCTGTCGCTCAGAGGCACGACTTTGCATGACCTCATTCGGATCGCCTCAGGTATGCGGCTCGCCACACGTGCGATACGCGCCGACCTGAAAAACCTGCGGGAGCTGCGGTTGCCCTGCATTCTCCATTGGGACCACAACCATTTCGTCGTGCTCATCCGAGTGCTCAGACGCAGCATCGTCATCAATGACCCCGCCGTGGGTCGTCGAAACGTGCCAATGCAGGAGGTTAATAAACGCTTTACTGGCGTCGTGCTCGAAGGCTGGCCGACCGATAGTTTCGAGCGGAAGACTGATCGTGCGCGAGTTCGGATCTGGGACTTGCTGCGCCGCACGGATCGGTTCGGGGCGGTAGCAGCCCAGGTGCTGACGATGTCGCTGGTGCTGGAGGTCATCGGCCTTGCGATTCCGATCGGCTTCCAGCTTGTGCTGGATGATGTCGTGGTGTCCGACGACCGTGACCTGCTGACCTTGGTCGTGCTCGGCCTCGGGCTGGTGCTCACCTGTCGCGCAGTGATCGACTTTGTACGCTCTTGGGCCATCATGGTTGCAGGCTCTAGCCTGACATTGCAATGGAAATTGAGCCTCTTTAGGTATTTGCTTCAGCTGCCGCTCAGTTTTTTCGAGCGTCGGCATGCGGGCGATGTGGCATCGCGCTTTGCCTCAATCGACAAGATTCAGCAGACATTAAGTACCGCCTCGATCTCCCCGGTGGTCGATGGCGTGATGGCCTTTGTACTCGTAGTCATGATGTGGCTCTACGATCCTTGGCTGGCATGTCTGGCTATACTCACGACCGGCATTTACGCTGTAACACGCTGTCTTGCCTACCAACTCTATCGCAGGGCCAACGAGGAGGCGGTGGTATATGCTGCGAGCGAAAGCTCGCACTTTTTTGAATCGCTGCGCGGAATGGCAAGCATCAAGGCGCTGGCTATCGGTGACCGCCGGCAGGGCATTTGGAACAACTATCTGGTAGACCGAGTCGGCTCCGAGCTGCGGGTTGGCAAGATCGACTTGATTTTCACCACTTGTAGCACCTTGCTCTTCGGGCTGGATCGTATCGTCGTTATCTTCTTCGGCGCACGCGCAGTGATGGGGGGTATGCTCACAGCCGGAATGTTGGTGGCGTTTCTTGCTTACAAGGACCAGTTCTCTCAACGGGTCGGCAAATTCCTCGATACCATCGTGCACCTGGGGACCCTAACCGTGCATGGCGAGCGGATCGCGGACATTGCCCTTGCCGAAACCGAGGAGAGGGGTGATGCAAGTCACGCCGGCCGACTGGCCACGACGATCATTAGCCGCAAAGCTGGACTGAGCGCGCGAGGTATCAGTTTTCGCTACAGCGACTACGAACCTCGGGTGGTGGCCGATTTCGACCTCGATGTTGCTCCCGGAGAATGCATTGCGCTTGCCGGACCCTCGGGCGCCGGGAAAACGACATTATTGAAGATTCTCGCCGGCCTGCTGCGCCCGACAGAAGGCACCGTGCTGATCGATGATGTTCCGCTCCAGGCCATTGGACTTGAGGCTTATCGGGCGCAGATCGGTTGCGTGCTGCAGGATGATCGTCTGTTCGCCGGCTCGATAGCTGAGAATATCGCCAGCTTCAGCCCTTCGCCCGATCCGGAGCGGATTCACCAGGTGGCGAGGTTTGCCGCCATTCATGAGGAGATCCTACGGATGCCAATGGGCTATGAGACCCTGGTGGGCGATATGGGCAGCTCGCTGTCTGGCGGACAGATGCAGAGGGTTGTGCTGGCACGCGCACTCTATCGCGGACCACGCATCCTACTGCTCGACGAGGCAACCAGTCATCTCGATGAAGAGAACGAGCGGGCAATTAATTACGCCATTCGCCGTCTCCCGATCTCACGGATTATTGTGGCGCATCGGCGGTCCACCCTCGACATGGCCGATCGGATCGTACCAATCTGGCCAGTCGGATCGCTAGAGAAGCGCGTGAGCTAAGTTCGACTTTGGCCATTTGGTGCCGGGGTCATGCGGCGTGGCAAAGGGCGCAAGCAATGCCATCGCGCAGGCGGCTCGGGAGTTTTCGGCTGTCTGATCTGGTGAGCGACATGGAAAAACCTTGAGCGGCCCAGATTTCCTGACGCACGGCGGTGAGGGTATCGGGTCGTGCGGCTGATTGGGACGGCCTACTGTCATAAGCTCTGTTCGTCTTCGAGGCAGCGGTAAATGGTTGCCGGGTGGACGTTGAACGTCCTGGCGACCTCGCTGATGGATCTGCCCTCATGGACGAGCTCGCGGGTGACCTTCCCCCGGAAAAGTGGACACCGGATTATGAGAATTTTGCGTCTGCCTGTTCGGGGGTGATATAGCCGATAGCGGAGTGGATCCGCCGACGATTGTAATAGCCTTCGATATAGGCGAACAGGTCGCGCCGCGCGGTATCTCGATCAGGGTACGCGCCGTAATCAACGAGCTCGGTTTTCAAAGTGCCGAAGAAGCTCTCCATTGGCGCGTTGTCCCAGCAG
>JAFATF010000488.1 GCA_019244045.1 Acidobacteriota bacterium
TGGGGCTTGAGCATTCACGCCACAGGTCGGTGATCAACGCCATGGTCCATGTCCTGTCCTGCCTCGTCGCTTACGCTTTCAGGCCGGGCAAGCCTTCCATCTCGCTCACAAGCCAACGCCTCAAGGCGTATCCATAGTTGGGGTTAGTTAACAGTCCGTGAAGGTTGGCATGGGCGATCAGGATAAGTCACCGCGCAGCGCGCAGGGGCAGCACTCTTAGTACAGCGGCTAAATCATTGAGCCACACAATTTTTTGCCAAGCCTTTTTTCGGTGCATGATTTCTTGACTGTGCAGCCGACTCAGGTGCACAGGATCACATCATGTTATCATGTTATACCGGGGGGATGGCATGGAAACCTTGGCGCTGATTTCGCAGAAAGGCGGTTGTGGCAAAAGCACCCTCGCCGTTCACATGGCCGTGTGCGCCGCGATGTACGGGCAGCGGGTTGCGATCATCGACGTTGACCCGCAAGGCAGCGCCTTTGCGTGGAACGAGATCCGGGAGCCGGGCCGCAAATTTGATGCGATCCATGCGACCGTCACGGAGCTGCCGGGATTATTGCGGAAGGCCGAGGCGGCCGGAACCGGTCTCACTATCATCGACACCGCCCCGCACACCAACAAAGACCCGCCGGCTGTGGCGCAGCTCGCCGACTTTGTGCTGATCCCGGCTCGGCCGGCTTTCTTCGACCTCAAAGCAATGGCCGCTACTGTAATCGCGTTGCACATGACCAAGACGCCGCGCGCCGTCGTATTGAATGCAGCGCCACACGGCTATCGTCTGGTGGACGAGGCCCGCGCCAATTTGCAAAAGGCCGGCGTTACCGTGCTGCCCGAACCGATCCATCAATATGCAGCGCTTGGCCATGCAGTAACCGGCGGGTTGAGCATTCACGAATTCGCGCCGGACAGTCCGGCCGCAGCGGAAATCGAGGGCCTGTACAAAGCGCTCGCTGGCTACCTCGATTTGCGCACGACGCTCCCGAAACCGGCGGCAAGGAGAGCGGCATCATGACGAGATCGGCGCGGCGGCCGGCTCTGCCACAGATTGAAACGGGCGGGGCCTTTGAGACAGCAGAGGCACCGGGGCCAGTGATCAACCGGCCGAAATCGACCGGGCCGCGCGCCGGCAAAAAGGCTGTGCCATTATGGTTGCCCGCCGCCGCCAAGCGCCAGCTTGATATGCTGGTGATCGAGCAGGACACGACCAAACAGGCGTTGCTTTCGGAAGCGGTCAACGATCTGTTCAAGAAGTACCGGAAGCCGCCGATTGCATGAATGTCACACGATCACATGATGTGATACATATTCCGATTAAACGAGACTGGAAATAGGGGACTGTGGGTTAGGCTGGCGCGGTTGGTTGTGTTGGCACTGCTAGATAAGTTATCCCGGCTATTCAGTCTAACACCTCTTTAAGAAGTACCGGAAGCCGCCGGTTGTATAAGTATCACACGATTACATGATGTAATACATACCCCAGTTAAACGAGACTGGAAATAGGGGACTGTGGGCTAGGCTGGCACGGTTGGTTGTGTTGACACTGCTGGATGAGTTATTTCGGCTGTTTAGTCTAACACCGCTTTAACGGTTGATTGTGCTTTATCATATAGATTGCCTAGCTCGACTAACATGCGGGGCATGGTTATGGCCGCTCGACGCAGGGAACCCGACGAGGAAGGGCAGGAACTGACCAGCCCGAGGAAGCCGGCCGCACGTGTCGGCAAGCAGATGATCGGCGCCTATCTGACTGTCGCCAACGTCGAGAAAATCCGCGCCGTGGTGTGGCGCAGGCAAGCTGACTTAGGAAAACGGATGACGATGCAGGATGCCGTGTTCGAAGCACTGCGAAGTTGGTGCAAGGACGTGACCAAGGGCGGCGTGATCCTCGACGAGGAAAGCTAGTCGTGCTGATTGTGTCAACACGTTTGCCTTGTCCGATGCAACATCTGATCTCTATTCCATAACATCGTTAGCACACGTAGCTCGTTCAGCTGCGCTTGCTGTGTTGTCGCGCATAGCATCATAGAAAATGGCTTTGGTGCGGGTTGTGTTGGACGCGCAGCTTTTTTAACCGGAGTGCAAGGTTATATACGTTAGGCTTGCGAACAAACGAGGAGCAGCCAGTATGGCTAATTACCGGGTAATTACCCTAACTGGCCCCTGCGAGGAGCCGCTGTAATGGCCCGCCATAAGCGCAGCTACGCCGGCGAACGCCGCAACGTCAAAAAGACGTTACAGCTTACCCAGAGCGAATGGGACGAGCTGCAAGACGCGGCGAAAGGGCAGGGCGCACCG